>NZ_JBWSOR010000032.1:0-51828 GCF_056629435.1 Nocardia sp. TBRC8007 | reverse complement strand
AGCGGAGATTCTCACCGAACGACCACGAGGTGAACTGTGGTCCGTGATCGGCATGCACGATCAGCCCCTCGGTGGTGACGCGTTCTGTCATTGCCATGTTGACCGCGTTGTTGACCAACAGCGTGTCGGCAATGGTGGAGAAGGCTCGGCCGACGATCTTCTTGCTGAAGCAGTCCAGAATGGCGCAACAATAGACTTTTCCGTCTCTAGCGGGATGTTCAGTGATATCGGTGCACCACAGCTCGTTGGGACCAGCAGCGGCGAAGGCTCGGTTCACCAGGTCTTCAGGAGTGCTCACCGCGAGCATCGGGTGGCCACGCCGTTTGCGTCTGGGCAAGCCGAACAGCCCCCGCTCGGCCATGATCGAGGCAACCAGCTTGTGGTTGACGATCATGTCGCACTCGGCCAGCAACGCGGCCTTGATCCGGCGTTTGCCGTACGTTCCGCGGGACCGGGCATGAATCCTGGATATCTCATCGGCGACCACGATCCTGCGAATCATTCTTGTGGACAACGGCTGCCGCCGCTGCCGTAGAAAGGTGGATCTGTGCACTCCAGCGATTCGGCAGGCCGACCGCCCCGAATGCCCGAGCACGATCAGCCCTTCGACGACCGCGATCCGCCTTTTGGGGACACCACCGCCTGCGCATCGAACAATTCGCAGGCGTCACGAGTGAGTTTCAATTCGGCTTCCAGCACGGCGATCCGCTTCTTCGCCGAGGCCAGCTCGTCGGCTTCCACACTCGGAATACCCTCACGGACTCCCGCATCGACGAGGACCTGCGCCTTCCACCGGAACAAGGTGGCAGGCGAGATCCCTGTCTCGGCCGCTATCTCGGCGACGAGCTCACCGGCTCGCAGCCGAGCACACACCTGTCGGCGCATCGCCAGCGGAAAGGATTTCGGCATCGTGACCTCCTGCGGGTCAGTCTGCCTCAACTCTCATAACCGCGGCCTCCTGAGCGGGGGCCAGATCACCCGGAACAGAGGGGTCAGGTCAGATCGACCACGGGTCACACTATGCCGGACAACGAATTACACCCACGTAAGACACCCTGTAAGTGCTCGGGACCACCCGACTGAATATGAGAAAGAGCTGCTTACCGTACAGTTTTCTGGCGATCCCGCCTGGGGTGCAGGGATATTTTCATATGTCGGTGTGCTGTTCAGTCAGTTGGGCGACGAGCTGCGTGATGATCTGTGTGCGGGTGGCGGGGTTGCCGATCCGGATTTCGTTGCGCAGGAAGTCGTTTAGATCGATGGTGCTGGCCGACTGTCTGGTGAGTTGGTCTGTGTGTTTGCGGTCGATGGTGGTGTTGGAGACCCGGATACCGCCTGTTGGGGTGAGTGCATGAATCACGACGGCTGAGGACAGCGGTGAGTCCGTGGCGTTCGATGCGTAGAAACTCATAGCGTGGTAGTCGGCTGGTTGCACGGGTTCGGCGGTGAACTCGTAGAGGGGCCGCGATATCGTGCCGTTGCGGTAGTGCAGTGTGAACTGTCTGTCACTGGTGTCGCGTGTCCACCAGGCTTGTGCGGATGTTGGGTTTTCGATCGTGGAGCCGTCGAGTGGCACTATCGTTCTCGGGCCGTCCACACCGAATCCGACGTCGATGAGGAAGTTGGTGCCCTTGGTGTGTGCGATGAGGATTGCGTGTGTTGGTGGCAGCGCGCAGTCTTCGTATCCGGGTGGTGTCGGCCGGGCCAGTGCCGCATGCACGGTGAAACCGAGGCGGTCGAGGGCGGCGCGTAACACGATGGAGTTGAAGAAGCAGTCGCCGACGCCGAACTCGTGACACGCGGCCCGGATCGCGTGGTCCATCGACTCGATGGGGTGGTGCGGAACTGAGACGAAGGGGAACGCGTACAGGTGCGCGGTCACCAGTGCCTCTAGTTCTGTCGGCGTGTGCTGATAACCGATGCGGTGGAGGTACTGCTCGAGATCGGTCTGCGGCATCGACGGCCAGGCGCGGCGCCACCGGTCGCGTCGTGTCGTCATGCGACTCTCGCGGTTGTCGGGCACACACCGCGTTGTCCGCCGCAGGCCAGGATCACCAGCGACAGGAACGTCGCGTTCTTGGTCCAGAAGCCCCAGACAACGTCTTGTCCGCGGTGCAGGGACGGAACGGTGTAGGGGGCGCGGTAGGAGAACTCGGGAAACAGCAGCGGAGGCTCGATCAGGGAGTCTTCGATCGACTGGTACTGCGAGGCCGCCCAGCCGAAAGCTTCCTCAGGAGTCTGGTACGTACTTGCGATCGCGTGGCTTCCACGTTTCAACTCGTCCCGAGTCAGGCTGGCCGGGAGCCTGGAGGATAGAAACTCGCGCTCGCTGATTATCGGGTCTCGTTTTCCTCTGTCGAGAAGCTCTTTCCCCGGACCGAACCACTTGTAGCAGTGCCAGTGCGCAGATGCCGAAACTGCTGAGGCAATGCTCATTTACGCATCATCCCTAGCAGTGCGATCGTCACCGTTTCCCCTTCGCGCAGCTGTGTGCGGCCGTGCGGCAGGTAGCGGCCGTCGAAGACTACGGCATTTCCTGGCTCGGAGCGAAACGATTCCACTCCCGAACCGGTGACGAACCGAGTTTCCGACGGGACGCCCGAGCTTGGCTCGGCCGACGGGGCGTAGTCCAGAACTACCAGCGCGGTGGCGTCGCCGAACGACGGCTTGTCGACGTGGATGAAATGGTGCGCACCGGTGCCTCGGTAGTGAATGTAGCGGCCGACGCCGTTGGACATCAGCTCCACACTAAGCTCGCGGCGCACGCCGTCAGCGAACAGCGCAGCCAACGGTGCGACGTAGTCTTCGGACATCTGCGCGACGTACTGCTCGTTATGATGGACCATCCCGACATTTTTGAAGGTACTCAGCATGTTCGTCAGGTAGTCGGCGCGCCGCGCCGCCTCCAGCATGTTCGGCAACGCGACCAGCGGTGTGCCCAGGCTCGAGCTGGCTTCGAACATTTTGCTCACCGCGCATGCTTCGAGCGCCTGCGGGCCTGCGGGATCGTCGTTGATGTCATAAATGTCGGCGAACATCCTGCTCACCCAGTAGGGCGGTGTACCGGTCTCGTCCTTGGTTGCGGCTTCAGCTATGGCCATGGTCTTCTCCTCTTTCTAGAGAGCTGCGCAGTTCGACTTCTGATAGACAGCCACGAAGCGAGTGCTGTTGCGCGTGAACGGCGTTGCGTCGAAGTCGCCGGTCCGTTCCAGCAGCTGCAATCCGTTCAGCTCGGCGATCAGGTCCAGCTCCGGTGGGGTGAGGTAGCGCATCTCGATGGGAAACATCTGAATGCCGCCTCCAGCGGTGATCAGGATTTCCTGCATCGTGATGCGCTGGGCGTGGAAGTCCGACTTCGACGCTGAAAGCATCACCGCCTCGTCGGTGACCGAACGGACCGCCAGGCGCGGAGTCGGCGGTATCGCTCCAGGCTGGGGGTACATGTTCTCGACGACGAAGTATCCACCAGGGCGTAGCGACGCACTGACCGAGGTGACGCAGCGACGCACGCTCGCCTGATCGGTCAGGTTCAGCATGCTGCTGTACACCGAGTAAACGATGTCGAACTCATTCCACGGCGGCAGATCAGCCATGTCGCCCTGGACGGCGGTGATATCCAGCGTCGGATGTTTTTCGTCGATCTGCTCGACCATCTTTGCGGATATGTCGACCCCGAACACCGCAGCGTCGCACTGTTGGGCGAGCAGCGAAGCGACGCGGCCGGTCCCGATACCAAGTTCCAAGATGCGAGCAGCGTTCGTCCGAGTCGCCAGAGCGCTGAGGAATCGCGCCGGCGATTCGGGATTTTCTCGAGCATGCCAGCTGTCATAGACCTCGGCCCAGGAGTCCCAGATCCGTTCCTGGTCTGGTTGGTGTCGGTCAAGCACGAGCGGCCTCCCACTGGTTCTGGATTTCTGCGTCGTTACGGATAAGTGGACGGCAGGCGAGAGTGAGCGCTGGGATCGAGGTAATCAGGCATCCGATCACGACCATCGATGTGTGTGCTCCGACCGCCTCCAATAGCAGCCCGCCAGTGAATCTGCTGATCGGTGCGACCGCCAGACCCAGCGCTATCTGCGCGGCGAACAGCGCCGCGAATTCCTGAGGTCCCAGGACGAGCCCCATCGCCGAGATCCAGGTCGCTGCTAGGTATTCCATGACCGCGCCGCCGATCATGCCCAGACCGAAGCTGAGCACGATGTTGATTTCGGCAGCGATGGCGATCGGCCAGGCAGCTGCTACGCCGACGATCAGTAATGGTGAGATAAGCCGAGGCGCGGTCGAGACCCGGGAGGTATGGATACCGGCCAGCACCGCACCCACCAGCGGCGCCGCTGCGAGCACCAGCCACTGGCCACCTCGCCCTGAGGACGCGTACAGTGCCGGAGCACCGACTTGAGTCACTGCGCCCCAACAGAGCTGGAAAAGCACTTCCAGGCATGCCGCAACCAGAAAGGCCGGGTTGCCTGCAAGCAGCCTGAACCCCGCACTGCGTCTGACCGGCGGGGGTTTCTCGTGTCTTTGACGACCGGGAGACCACAGAAACACTGCACCAGCACAGATTTTGAATATGCCGTCGGCCAGTAACAGCATCGGCGCACCGAATGCCGCTATCGCCGGGCTGCCTGCTACCAGACCAACCACAATGGCTACGTTGCGCATGGTCCGCAGCCGGCCCACACTGCTCCTGAGAACCGAAGCAGGAACGGTCTCTCGCAATAGAGCGGTCATGGCCGCAGTGACTGGCGCGATCATGAGCCCGCTGCAAACCGCTGCGGCCGATCCGGCGAACAGCAGGCCCCGCTCGAAGCACAACCACGCACCGATCTGCATCACAGCGCAACCGAAAGCCGACAGCATGATCGTTGCTCGCGTGCCGATTTTGCGGATCAGAAGCGGGCCATTGAGAGTCCCGACCAGCCCGGCGACCGCGTACAGTGCAGAAACAGCCCCGACCGAGGTGTAGTTGTGATCCGATGCCGAAATGATCACGTAGGTCAGCGCAATGGTCGATGCGTATCCCGTCGATGCGATAAGGAACTGCCCGACATAGATCGGCGCAGTGGTAGATTTATCGACGTTCGCCTGCATCCACCGAAACTTCCCCGGCATGGTGAGCATGGCGCAGCGGAAGCCCATCATCGCGCAGTTTCGGTATACCGCCCGCCATGATGAATACTGGAATTTCGCGATCGCTGTCCAGCGACAGCAAATCGGACAACAAAGTGTCCTGGAATGCGCCTGTCATAGAACCTCCGAGGCCGAGTGCGGTGGCGTTCATCGAGAACAGCTGGGCAATGCAGCCCGAATTCTGATACATGACCCGCATTGCCCGCGGGTGCGGGTATTTCCAATGCAACCGGTCGACCCGCGAGGTCAGGAATATGACAAAGGCGGCTTTGTCGATGATGTTTTGACCGTAGATGATATCGACGAGCTGCTCATTATCGATCCGGCACGGCATCGGGCGAAGCGCATGAAGCAATTCATCGTACTCGTAGACACCCTGCGGAATACCGGTGACCTTGTCGATATAGACGTAAGGGACGGTGTCGTGACGGGCACCGCCACTGGCGGCACTACGAAGTTGAACGGTGCCCATATTGTTGGCATAAGAGAACCACACCGGACCGAATGTCTTCTGCATCAGGATAGAAAAAGCTCGTAACCCGACCGGGTCGTCGTCGAACCGCCGATGGGTTCTGCGGTCCTCCACCACCTCGAAGTACTCGGCCCGAGCGCGAGGGGCGACTCTGGGTAGGTAGACCTCGTCACCGCGTATCTCGGTGGCTGCCAGCGCGGTCGGCTGATCTCGCTCGCCGAGTTCGGACAAGTACTGGTCGAAGCGCTCGTCGGTATCACCTGTGGTTTTCCCAATGAACGGCGCGTCGAGGGTTGCAGAGTGAAATGCCCACGCTGCTGTTCCCCAGAGCTGCCACACCGCCGGAACAGCCTCAGTCTCACCCTCGTCGGAGTTGATGGTGAACCCGTACTCGGACAGCCGCTGCAGGATCGGCTGATCGACTTGTTCCGAACCACAGACCTCGATCTCCTCGATCAGCAGCGGCAGAAGCCGCTCGGGCACGGTCACCCGACGCTTCGAATAGGGCGCACCAAGAATCATTCGGTCGCCCTTGAGCGTAAACGTGACGGGATATCGAAGTTTCAACACCTGCAGCTCCGCAAAATGGGTTCTTCCGCGCCATCGAGTGCGACGGCGTTAATTTTTGAACCGGTGACAGTACACGAATTGAGTCCCATCCCACATGATAGGTGTGGTCGAGGGGCGGATGCCCGTCGACCACACCTATCATGTGTAAATCACGACTGACCGGCCGATGACCATGACCGGCGAGCCATACCCCTCAATTACCCCATGACCGGGAAAGCCTGATCGAAACACAGCAACTCCGAACCTTCGGGAGCCTCTTCGATCACACCGGCGATCATTTCGGAAAAGGACATGGCACATCTCCATCTCAGTTTCGTGACACAACATGAGGGAGTAATAGAATTTCTTCTACCCTCGTTTCCGAACCTAACAGCTCGATTCATCGACTAGCAAACCTACTCACCTATGAGTTCATTTAGTTCGCATAGGTCAAAGTTATCCACATCTGGAGGTGTCATGACAACCGTGCGCGTTGACTCATCACAATGCGCGCGTAGCTATCATCGTTGCTTCAGGTGATTATGCGCGCGTGCGGTACGCCTTTCTCGACTGTCGACGCTGTTCGGGATAGATCCTGGACGATGGAACTGACATTGGGTCAACGCAAGACTGTGACGAAGGTGATCGTGGCCAGCTATGCGTGGGCTACCAAATCGGACAAGGGTCGGATACCGGACGAGTTGCATGCCACTACCGGCTGGCACCGCAACCACAAGGCACTGACTGACGCGCTGCGACCCCGAGTTGCGCGGTCCCGCACACCGCGACCGCCGAAATACGGTACGAACGCGCGAAACATCGGCTGAGTGGTCACCGCGCAGAGTTGCCGACCAGGCTGTCAAGCATTAGCCATGACAGTAGCGAAGGCGACGATGAGCACCACCGCGGCCAGCGAGCCGAACGCGGCGAAGGGACCGAGAATCGGATGACGGTACATCCATCCGTCGATGACGGTTAGGAATCGCTTCTCTAATGTCGCGGGGTAGTCGTCCTCGATTACGGGCTGGGCCTTGACGGTACGGCGTTGCTGCGGCAGAGATTTGTGTCGCATCCGGCTGAATACTGGATCTGGCACGGATTGCGTGATTGACCCGTCCGAGATGCGCTCTTGGGCTTGATCGTTGAAGATGTCGCCGGTGCTCTGATATCGGGCCGATGGCGGTCCTGTTTCCTCATCTTGCCCAGTTGCTGATTGAACGGGTGTCTGTGTCCGGGCCGGTGTTGTTCATCGAGGCTCGCACTCCGGACCGGGCAGCGGCCTGCCGGGACTGTGGAATGCCGTCGTTGCGGGTGCACAGTCGCTACCAGCGTCGGTTGTCCGATACCGCGGTGGCGGGTCGCGAAGTACTGATCCGTTTGCGTGTGCGGCGGTTGTTCTGTGAGAACACCGGCTGCGCGAGGCGGACTTTCGCCGAACAGATCCCGGAACTGGCCGCCCGCCATGCCCGGCGCACCACGCTGTTACAGCGTGTGCTGTACTCGGTCGGTCTGGCCCTGGGCGGTCGGGCCGGTGCCCGGCTGACTGGACGGTTGGCGGCGTCGGTATCGCGGATGACGCTGCTGCGCCAGATCCGCGCTCTGCCTGACCCTGAGCTGGCGACACCACGGGTGCTGGGAGTCGACGATTTCGCGCTGCGGCGCGGCCATCACTACGGCACGATCCTCATCGATATCGAAACCCGTCGGCCGGTCGACGTGCTGCCCGATCGCGATGCCGAGACTCTTGCCGGGTGGCTTCGTGCTCATCCCGGCGTCGAGATCATCTGCCGTGACCGCGCCGGCGCCTACGCCGAAGGCTCCGGCAGCGGGGCACCGGAGGCTATCCAGGTCGCTGACCGCTGGCATCTGTGGCACAACCTCGGCGACGCGGTCGAACGCACTGTCGCCCGACACCGCGCCGGCCTGACCATCGCCCTCGACGACCCCGAAGCACACGAGCCACCCGTATTCACCGATTCCGACTCGATGGCGCCGCTGATGCCGGCCGAACCGCAGCACCGCAGCGATCGGACTGCGATCCGCACCCGACAGCGATACACCGAGATCCACCGGCTGATCGCCGCGGGGATCAGCCTGCGCGGTATCGGACAGCAGTTGGGCCTGGCGCGCGGGACGGTCCGTCGCTTCGCCCGCGCGGCATCGGCCGAGGAACTGCTGGTCAACAACCGGACCGGCTATCGCCCCGGCGTTCTCGACGACTACAAGACCCACGTGCGGCAACGGTGGAACGAAGGCTGCACCAACACCGCCGCGCTGTTCCAGGAGATCACCGCCCGAGGCTATCGCGGCAGCGAGAAGACGCTCCGCAACTACCTGCGCCCCTTCCGGATACTCACCCGAGCCACCGAACCGCCGCGCAAGCCACCGACCGTTCGCAGAGCAACAGCCTGGATCATGACCAACCCGGCCAACCTCGACACCGCCGACCAACGGGCCCTAGATGCCATCCTCGCCGCCAGCCCGCAACTCACCGCCTTGACCACCTATGTTCGACGCTTCGCCGCGATCATGGGTGAACGCCGCGGCCACGACCTGCAACGCTGGATGGCCGACGTCGACACCGACGACCAGCCCGCCCTGCGATCGTTCGTGCGTGGCCTGCGCCGTGACCACGACGCGGTCACGGCCGGGCTCGCCCTGCCCTACAGCTCCGGCCCGGTCGAAGGCCAGGTCAACCGCATCAAAATGCTGAAACGGCAGATGTTCGGCCGCGCGAACACCGACCTCCTCCGAAAGCGAATCTTGTTGACCGAGTAAGACCGTCACCAACCGAAATCACGAAATTCGTGCCAGATCCAACATTCGACCGACATTGACACACCCCAGCCGTTTCACCCCCTTCTTCACAAAACCGGTCTCATCGACGCCCGCCGCCGCGGCTCCGCCCGCAGAAACCGTCCCGCCACCCGCCCGAACAACTCCTCCAAACCCATCGACCACGCCATCAAATCCTCATCAACCACCACGAAACCACATGCGAACCAACAACATCACGAAGTGATGCTGGAGTACTAAAACTCAAGCTATACCGGGGCTTCCGTCGCCGTTGTCCGCGGGGCGTCGACTGGTGCGACCGGCAGCGCGGACGATCACCTCGGCTGCCGCGGCACCCGCCTGCTCCAAAGTGAATGACATTCCGAGCTTCAGCGTTGTCAGGTCGACGTCCAGGTTCTGAGTGGCTAGCGAACCTGACCGGACTCGGAGCACGGTCCGCATTATCAGAAGCCACGATCCGAAGACTGCTCAGCCATGTCCCCGGCGACGGCCTCGACAGTGCGATCGTGGCCTGGATGTGGCTGCGCACCAGCATATTCGATAACAGAAGGGTGCTCACCGCCAATGCCGCTCACCGCTGCTGGCAGACCGTCGAAACGATCATCACTGGCGGCGGACACTACATCCTCATCGTGAAGAATAATCAGCGCGCTGCACGAAGGAAACTGAAATCCCTTCCCCGGATCCAACTCCTCGGCCAAGCTCGCGCCCGTCCGGCGGGCAACGGCGCCTCGCCTGACTCCAACTCGAACACGCCCTTGCGGACCGTGGTCTCGCCGCCCCGCAATGCGGGCCACGGTTCGCACACTACCGTGACCGAGCAGCCGGCCTCGGTCACCAACGCGAGTCGATGCTGCCGCTCTTTCAGAATCACCTGCTACAAAACTCCCCACATAAGACACCCTCTGAGAGAGCGTCTGAGGTCTCATTCGCTTGGCCCGCTGGTGCGGGCCAAGCGTCGTGTGAGGGTGTGGATGGCGGCGATATAGACCATGGCTTCGTGGTGGTCGGGGCGGGTTTCGTAGTCACGGACGCAGCGGCGGTGTTTGACCAGCCACCCGAACGTCCGTTCGACCACCCAGCGGCGGGGCAGGACTTCGAAACCGGTCGCGGTGTCGCTGCGTTTCACGATCTGGATTGTCTGGGTGAGAACAGTTTTCGCCCAGGTGACCAGTCGTCCGGCGTAGCCGCCGTCGGCGAACACATGCGTGATGGTGGCGAAACGGACCGCCACAGCGGCCAGCAGCCGGTGTGCGGCGTCACGGTCCTGGATCGAGGCCGCAGCGACGGTGTCGGCGCCGCGGACGGTTTGCGAGTCGATCACCGCCGCCGTCGGCTGCGCATCACGCCCGGCGCGGATCCGGGCACGATCACGCAGTGTGTCGTGGATGCGTTGCCAAGCAACGGCTTTCGTCCACCGCCGGTAGATGTCGTAGACGGTTTTCGCGGGAGGGAAATCGTGCGGCAACTGCGCCACGCGATCCCGCCTCGCGAGAGGTAGAAGATCGCATCACAGACCAGCCGCCGCGGCCACTTCTCCCGCCGACCCCCCTTGCCGCCGGAATTCCCGAATGGTGGCAGCAGCGGCTCCAGGATCGCCCACTCGTCGTCGGTCAACGACGAGGACGGATAGAACGGGCACTTCGGCGACTCGCCGTGGGCCGGGCACGACAAGCACAAGCAGGCAAGCGACACTGACACAGGGACTCTCGGATAGCGGCTACAGGTGTGGTGACCCCAGTCGTACCGGGAGTCCCTCTACACACCTGCTGTCACACGCCGACCGGTGACCGAGATCTCAGACGCCCTCTGAGAGACATCGGTCCTTCCCCAACTGTGCTGTGCTGGAGAGAAGCGGGAGATCATCTGATGACAGTGGACCGATCTGGGTTGCCCGTCTGCTGTCCGCCCAGCTGGATTTCCCATTCGAATCGGTGCGGTGAACCGAGCCGTTTCTGATGGACCACAGCCAGGTGTGGTGCCGCGTGTCGCGGGATGCGCTCTGCCGAGCCGGACGGTGGATCTTGCCAGTATCCAGTTCAGGCAGGGTGGCCGCGCAGTCGCGAGAGTCGTCGCCTCGGGCCAGTCAGCGAGCGCCGGTGCCGGTTCAGGCCGCACCACGGGTCGCGCTGTCCGGCAAGTCTCGTGGGTATGTCGCGAATGGTGAATCGGTCCGATCGCAGATCCGGACTGTTCAGTTCATCCCATTCCAAAGGCGTGGCCACCGGCGCACCGCGACGAGCCCGCACAGCGTAGGGCGCGACCGCAGTTTGTGCGTAGGCATTGCGCATGATGTCGAGGTAGAGCCGACCACCGCGTTTCTCCTTGCGCATTTCGAGGGTACGGTGCGCGGGGGCATCAGCGGCGACCAGCTCGGCAACGTCACGGGCAAAACTCCTGGTCATATCGAAATCGGCGTCACCTCTGAGCGGCACTACCACGTGCAGTCCCCGCGATCCGGTTGTCTGGACATAAGGGACCAGGCCGAGATCGTTCAACACGTCGCGGAGGACGTGGGCTGTAGCTCGCACCGTGGTGAAGCCTTGATCGGAAGGGTCCAGATCGAAGATGATTCGGTCGGGTGCGTTCAATCTGCCTTGTCGTGACAGCCAAGCATGCAGTGTGATGCAATCCTGCTCGGCCAGCCATTCGAGAGCTTCGCGGCGTTCGGCGAGCAAGTGCACTACTGTGCCGCCTGCTTTGACGACTTCTACCCGCCCCATCCAGTCCGGCAGAGCCCCGGTGAAGTTCTTCTGAAAGAAGCCAGGCTCCCCGATACCGCACGGGTATCGCTGCAACATCAGTGGGCGGCCCTTCAGATGCGGCAACATCACCGTGGCCACCGCACCGTAGTAGTCGATGAGGTCGCCCTTGGTGATTCCGTCATCGGGGAACAGCACACGGTCCGCGTGCGTGACCGCGATGTCGATACGAGCCATCAGGGTGTCTTTCTGCGACTGGGCCGCCGCTTACCCCGATACTCCTTCGGACGCATATCCAGGGCATACCCGCCCATGACAGGTGAAAACCGCCGACCAGAGTTCAGTCACCGAAGCTGTGAGCGCATACGGTGGACTCGCGCGACGTCTCTCGACTGCGACACTCCGGTCGGCTGGACATGCTCATGGGTGATCAGAGTTGGGGAATCGGCTGTGCCGGCGACCTCGAACAGTGAGAATTTCGAGATCGCCCGACACTATCGTGGCAATGATGCGCCCTCGGGCTGCCCGAGGCTACAGCTCGAGTTCTACGTCGCTGATCGGGTAGGCGACGCAGGAATGGGTGTAGCCGAACTGTGCGTCGGAGAGGCGGAGCTCGGCTTCTTCGGCGGTGTGCACCTCACCCTTGACAACCCGCACCCGGCACATGCTGCATGCGCCGGAACGACAGGCCACCTCAGGGCGAATATCGTTGTCTTCCAACGCATCCAGAAGCGGGCGGTTGCGAGGAGTAAGGAAGGACGCACTGCCGACGGTGACAGTGACCTCGGCGGTGGGATCCAACCCGGTGGGCCAGTGCGGCTGCGTGGTGGGGTCGCTGGGCGCGCCATTGGCCTCGAAGCGGATGCGGCGAGAGGGATGGCCGAGCGCGGTCAACTGATCGAGCGCGTAAGGGTAGAGCGCTTGCGGGCCGCACACATAGACCATGCGACCGTCGAGAGCCCCGACACACGCTGTGATGGTGGCGGTGGTGAGGAAACCGGTAGCTCCGGTCCAATCCGGGGTGGGTTCTGCGATGACATGGTCGACGGTGATATTCGGGTGCGCTGCGGCGAGCCTGTCGAGTTCTTCGCGGAAGATCACATCGGTGGCGGCGCGGGAGCCGTAGATCAGATGAAATCCTCGGTCGAGGTCGAGGTCTACAATCTCGCGGATCATACTCATCGCGGGTGCGGCACCGGAGCCGCCGGCCAAGAACACCACATCGGAACCGTGGAACAATGGGTTGTGATGGAAGGTGCCCATCGGACCGGTGGTGGTGAGTTGCCTGCCGACCTGTCCGGTATCGATGAGCAGGTTGCTGATGCGGCCACCGAGAACGCGGCGCACCGTGAGGTCGTAGTGGCTCAGCTGCGCGGGACTAGAGGAGATGGCATAGGGGCGGCTGGTGCCGTCGATGAAGACATTGACGTACTGGCCGGCCAGAAACGGCGGCAGTGGGGCTCGGTCGAGGCCCTGCAGCCGGAAAGTCTTTGTAGTCGTGGTCTCGTCGATGATCTCGGTGACGACCAACTGCAATCGCTTGGGATGGTAACTGTCGACGATGGCGCGGGTTTCGGCGAGATAGTCGCGAGTGTCCGGGGTGCGGGCGTCGATTTCGACGAGGATCTCGGCCGAGCCATCGAATCTTTCTGCGAGGGGGTGTATCACGATGTGCTCCGTTCAGGCGGCTTTGGTGCGTAGCAAGCGGCGGGCGACGCGGGCGCCAGCTTCGAGAGTGGGCTGGAATCCGCCCATGCCGACCCAGGAACCAGCCAGATGCAGCCCGGGGACGTGGGTTCGGCGTTCGCTGTTACGGAACAGCCAACCCTCGGTAGCGTCCTGGTCGTAGCCGTAGATGGCGCCACCCGGGTGGCCGAGGTAGCGCATCATGGTCAAGGGGGTCGCGACATCGACCTCTTCGATGGCATCGCGAATACCTGGAGTGACGGACTCGCACAGGTCGAGCAGTGTTTCGGCGTAGGCGAACTTGGTGCGCGCGTAATCCGAGGGAGCCACGTTCTTCCAGATGTCGGCGTATTGCAGCGTCGCCAGGCTGACATGGGTGGCTCCGGTGGGCGCAAAGCCGATCGGTGTGATGTCGTAGGAGCTCACGCAGATTCCACGTGTGGGTTCGAGCGACTTCCAGGCGTTATAGGTGCGGTCGTCGTCGGTGTCCCTGTTGACGAAGGTGGTGCTGGTGGTGAACCCCAGCTCAGCGGG
Organism: Nocardia sp. TBRC8007; assembly: GCF_056629435.1. Taxonomy (NCBI): domain Bacteria; kingdom Bacillati; phylum Actinomycetota; class Actinomycetes; order Mycobacteriales; family Nocardiaceae; genus Nocardia; species Nocardia sp. TBRC8007. The sequence goes on along the minus strand of NZ_JBWSOR010000032.1, from coordinate 37,959 downwards.
GGAGGCGTCCAATCCCATGTGCAGTACGAACCCGGAGACGCCGATATGTCTGGTGGCCAAGTCTTTACGCACCTCAGCAGGCACATCGATACCTTCGAGCATGCCGTAGGTGGTGGGCAGGGAAGCGTTGGACACCACGTCGGGCGCGGTCACTTCGGAGCCGTCGTCCAGCCGAACACCCAGTACCCGGCCGTCCTCGGTGAGGATACCGTCGACACCGGTATTGAACCGCACCTCGCCACCCGCAGCGCGGAAGCTGTCGAGAATGGCGGCGGACATAGCCTGCGAACCGCCGCGTACATGCCAGGGCTTGAACTCGAAGTAGGCGAACAGCGTCAACGCCAGATCCTGGAACGGCAGTTTCGAAGGTGGCTGGCCGTGGTAGGTCCAGTACATGCCGAGCGCGGCCTTGATGCGCTCATCGTCGAAGTATTCGTCGAGAACATCTTTCACCGGCCGCAGACCGTATTCGAACAGCATCGGATCGATTCGCTCGACCGGCATCCCCCGCATGGCGGCGATCTGCCAGAACGTCACTTGCTTGAGCAGTTCGAAGAATTTCGCAACCCGATCGCGGTTACCGGGGAACTCGGCCTCGATGGCCTCGATCGCGCCATCCCAGTCAGCGGGCAAGGTCAGGTCCAGCTGTCCGGGGACCACCGCGCGGTAGAGTTCGCGCTCCTGGACGAACTCGAGCTTGTCAGCGATGCCGAGCTGCTGGAAAAGCCCCTCGCGCAAGGAGATCGGCTGTCCTTCCACGCCGACGCCGGATAGCTGATGCAACGCGACCTCGAACTCGAAACGGCCCCGACGGAACGAAGTTCCGCAGCCGCCGGGAATGTTGTGCCTTTCCACTAGCAGAGTGCGCGCGCCCGCACGCTGCAGGGTCGCGGCGGCAGTCAGGCCGGCATTGCCCGCGCCGATGACAATGGCGTCGTAATCGTTCATGCGCTGTCTCCTCTCCGCGTCCGCGCGGCTACGCTGTGCTGCCTGCTACTCATGAGTCGGCCGCCTGTCGTTCGAGCTGTGCGGTAGTTTCTTGTTGGATACGCTCGAACTGTTCACCCATCCGTGCGGCCAACGCAGTAGCCGCCGACAGCGGGCGTACCATGACCATGAAGTCGTCGATCTTTCCCTCGGCGTCGAAGTGCAGGAAGTCGCAGCCAGTGACCTGTTTGCCATCCACAGTAGCTTCGAAAATGAAGGCGTGATCGCTCCCGTTCGTGTCGCCGATCTCGCGTACGTAGTGGAAGCCCTCGAAAACTCGGATCACCGCGCGCAAGATGGCCGCGGTAACGGCCTTGCCCGGATAGGGCTTGAAGGCCACCGGACTAGTGAACACCACGTCGTCGGCCAACAAGGCTTCGATAGCGGCTTCGTCGCGTGCTTCGACTGCCGCCCGGAAGGGATGCATCCCTACCTCCATACTCAATTAATCGATTAAATCATCTGAACAATATAGCTGTAGAAGCGGAAGTGTCTAGAGTTTTTTTAGACAAAAAATTGAATAATCACTACCAGTGGTATTCTGTGCCGATGGCGCTACGGCACGCGGTACTCGCGGCACTGCTGGAGGGCGAGGCCTCCGGATACGATCTGGCCAAGGGCTTCGATGCTTCGACCGCGAACTACTGGATGGCCACGCCCCAGCAGCTGTACCGAGAACTCGATCGCATGGCGGCGGAGGGCGTGATCGAGACCCGCGTCGTGCAGCAGGAGCGCCGACCCAACAAACGCCTGCACGCCATCACTCCTGTGGGACGCGCGGCCCTGCGCCGATTCATCGAAGAGCCCGCCAAGCCCACTGCCATCCGTGACGAGATGATGGTCAAAGTGCAGGGTATGGACGTCGAGGACGCTCCGGCCGTTCGCTCGGTGGTAGCCGAGAGATTGGAGTGGTCGAAGGCGAAACTAGCCCGCTACGAACGGCTGCGCGTACGGCTGCTGGATGGGCGCAGCGAGCAGGCGTATCTGGGGGAAGCCGAACGCGTCGGCCCTTATCTGACGTTGCTGCGCGGAATCTCCTTCGAGCAAGAGAACATCCGGTGGGCCGAGTTCGTCTTATCGGTCCTCGACCGGCGAACCACCGCGCGTACCTGAGCTCGCCCCGGCGGCCTGCGCATGAGCAGTCATCAAGACTGTTGCTCTGCTGACAATGTCCGTCTCGATCGTGTCAGCATGCCGACATTCCGCCGGGCCGGGTGCTCCGTCGGCCGGTTATATGAAGGTGAACACTCGCAGAGGAGGTGCGAAGAGGATGATGCGCGCGATCTGGAACGGTACGGTGATCGCCGAAGCCCCGGTAACAATACGGGTGGAAGGCAACCACTACTTTCCTCTGGAATCACTACACAGTCAGTACTTCGCCGACAGTCGCACCAAGACGGTGTGCCCGTGGAAGGGGATCGCCCGCTACTATCACGTCACTGTCGGCGACCAGACGAGCCCGGATGCCGCCTGGTATTACCCGAAACCCAGCCCGTTGGCTCGCCGGATCAAGAATCATGTCGCTTTCTGGCACGGCGTCCGAGTCGAAGGAGAACCCGAAGAACACAGCAGGGCAAGCGAAGAAACCGCGCATGCGCGACCGAGCTGGTTCGGGCGGCTGACCGGGTGGGGTGCGACGCGGTGAGCGGGGCTGCCCGCAGCCCACACTGACCCGCGGGCAGCGCACTCGGACACGTCGGATGAGTGGCGGGCAGGCTGACGGTGTGGCGGCTGTCGGCCACGGTGGTGATCGCGATCGGCACCTATTCGATCCTGTATGGCGTGGCGACATGGCTGGGCCGCTTTGCCTGATCCAGTCGACTGCGGAATCGCCCGGCCAGTGCCAGGATCTCATCGACCGACCATTGGTCGTCGGCGTGCGTGCCGTACTTGCGGGCCAGGATGCGACCATCGGCGGCGATAAGGAAATCGGCGGGTTTTCCGAAATGGTTCTCACCTCGACCGAGGGCGCCACTGAGCGTCCGCTGCCCAACCGCGCCACGTGCTGCCGCGAGCCAGGCCCGCGGATGTGCGACAGCGGTCACGGCGGCCTCGACACCGAAATCGGCATACAGCCCCCGCTGTGGGTCAGCGACCACGGCGAACGGTAGGTCGGCTTGGTAGCGGCGCAAGGCTTCGGCGGTGGAGTGGAACACCACGACCTCGGTCACACCAGCGGCGTCGATCTCGTCGTATCTCCGCATGATCGACCGCAGATGCAGATGACAGATCGGGCAGCCCGCGTAACGACGGAACTGCAGATGAATCAGTCGACCAGGGGCAGGTATCGCGACAGTGTCCGCATCGATCGTCGTCAGCTGATGAGTTGTGAGGCGGGTATCGATATCCAGATGCGCCATGTCTGTCAGCCCACCAGACAGCGCAGGCGCCGACCATGATTGTGTCATCGTGCTGACACTCAGGCCTCCTGCCCGAGTGCGCGCAGCCGGTCTGGGTCCGCGATGTCGATAGCGGCATACCTGGTTGTGATGAGCCCGTCCCGCTCGAAGTCTTTGAGGATCTTGTTCAGCGACGGTCGCTGCACACCCAGCATCGCCGCCACCGTGCGTTGGGCCAACAGCACGGTGCCATCGCTCGCCTCGTCCAGCAGCAATTGAGCGATCTGCGCCGGCAACGAGCGTCCCAGGATGCTGATCAATCGGGTCTGAGTGGCGGCCGTGCGCTGCGCGACACTCGACAGCCAGCGGCGCGCGATCGCCGGATGCCCGGCCAACAGCTTCTCGAACGCGGTCTGCGACAGAAACAGACAGGTCGCGTCGGTCAACGCTCGCGCGGTATACATCAACGGCATATCCAGCAGCAGCACAATATCACCGTCGACATCACCTGGCCGCAGTACATCCACTACTGTACGGCGACGCCCCGAACCGACCGTCAGCTCTACCTGTCCCGCCCGCACGATCCACACTCCGCTGGGCGGGTGTCCGGCCGCGAACATCAGTGTCCCTGTCGGCAACGACCGCACCTCCAGCAGATCAGCCAACGCGACCAGATCATCGGCCCGCAACGGTGCGGCGGCACCACGACCGACGCAGCGGGCGATCCAGGCCGCCTGGCGTAGTCGATCCTCACTGAAAGACTCGCCACCCAGGGCTCGCATCAGATGTGTGAAAGGCCCCCGCGACCGGTCCATCTTCAGCCTCCCTGATCAGTGGCCCATCATGTCAGCGCGCTGACAATTATGCCCATAGATCCGCAGCATCGAGGTGAACTACCGGGTGAGAAATACCGTTCCACCGAAAGGGATTCGGCCATGGCTACCTCCGCTTCCAACAGTTCGTTCTCCCCGAGCACCATCCCGGGCGGCGCTTTCGGTGTCATCGCCGCTCGGGGAGCGCTTGCCGGAGTCGCGGCATCGATAGTGATGGCAGCCTATGCCATGATCGCCGCGGCGACCTATCAACACACTGGGTTCTTCACCCCGCTGTACCATATCGCGGCTACTTTCATCGTCCCCGACACGATGATGACTTCCATGCAGCGCGCCGCCGACGGCAGCACCTTCTACTTCTCAGTCGGTCCCGCGGTACTCGGCGCGGCCATACATATGATGGTCGGTGCGGTATACGGAGCGATCTTCTGCGTCCTGGCCCTGCTCGCAAAACTGCGCGGAGTGGTCGTTGTCGCATTCGGAACAGTTTGGGGAATAATAGTTTTCGCTTTCAGCGCCTGGGTCGGACTGCCGATCGCGGCCGCGCTGTTCGACGGAGGAGACCCCATCCGCACCATGGCGAGCATGGTCGGATACCCCACCTTCCTCGTCGAACATCTGCTCTACGGCAGTGCGCTCGGCATGCTGGTTCTCGCCATGACACCGGCCACGCGTCCCGGCAATCGCTGAACCAGCCCTGGTCCACGGGGGTGACGGCGACCCACGGCCGCTGCCACCCTCGACAGTAGTAGGTGCCAGGTTCGGATACATACCAGAACCGGCACTGGGCACGGACGAACCGATACGTCGGAAAACAGCTGCGGCCCTGCGGGGCTATTCGACGATGTTCCGAAAGTTCTCGACCGTGCCACATAGTCCAGTGACCGGAACCGGCGCTCAAATCGTGATCCCGAAGACGCCGGTGGTACTGGGGGAAATCCAGACGCTGAACCAGCTGCGGCGAGCGGATATGCGGATTCCGCAGGCATCGGCAGAGCTGCCCAAGTGCCGACCCCGGACCCCGAGGCCTTTTGTAGACAGGATGACTGCTTCGACGCTGTGAATTAGAGGAAGATTCGCAAGCTCGCTGCGGCACAGCTTGCCCCGGAGAGCGGCAGAGGGGATCAGGTGTCGTCGGCCACGTTCGTGGACGATCAGCAAGGACCCGTACTTCGTCCCAAGATAACCCGCATCGTCGGTCTCTACACGCAGCCACCGGCCGGGACATGGTAATTCTGGCTCTACCGAGTTAGTGGGGGCGGGTCTGGCGCTGGGCGGTGACCTGCCGTGATTGGCGGGTACAGGCCCACCGTACGCGGCGGTGTTGGTTCTGTGGTGTGCTGAACCCGAACGCGATGCGGCCGACGTGTTTGACGATCCGGTTCAGGCCTTCGCTGCGGGCATTGGACAGCCCGGTGCGGATAGCCAGGATCAGTGGTTCCTGCCAGTGGGAGATTGTTTCGGCGAGCGCGCGTATCTCGGGGACGATGCAGTCGGCGCAGAACAGGTACAGGGCATCACGGATCTCGTGGGATAGTCCGCCACGGCTGGTGCAAGCCAGCACATCTCGCAGCAGTTCCTTCGCGATCCACGCCGCGGCTATGTCGCCGTTGGGGTCCGCGCTGGTCAATCGCTCGAACAGATTCGAGCGTTGCTCGTCGGTGAGTCGCTCGGCACCCCTCAACAGCCGACGGCGGTTGATCCACTCAGGGTCGGACGTGCGGCCTCGGCGGCCGCGACAGACCGCAGTGGTGCGTTGACGCACGGTGTCGACCATGTCGTTGGCTTTCTTCACGACATGGAAGAAGTCCACGATCAGCCGTGCCTGGGGTAGTGCTTCTCGGGCGGCCTTGGCGTAGGTCACAGACATGTCGCTCGGCACGTACTCGATCCCGTTGCGCCACAACTCGCCCCGCTCGCCCAACCAGTCGATGACGGTCTGCGCGGTGCGGCCGTTGACCTGGCCCAACAGCCCGCCCCTACCGGCGATGTCGACCAGGCCGGTGTCCCAGCGATCCACCCAGCGGCGTGTCCCGGTTTCGGGGCAGGCCCCTCCCACGTGGTCTTCCCTCGACGGGTCGCATCGATCCCCAGCACCCTCACCGGTGCGGTTTCGGCAGCCAGGACCGGGTCCGCGACAGCGATCACCGCGTCGTGGCAGGTGTTCCAGGTGCAGCCGTACGCCGCGGCCGCGGCCTTGACCGAACGATCGTCGTCCAGCACTGCCAACGCTATCTCCGTCTTGTACCGTACTGTGACCCGCGCCCTCGGCGGGACCTGCGGCACCGACTCGGTGAAACACTTCCGTCCACACATACTGTTGCGGCACAACCACTTACGCTTCCACCACACCAGCAGCGGCGCATCCTGACCGATCCTGATATCGCGGGGTCTGGTCAATACCCACCCCTTCGACCGGCCCGACCGCACCCCACAGCCGGGACACAACCCGACCAGATCCGGGTCCGTGGACAGATACACAGTCCGAACTCGGTCGCCATCGACATGCACGTACTCCACAACGACACCGTCGAGTCCGAACAACGCCGAACCACTACTCTGGGGTATGCTCGCGCCTTTGCTTGTACCGGATGCGTAAGGAACACCCAGTTCACAAGGGCGCGAGCCCCCAATCAGTCACCGACACGATCCGAATCGGCGACACCAGACCCCCATCAAGTCGGTAGAGCCGGTTCAGGTGGCGTCGGTCGCATCCGTGACGGCCAGGCCACCTGCCAAGCCACCACCGTCTTCAACGCCCGTGCACGACCATGGACCTGAGACAAGCCAGCCCCGAAGCCAAGGCCCCTACGCCGATGCCTTATCCAACACCTTCGAGGAACTCGGCACTAGGCGGCTTCCGGAGCCCCTGCGGGGCTGCCGAGCAGCTCCTCCCGGAGGGCCCGGTGCATCGGGCACCGATGCACCGGGCCGGGAGTAATGAATGCGGGATCCAATCGCTGCGCGAAGCTGAGATTGTCACAGCGCCAGCAATCGATGCATACCAGCTCGTCCATGTCGTTCTCCTCGAGTCCTCGCGGGCGAAAGTCCTCTATGGCTTGAATTCCCCTTCGGCATACCGAACCGAACATTCGTATCCATCCGCTCACCATGAAGCTGCTGGATCGTTACATAGCAACCTCCGGACTTGCCGGCGCAACGGTCCAGCAGGAGAACCCACAGTCTGAACAGCGCGGCTTGCCTGAGGAATCGGCCGCGGCTACTGTCGCTCGCGCCGAGCAGTCGATCGGACAGGAAGTTTCACTGCCCGCGCAGCCGGACTTCTACCTCCGCAGGCATTCCCGGTCACAGTTCGAACTTGCCCAGAGCGAGGTGGGACGGCTGAAAGCTCGGCATCACATTTTCTTGCTCATCTGGTAACCAGACAGACCGGGTCGTGTTAGCCTCAGCGACGCGTCGGACGATTCGGTCGCCTCGATCGGGTTCTCGCTGAACGGCTTCCCGTCAGGGTATGTCGAAGTTACCTCAGCTGTAACAGGATCGAGTCGTCGGTTACATCGCTGTGAGCTCAGCCGGAGGATTCGCAATGGCAACAGTCGACAACTGGGTAGACAAGCATGTCATCGTGACCGGCGGCTCAGAGGGGATCGGCGCTGCGGTGGCAGAGGCCTTTATACGACGCGGGGCACAGGTCTCCCTCATCGCACGGCGGAAAGTCCCACTGCACGACACCGCGGAACGACTCGGTGCGGACTGGGCCCTCGCAGATGTGACGATTCCTGCCCAACTTGCCTCCGCCATCGCGGAACTGGAGCAGCGGAACGGACCGTGCGAGGTCATCGCCTGTTGCGCTGGACTCGCCCTGCCCGGCCGTTTTCTCGAGATGGACGTCGGTGATCACGAAGTACAGATGTCCACGAATCATCTCGGCGCCGTGTACGCGGTACGCCAGGTATTGCCCGGCATGGTCGAGCGATCGCGTGGGAAGATCCTTCTCGTCAGCTCCACCGCAGGGTTGCTCGGCGTCGTCGGCTACAGCAGCTATGGACCGACCAAGTCGAGTATCCGGCAACTGGCGCTGTGTCTGCGATATGAAGTCGAGCCGAAGGGCGTGGATGTCGCGGTGCTCTATCCCTCGGACACCGATACGCCTGGACTGGAGCTGGAGAACCGGCGGAAGCCGGTGGAGACCGCGGCTATCACCGGATCGATCGCGCCGACATCGGCAGCGCGAGTCGGCGAGGCCACCGTACGTGGTCTGGAGCGGGGCCATCACCACATCACCGTCGATCTACTGACCCGATTCCTGCTGGCTTGGGCGAATCTACCCGAGAATCTGATGCGGCCGTTCATGCGTCGTATGATTGCGAAAGCCCTGCGCGCACGCTGAGTTCTTGTGTGTCCGAGGTGTCCTTTCAGCATCGGTAGCATGTCGTCGTCTCCGGTGGCCGGGTGGTGGTTTGTCATGTGTCTATGGTGTGTAGCGGGGTTCGGGTGTGGGTGTCGGGCATGGCGGCGACTCCGGCCAGGCTCAGGATGGTCAGGGTGGTGAGCATCCATCCGATCGCTTGGCTGCCGTATGCGGTCAGGAGGGGTCCGGCGAGCAGGGGTGGGATCCCGCCACCGAGGATCCCGGCGATATTGAACGCGATCCCGGTGCCGGTGTACCGGTAGCGGGTGGGGAAGGCTTCGGGCAGCAGCGCGGCGACCGGGCCGTAGGCGGCGCCGGCGATGGCGAAGGTACCGGTGATCGCGGCGGTGAACCAGACCGGTGATCCGGTGTCGATCATCGGCAACACCACCAACGACCACGGCACCCCGACACCGAAGGCGACCAGCATCGTCCGCCGCCGCCCCTGCCGGTCGCAGAGTCCGGCGGAGAGGGCGACGGTGACCATCATCGTCAACCCCCCGACCACCCCGGCAGTCAGGATCAACGACCGCGACAACCCGACATGAGTACTGGCGTAACCAGTCAAATACACGGTGGCCATGAACACGAACGCGAAAATCCCGACCACCGAGGCCGCAGCGGCGAGGATCCGACGCCACTGCTCCCGCACGACCGCCGTCAACGGGGCACGTACCACGCTGCGGGACTGTCGATGCTTCCGGAAGACCGGAGTCTCCTCGACCCCCAACCGCACCCACACAGCCACCCCGATCAACACCGCACTGACCAGGAACGGCACCCGCCACCCCCAAGACAAGAACACCGAGCTATGCTCCCCCACAGTAAGATTCACGATCAAGAACACCAAACTCGCCATAGCCATGCTCAGGGCGGGCCCCAGCTGCACCGCCATACCCCATTTCCCCCGTTCTCCGGGTGGGGCATGTTCGGCCGACAGCAAAGCGGCCCCCGGCCATTCTCCGCCCGCGGAGAGGCCTTGGAGCAGTCGTAGTCCGAGGATGATGATCGGCGCGGCTACTCCGATGGAGGCTGCTGAGGGGACGCATCCGACCGCGACTGTGGCTGTTCCCATGGTCAGCAGGGTGGCGACGAGGGCTTTCTGGCGGCCGAAGCGGTCGCCGAAGTGTCCGAACACTATCGCGCCGAGTGGGCGGGCGATGAAAGCGGCGGCGAAGGTAGCGAACGATGCCAGTGTCGCCGCCGCCGGGCTCAGGTCGGGGAAGAATACCGTCGGAAAGACCAGCGCCGCAGCGGTCCCGTAGATGTTGAAGTCGTAGAATTCGATCACCGAGCCCACGAACCCGGCGAACGCGACTTTCCGCATCGAAGTCGTGGCAGGCTGTTGCGCTGCCGGGGCGAGGTCGACATGCGACACGAAGTGTCCTCTCTCAATAAAGCTCAACTAGTAGCGTGAAGGCCACGCGCAAGGGAAGCGCGCCGATAGCGACTATCGGAAACACCGGCGATACCGAACCCGCACACGTGCCATCGAACGAACGATCAGTCAGTTGAAACGATCATTCGTATGAGGCGAATGAAAATACGACGCGGTTCTCTACGGCTATTCTCTCGATCTCGATCCGTAGCCCGGTGTGCTCCATGCGTCCAGATGTTCTACAGACCCGTTTCACCAGTGCGTAGTGCTGGTTTCGGCGCTGTACGTGGCTGTATCACCGGTTTACCTTGTCCTTCAGGGAGGTCGAGTCACTGATGCTCGAACGTGGGGGTCGGAGTGTCGTACGAGACGATTCGCTGGCCGGTAACGGTTGTACTCTTCTCGTCATTCGTCGGCAAGGAGGCGCACTCCGGTCGGTGAGCGAAACACCTTCATCTCGGTGCCATTGGCTATCCGAATGTGTTCAGGACTGCGCCCGGTAGCGGTGATTGAGAGGCAGCTGGTTTTACACTCTGCGCATCAGCAGATGGCCACGACGGTAGCGTTCTTGTTCACCGGGTTCGCGCAGCATCCGGCCCACTTCGACGAACCCGGCTCGACAGGCGAGATCGGCAAGCTTGCCGATCGGCCAGCGGAAGGCTGTCGTCACCTTGTGATCGAACGGCGCTGTCGGACCACCCTCGGACTCGAAGAAGGCGATCAGAAGATGACCGCCGGGGGCCAGCACTCGACGGAACTCGGCGAAATACGACGGTAGGACTTCCGCCGGGGTGTGTATGACCGAATACCAGGATACGATGCCGTTCAGTGCGTCATCGGCGATGTCCAGATCCTCCATCGAGCCCACTTCGAAGCGCAGGTCGGGATAAGCCTGCCTGGCCAGATCGATCATCTTCGGCGAAAGGTCCACACCGAAGACTTCCAACCCCAGATCCCGCAGATATGCCGCTACATAGCCGGGGCCACACCCCAACTCGGCCACGCGGCCGGAGCCGGCCGCGTGCACATACTCGGCGAATGCGGTGAGCACACCGCGGTCCAACGGAAGTCCGGCCAGCCCGTCTCGAACGAAGTCGGCATAACGAACCGCTATGGAGTCGTATGCCTTCGCGACGGTACTCAGGTGGGACGGGGGCCCGGCCATAGCCCTGAATTCATGGATGAGAATCGCGCGGCATCCGGCCCGCAAGAAACGAACATTCGTTCCTGGTCCCTATCGTTTGAGGATTCGGCGCAGTCGACTGCCGCTCCCGGCGTGGCCTTGGCACCATTCATCATCGGGGACAAGCGCTTTGACCTGCGCGATATGCTGGCCGCAGCCGGACCAGGTGGTCTTTCCGCAGGACTTGCAGCGGACGGGTCGACACATGAGCTATTCCCTTCCCGTAGGCGGTCAGACCGAGGTTTCGCCGTTCTCGATGGCAGCGGCGAATTCGCAGAAGGAATCATAGGCGCGGGCTCCGTAGATAGTGGCAGGACCGCCATGCATGAGGAAGGTGACGCCGATGGCTTCAGCGGCCTCCTGCCGGGTGGCTCCGGCGCGAGCGGCGGCTTGTCCGTGCGAGGCGATGCAGCCGTCGCAACCCTCGACCACCCCGATGGCCAGTGCGATCAGCTCCTTGGTCTTACGGTCGAGTGCGCCTGGTGTGAAGGCTGCCTTGCTGAGCTCGCCGAAGCCCTTATAAACGTCGGGGATGGCGCGACGGAGTTCGCGGTGCATCGGTACGAGTTCGCGGAGCACCTGTTTGCCGTAGCCAGTGGTGTGCAGGTGCTCGGTGGGTGATGACTGCTCGGTGGGTGATGACATCGAGTATTCCTTCCATCTCCGCTGCGAGCGGTAGGGAACAGGTGATCGAGTGCGGTGGCGTCGACCGACTCGCATCCCCCCAGGGGGAATCCGGCGACAGTACCATCCCCCAGGGGGGATATACAATCGTTGTGTAGAACGCACGATCGACGCGGCCACCGACTACGGCCGGTGAGGTAGAGGAGAAGAGGATGCGGCTGGAACCTGAGAATGTAAAGGCAGTGACCATGCGGATGAAGCGGGCACATGGGCACCTCGCCACTGTCATCCGCATGATGGAGGAGGGTTCGGAGTGTGAGGACGTGCTCACTCAACTCGCCGCGGTCAACAAGGCGCTCAGCCGCAGCGGTTACGCACTTGTGGCCACCGGTCTCCAACACTGTCTCAGCAATGGTGGCCTGGACAGTGTCGATACGAAGAAGATGGAGAAACTGTTCCTCGCTCTGGCCTGATATCGGTGGCAACCTTTGTCGTGGATGATGGGGAGGTGAAGGGCGCGCGGGGGCCGAGGTAAAGCGCCATGGCGATGTGCATGCTCAACTCCATAGGGTCACATGCACTTTCGGACGAAATCGGGTGACACCCACACCGGATCCGTGGATCATCGCCTGGATACATCGCGGGGTGGTGATGAACTGCAGCAGCTCTGCCACCGCAGGTTGGCGGGTTTCGGGTGGCAAGGTGCTCGCACACCACTCGGCGGCTATTCGAAGGCCTGGTCCTTTGAGATGGATCAAGCGACCGGCCGCGAGATCGGAGGCAACGGCGAAACCGATTGTCAGGGTGATGCCTCCGCCCCGGCGGACCTCTTCGAGGGCGGCGGCGTCGCTTTGGAAAATCCGCTGCTGCGCCTCAGGAATGGCCAGCTCGCGCAGCATTGCCGCGATGTGCCCGTCGACACTTCCCGCGCTGGGACCAAGCATCCACTGCTGTTCGCGGAGCAAGGCCGGATGCGCCGCGACGCTCGCCAGCGGGCTGTCCGGGCGCGCGACCGAAATGATCTGATACTTCAGGAATGGCCGGGTGATGATGATCGTGTCGGTGTTGTCCAGCCCAGGCCCCAGCGCGATGTCCACCGCACGGCTTTCCAGCAGACTGAGGAACTGGCTGGTGGGGTGCACACTCAGCTCGACCGACAGATCCCGCGCCCGCGCCGCGAACAGATCGATGAGGCCGGGTGCGGCATGTTCGGCGAACGCACTCGAGGCCGCGATGTGCAGCAACCGCCTGCCGTGCGCTGCCGCGCTCACCTCGAGGGCAGTCTGCCGCTGCAGCCCGAGAATCTCGATCGCCCGGCCTGCCAGGCGCAGGCCGCCCGGTGTGAAAGCCAAACCCGCCGCTGCGCGAGTGAACAGGGGGTCATCGAGCTCTTTGCGCAGCTGGGCGATGTGCGTCGAGACACCGGCGTCGGATATCCCGAGTTCTCTGGCCGCCGCGCGGACCGAACCGAGCCGCACGACAGTCGAATAGGCCCGAAGCTGGGCGGGCGTCACATTCGGAGTCTACTTTGGAAGTAGACGCGGCGCCTGCCATTGCGCTGTGCCGGGAGGACGCATCATGCGGGATGTGCTCACGGATCTGATGACAACGTGGAATGCTGGAGGAACCGCAGGGGTCGCGACGGTGGTGCGGGCTTTCCGTTCGGCGCCGCGACCGCCGGGCGCGGCCATGGTTGTGGCCCCGGATGGGACGGTCGGTGGTTCGGTTTCCGGCGGCTGTGTCGAGGGGTCGGTCTACGAGCTCGCTGTCGATGTCGTTCGGACCGGTCTTCCGGTGCTACAACGGTACGGCTTCTCCGACGACGACGCTTTCGCGGTCGGTCTTACCTGCGGCGGCGTCATCGATGTCTTCGTCGAAAGGATCTCGCGGGAGAGTTTCCCGGAGCTCGGTGAGGTCGCCGCGGACATCGCCGCCGACCGGCCGGTCGCGATCGCGACCGTCATCGAACATCCCGAGGCCGATCAAGTGGGGCGAAAGCTGTTGATTCGGCCGAGTGCGGCGCACGGCACTCTGGGATCGGCGCGCGCCGACGACGCGGTGATCGACGATACTCGCGGGCTGCTCGCGGCGGGCCGCAGCGAGGTGCTGTCCTATGGTCCGGACGGACAGCGTCGTGGTGTGGGGATGGCGGTCTTCGTCGCCAGCTATGCCCGACAGCCGCGCATGCTGGTGTTCGGGGCGATCGATTTCGCCGCCGCCCTCGCCCAGCAGGGATCTTTCCTGGGCTATCGGGTGACCGTGTGCGACGCACGGCCACTTTTCGCTACTCCCGCTCGATTCCCGACCGCCGACGAGGTCGTCGTCGACTGGCCACATCGCTACCTGGCCGCACAGATCGCGGCAGGCTCGGTCGATATCAGAACGGTCCTCTGCGTGCTGACCCACGATCCGAAATTCGATGTTCCGCTGCTGGAGATGGCCCTGCGCGCACCGGAAATCGGCTATGTCGGCGCCATGGGGTCACGTCGGACGCACGACCAGCGCCTGTCCCACCTGAGGCAGGCCGGCCTCACCGAGAAACAACTCGCTCGACTTGCCAGTCCGATCGGACTGGATCTTGGTGGGCGGACACCAGAGGAGACAGCGGTGTCGATCGCGGCCGAGATCATCGCGCGCCGCTGGGGCGGACATGGCCGTCCACTGACACAAACCGGTGGCCGGATTCACCATGAACAGGTCGCGAACAGCAGATTAAGTGATTCCTTAACTCGGTCTTGACACCGATATGGGTCAGCTCGAAGCTGAGCTTCCGACCACTGATATGAGGTGGATCACATGCAAGTTCCCGCGCCTTTCGAATACGAACGCGCCACAGGTGTAGATCACGCCATCGAATTACTGGACCGGTTGGGGGAGGAAGCGCGCCTCATCGCGGGCGGACACAGTCTGCTGCCGATGATGAAGTTGCGTCTGGCCGATCCGGAGTATCTCATCGACATCAACGACCTGGCCACCGAGCTGGGGTATATCGTCACCGATCCGACTCTGGTGCGTATCGGCGCGATGGTCCGGCATCGGCATGTGCTCGAATCCGACGAGCTGGCCGCGGTGTGCCCGATCTTCCGGGATGCCGAGCGCGTGATCGCCGATCCGATCGTACGCAACCGTGGCACGATCGGTGGTTCGCTGTGCCAGGCCGATCCCGCCGAAGATCTCACCACGGTGTGCCTGGCGCTCGGCGCCACCTGCCTGGTGCGTGGACCGTCCGGCGACCGGGAGATCGCGATGGACCAGTTCCTGCTCGGGCCATACGAAACCGCTTTGTCGCACAACGAGCTGCTACTCGAGATCCGGATTCCGGTACGGCATCGCACATCGAGTGCCTACGTGAAGGTGGAGCGCCGGGTCGGCGACTGGGCGATCGCGGCGGCGGGCGCGACGGTGACACTGCGCGATGGGACGATAGCGGCCGCACGGATCGGTCTGACCGCAGTGAATCCCGAGCCCACTGCGCTCATTTCCGCAGTGGACGTGCTCATCGATGCGCCGCCCACCGAAGCGGCCTTCGCGGAGGCGGGACGCCGGGCGAGCGCGGCATGCGCACCCGACTCCGATGCGCGCGGCAGCGTGGACTACAAGCGCCATCTCGCGTCCGAACTGACGATTCGCGCACTGCGTACCTCGGTCGAGCGGATCTCGAACGATGCGGATCCCGCGAATATCACGAACATCGAATAATCCGGCGCTGAAGGGAGAAAAGCCATGAAGGTGACCATGACCGTCAACGGCGCGCCGGTGGCCGCAGAGGTCGAGCCTCGTACCCTGCTCGTGCACTTTTTGCGAGAACATTTGCGACTCACCGGAACCCACTGGGGCTGCGACACCAGCAACTGTGGCGCCTGCGTGGTGGAGCTCGACGGTACACCGGTGAAATCGTGCACGGTGCTGGCCGCCATGGCCGACGGGCACGCGGTGCGCACCGTCGAAGGGCTGGAGGTGGATGGCCACCTCGATCCCGTTCAGGAGGGCTTCATGCAATGCCACGGGCTGCAGTGTGGATTCTGCACGCCCGGAATGATGATCACCGCCCGCGCGCTGCTCGACCGCGACCCGAATCCGGATGAGCAGACCATCCGGGAAGCGATCTCCGGACAGATCTGCCGATGCACCGGATATACCACGATCGTGCGGTCGATCCAGTGGGCGGCAGCGCGGCAGCGCGGCGAAGCAGTGCGGCCCGAACCCGCTACCCCGGCACCAGTGGGGAGCACATCATGACCGCCGTCGAATCCCAGCCCGAAGATCGTGTCGATAACGATCACAAGCCATGTGGTCACGGCCGGATGCTCCGCAAGGAGGACCCCCGGTTCATTCGTGGACATGGCACGTACATCGACGATGTGTCGTTGCCAGGCATGTTGCATATGGCGATCTTGCGCTCTCCGTTCGCGCATGCGCGGATCGTACGCACCGATACCTCCGCAGCGCAGGCGCATCCGAAGGTCGCGGCGGTTGTCACAGGCGCGGACCTGGCCACGAAAGGGCTGGCCTGGATGCCGACGCTCTCCAACGATGTGCAGGCAGTACTGGCAACGGACAAAGTGCGATTCCAAGGTCAGGAAGTTGCCTTCGTCGTCGCCGAAGATCGCTACAGTGCGCGTGATGCGCTCGAGCTCATCGATGTCGAGTACGAGATGCTCGATCCGGTGATCGACGCCAGGACCGCGCTGGCGCCGGAGGCGCCGGTGATCCGCGATGACCTGGAGGGCAAGCGCGACAACCACTGCTTCGACTGGGAGGCCGGCGATGCCGCCGCGACCGAGGCGGTGTTTGCCCGAGCCGACGTCGTCGTGGAACAACAGATTGTCTATCCGCGCGTACATCCCGCTCCGATGGAGACCTGCGGGGCGGTCGCGGATCTCGATCCGGTGACCGGAAAGCTCACGCTGTGGTCGACAAGCCAGGCGCCACATGCCCACCGCACGCTTTACGCTTTGGTGGCAGGACTGCCCGAGCACAAGATCCGGGTGATTTCCCCCGATATCGGCGGCGGGTTCGGCAACAAGGTGCCCATCTATCCAGGTTATGTCTGCGCCATTGTCGGATCACTTTTGCTGGGTAAGCCGGTGAAATGGGTGGAGGATCGCACCGAAAATCTCACCAGCACCGGGTTCGCCCGCGACTACATCATGCGTGGCGAGATCGCCGCCACCGCTGACGGCAAGATCCTGGCCATCCGGTCGAAAGTACTCGCCGATCACGGCGCCTTCAACGGCACGGCTGCCCCGCTGAAGTATCCGGCCGGTTTCTTCGGTGTCTTCACCGGTAGCTATGACATCGAAGCCGCCTACTGCGCGATGACCGCGGTCTACACGAACAAGGCCCCCGGAGGGGTCGCCTATGCCTGTTCGTTCCGAATCACCGAGGCCGTCTATTTCGTCGAGCGGTTGGTCGATTGCCTGGCCTACCGACTGGAGATCGACCCGGCCGAGCTGAGATTGCGCAACCTCCTTCGTCCCGAACAGTTCCCCTACACCAGCAAAACCGGCTGGGTCTACGATTCCGGTGACTACGAGAAGACCATGCGGCTGGCGATGGACATGATCAGCTACCGCGCCTTGCGACAAGAACAGCAGGACAAACGCGCCCGCGGCGAATTGATGGGTATCGGCATGTCCTTCTTCACCGAGGCTGTGGGCGCAGGCCCACGCAAGGACATGGACATTCTCGGACTCGGGATGGCCGACGGGTGCGAGCTGCGCGTGCATCCGACCGGTAAAGCCGTCGTGCGCCTTTCAGTGCAGACCCAAGGTCAGGGGCATGAGACGACATTCGCCCAGATCGTCGCCGAGGAACTCGGCATCCCACCGGACGATATCGATGTGGTGCACGGAGATACCGATCAGACCCCGTTCGGACTTGGCACCTACGGCAGCCGGTCGACACCGGTCTCCGGCGCCGCTGCCGCGCTAGTGGCGCGGAAGGTGCGCGACAAGGCGCGGATCATCGCTTCCGGCATGCTCGAGGTCTCTGTCGCCGATCTCGAATGGAAGAAAGGCATATTCCACGTCAAGGGCGATCCGTCCGCGGCCGTGACCATTCAGCAGATCGCGATGCGCGCACATGGCGCAGGCGACCTGCCCGAGGGCATCGAAGGCGGACTCGACGCACAGATCTGCTACAACCCGGAGAACCTCACCTATCCGTATGGCGCGTACTTCTGCGTCGTCGATATCGACCCGGGGACGGCTGTGGTGAAGGTCCGGCGCTTCCTCGCGGTCGACGACTGTGGCACTCGGATCAATCCGATGATCATCGAAGGACAGGTGCACGGCGGCATCACCGACGGCATCGGCATGGCGTTGATGCAGATCATCGCCTTCGACGAGGACGGCAACTGTCTCAGCGGCTCCCTGATGGACTACCTCATCCCCACCGCACTCGAGGTTCCACATCTCGAGACCGGGCATACGGTCACTCCATCACCGCACCATCCGATCGGTGCAAAAGGTATCGGCGAATCGGCTACGGTCGGGTCGCCCGCTGCGGTGGTGAACGCGGTGGTGGATGCCTTGGCGCCGTTCGGGGTCCGGCACGTCGATATGCCGCTGACACCGTCACGAGTATGGGAAGCGATGCTAGGTCGGGCCACACCGCCCATCTGAGCAGGTACGAGCCAGGGGAGCACCGATGAAGATGACCGAGCGGGCGCGGCAACTGGTGCGCACCCGGACTTCTTTCGTACACGCGACCGTTGTGCGTGCGCAACAGCCGACCTCAGCGCATGCCGGGGACGAGGCGATCCTGTTGCAGGATGGGACGATCGAAGGGTTCGTCGGTGGCCAATGCGCCCAGAACTCGGTCCGTAAGGCGGCATTGGGCGCCCTACAGTCGAACGAGAGTGTGCTGCTGCGCGTGCTACCCGACGGAGATCTGCAGTTTCCGGAAGCGCCAGGCGCGGCGGTGGTAGTAAACCCCTGTCTGTCCAGCGGAGCACTGGAGATCTTCCTCGAGCCGCAGATCCCACCGCCACTGGTGTATATCTGTGGCGCGACTCCTATCGCGGATGCCCTGGCCGAGGCGTGCGAATTGGTCGGCTTCGGCGTGCGACGCAGTGCTGTCGGTGCCGTGCCGCTGGATTCGCCGTCCGATACGACGGCGATGGTGATCGCCAGCCACGGTGGCCCGGAAGCCGAAACCATTCGCGCCGCACTCGACGCCGGTGTGGGATACATCGGCTTGGTGGCCAGTAGGATTCGAGGCGCGTCGATTCTCGACACCCTCGAGTTGACCAGCGCGGAGCGGGCATGCGTGCACACCCCGGCGGGGTTGTCGATAGGGGCCAAGACCTCTGCGGAAATCGCTGTATCGATTGTCGCGCAAGTGATTCAGGCGATCCGACAGGAAAGCTTGGTTGTCGTGACGAAGGAGAGCTCATGACAAGTGCTTTCCGTACCGGAGTCGTGTTCGCCGCAGGGAGCTCACGGCGGCTGGGAGTTCCGAAACAGATTCTGCCGTATCGAAATACCACGATTCTCGGTGCTACGCTCGACGTGGTGCGCTCCTGCGCTTTCGATCAGCTCATCGTCACTCTCGGCGACGCGGCGGCGGTAGTTCGCCGGAAGGTCGATCTCACCGGACTGCGGGTAGTCATGGCCGACGACTTCGATTCAGGTTGTTCGTCTTCGGTGCGTTCGGCTCTACGTGCGGTTGATCCCCGAGCCGCGGGAATCGTGCTGATGCTCGGCGACCAACCCGACCTGTCGGCGGTGACCGTGGACCGGCTGCTCACCGAAGGAACGTCCGCTGCGATCACGACCTGCCGTTACCGCGACGGTGTCGGACATCCGTTCTGGTTGAGCCGTGATGTATTCGATGAACTGGCCGGGCTACAAGGCGACAAAGCAGTGTGGAAGATCATCGACTCCGGCCGATTCGCGGTGTTGCGGCTCGACGTCGATACACCGGCGCCTCTGGATGTGGACACCTGGGACGACTACGCGCGCCTGCGCGCCGCGACGTCGCCATGAGATCGCCGTTCGACAATATCGAGGACGTCGTGCGGCGCTTCGACGCCGAGGATTACCTACTCGATACCGGCTCCGCCACCGCCTTCTATCTGGCAAGCGTCCTGGGGCGGCCGCTGCTGCTGGAAGGTGAACCCGGAGTAGGCAAGACGACAGCGGCGAAGACACTGGCCACTGTGCTCGACGCACCACTGATCCGCCTGCAATGCTACGAGGGCCTCACCGTGAGCGAAGCGTTGTACGACTGGAATTATCAGCGCCAGCTGCTCAGCATCCGACTCGCCGAGGCACGCGGAGCCGACCTCACCGAAGCCGACCTGTTCACCGAGGCTTTCTTGGTAGACCGTCCGATTCTGCGCTGTGTGCGCCATCGCGGTCCGACGCCTCCGGTGCTGTTGATCGACGAAATCGACCGTGCTGATGATGAATTCGAAGCACTGCTGTTGGAATTCCTGGGTGAGGCCGCAGTGACCGTTCCCGAACTCGGGACCTTTGTCGCCGAACATCCGCCGATCGCGGTGCTGACCTCCAATCGCAGCCGCGATCTGCACGACGCGCTGCGGCGGCGCTGCCTTTACCACTGGATCGACTACCCGGAGCAGGCTCGCGCGGTGGCGATCGTGCGGCGCACCGTGTCTGGGGCGACCGACGCGTTGATCGAACATGCCACCCGTTTCGTCGCCCGCGCCCGCGATCTGGATCTCGACAAACCGCCCGGCGTCGCCGAAACCATCGACTGGATCGCCGCGCTGGTGGCGCTCGGTGTCGCCGATCTCACCGCGCCGGAGGCGGTCACCACGCTGAGCGCACTGGCGAAGACACCCGACGACCGATCCGCTGTGGGCGTGGGGTTCGCCGAATACACCCAAGATCTGGCCACCGGATGAGAGGGATACTCCGATGAAGATCGCCAACGAATTCACTGTCAACGCACCCATCGAGCAGGCATGGGAGGTACTGACCGACCTCGAGCAGGTGGTCCCGCTCATTCCCGGCGCGCAGCTGGTCGGCTGGGCCGGCGACGACTTCCTCGGCAGATTGAAGATAAAGGTCGGACCGGTGACCAGCGAATTCACCGGGAAAGCCAGCTTCGTCGAGCGCGACGAACACGACCATCGCGCCGTTATCAACGGCAGCGGCCGAGATTCTCGCGGATCTGGAAACGCCGCGGCGACCATCACCACACAACTACACGAAGACGGCGACAAGACCCGCGTAACTGTGGACACAGACCTCAAGATCGTCGGTAAGCTCGCCCAATTCGGCAAGGGGATGCTGCAGCAGGTATCCGAGAAATTGATCGGACAATTCGTCACTCGTCTGGAAGCGGAACTCGCGGCAGGCGATTCGGCCGCTATAGAGCCGGTGTCCGGGCCTGTTATCCGCGCGGTAGGGTCACAGCCGGTCGCACACTCCGAGTCCGAGCCACTGGATCTGGTCGATCTCGCTGGGCTCGGGATGATCAAGAAGTATGCGCCTGCGATCGCGTTCGTCCTGGCAGCTGTGCTCGCTGCGGTCGTGGTCCGCAGGCAGATGCGTGGGAAGTGATGGCGCAAGCGGCACTGTTGCGTGGCGTCGATCTGGCCGCATTCGCTGTCACAGCGGTTGCCCGGCTGCGTCGCGGTGGCGTCGCGGTGGCGTCGAGCGGGCCAGCGCTGTTCGTGCGGGCCTTACGCTGTTCGGCACCACGATCGCGCACCGAACTCTATTGGACCATGCGGCTCACACTTGTCGATCGAATGGAGGATCTCGCCGCCTTCGACGCGGTCTTCGCGGCGGTGTTCGCCGATGCGGTAGCTGGCGTGGACCCGCCGAGCCGAACACACGGACTGCCGACCGAACGCACGATGACTGCGGGCACGAACGTTCCGGGGGAGCCGGGGCGAGGAGGTGAAGTCCCCTGGGCGCTACCGCACTCTGTGGCCGGTGCAGCTCGACAGGTCGGTCGGGAAGCGACCCTGCCGGATGTACTGCCGAGCCGGTTGGCGACCCGCACACAAGAACCATTCGCCCGCTTCGATCCGGAGGATCTGCGGGCGGTCGGCAACTGGCTGGAACAAGCGTCGACGCACTGGCCGTTGCGCAACAGCAGACGCCACGAGAACCATCCGCACGGCAAGCGAATCGACTTCCGGGCGACGATGAGCCGCTCCCGCCATACCGGCTGGGAATCTGCGGTGCTGGTCCGCACTCGTCCCAGGCGCCGCCCGCGCCGTCTCGTCATGATCTGCGACGTCAGCCGATCGATGCAGCCCTACACGACGATCTACTTGCACCTGATGCGGGCGGCGATGCGACACCGTCGGCCCGAACATCCTGAAGTATTCGCCTTCTCCACCTCGCTGACCAGGTTGACCTCGTTGCTGGCGCACCAAAACCCGGATATAGCTCTGGCCAGGGCCAACGACAAGGTGGTCGACCGTTACGGCGGCACCCACATCGGCCGATGTCTCGGCACGCTACTGGCTACCCCCTCCGGCAACGCAGTGCGCGGCGCCGTTGTGGTCATCGCATCGGACGGTTGGGACAGCGACACTCCCGATGTCCTGGCCCGGGCGATGGCCCGGATCCGCCGTCGGGCGTGGTACATCATCTGGCTCAATCCCCGTGCGGGCGAGCCCGGATTTCGACCTGTCACCGGTGCGATGGCGGCCGCACTGCCGTTCTGCGACATCATGGTGCCCGCACACACGCTGGCGAGCGTGCACGCTTTCGTCCAAGTGGTCCAGGAGTTCACGGAGTAAAAGCCAAGGCCGGGGTCCTCATACAGCCACCTGGATCGGGAGCATCTCGCTTCTTCACACATCCTTGACGGTGAGGCCGAACGCGGCCGCGAACGCGGGCGCCAGCTCCATCACCTGTCCTGAGGTGACGATCGAGCCCCTCAATGCTTCTACCCCGTCAGCGATGGTGATGCTGCGCGCCCCCCGAAAATCCACCTTCGTCAACCGCGCATGCCGCAGCGACAGCCTCGCGATCTCCGATCCGGGGAAGCTCACCTCACTCAAGTGCGCGTCACCGACATCCATATACCGCACCACACAGTCGACAAACGAAACATTCACCAGCTCGGCGCCACGAAGATTGACCGAGTCCAGCTTGCACCCGTAAAAGACGACTCGACGCAGCTCCGCGCCGACGGCCTCGACACCTGAGAAGGCGCCCTCCAGCACCTCGGTGTCCAACCACACCGTATCGGACAGGTCGGTGCTGGTCAGCCGGACTCCGTGCATCCAGACGGCAGCGAACCGGGCACTCTGCATCATCCCTTTATCGATACGCACCGACCGGAACACACACTCCGTGAAGCGAGCGTTACGAGCATCGGGGTCGGTGAATGCGATCTCGTCGAACTGGGCGCAGTCGTACTCGCCTTCCGCGCCGATAGTCTCGGCGGGCTCCAGATAGGACGCAAACGGAAGATCGGCAAGCTCCCGTGGCATTACAGTCCTCACACGATCGTAGTCGGATATCGAGAATCCTCCGCAATCAAACCTTACACAGGGCGGTGAGACCGATCGCGCCTGAACCACCGCAACCGAGGTCTGCGATTGCCCTTACGTCGAAACCTTGTGGCCATGAAAACCGTCCATCGGCCATGATGACAGGCATGAGCCTGACATCGCACTGGCCTCTGGCCGGACTGCGGATCCGGACACCGCGACTGGAACTGCGGTTGCCCGGCATGGAGGATCTGGGCGCGCTTGCCGGGCTGGCCGCCGCTGGAGTGCATGATCCAGCGGTGCAGCCGTTCACGGCGGAGTGGACGGATGCCGGGCCGGACGAACGTGCGCAGCGGGTGCTGCGATGGCACTGGCGATGCTGGGCTGATTGGCAGGCCGACGCATGGACACTCAACCTCGTCGTGCTCCGAGACGGGGAGGTGGTCGGTACCCAGTCGGTCGGTGCGCAAGACTTCGCAGTCTGCTCCGAGGTGAACTCCGGATCCTGGCTCGGCCGGACCTATCACGGCCAAGGTATCGGAACGGAGATGCGGGCCGCGGTTTTGGAGTTGGCTTTCGCCCGGCTCGGGGCCGATTCGGCGGTATCGAGCGCGTTCGAGGACAACCCGAGCTCGTACAAGGTCTCCCGCAAACTCGGGTACGAGCACGACGGGTTCGAGGTGCACGCGGTACGGGGAAAACCGGCGGTGCTACGGCGGCTGCGGCTGACTCGCGCCGGATGGGAAGCTCATCGGAGCGTGCCGGTGGAAGTGAGCGGGCTGGCGGAGTGCCTGTCGCTCTTCGGGGTCTGAACAGAACAACAATGACGCCGCCGTGCGGTATCACGGTGTCGGCGAAAGGTGTTCCTGCTGAGTAGGTTCGAACTCAGCGAATGCTCGCCGACTGTATGTGAGAAACTCTCGCATTCCAGGACTGTGCGTGCTCTTCCAGATCAGGGCGAGTAATGCGGGCGTCTCGATATCCTCGATGGTGCGGGCGGTGAGCTGGTCGCGGTAGTGCGTAGCCATGGAGTCGCTGAGGATGGCGACGGCAAGCCCGCGGGAGGCGAGGTCTGCGATGGCGTCCGCGGCGCTGGCTTGGAACGCGATCGTGGGATGGAGGTTCTGCGCGGCGCAGGCCTGGTCGAATACCGTGCGCAGACCGGTGCCGGGCGGCATGCACACGATCGGGTGAGCGACCACGTCACGCAAGGTGACTCGCCGCCGTTTCGCCATAGGGTGCCCGGCTGGGACTGCCACGACGAGTCGCTCACTGATGATTGTCAGCGCGTCCAGCCCTTCAGGGGTGGCAGTAGCAGCCCCGATGAGTGCCAGGTCGATGATGCCGGCACGTACCTTCTCGATGAGCCGTTCGGAGTTGTCCTCTACCAGCGAGATCTGCACACCAGGATGCGCCTGGTGGAAGGCGGTCAGGGCATCGAACAGCGGTGTGAGGGTACAGCCGATAACCATCCCGAGGGTGATCCGGCCTCGGATCAGATCGATCACTTCGCCTACTGCCTGGCCGACCGCCTCAACGGCGGCGAGCGCGGCACGGGCGTGTTCGAGCGCGGCGTTCCCCGCGACTGTAAGAGTGACCGCACGCGCCGACCGATCGAACAACTCGGCACCGAGTTCCCTTTCCAACTGGCGGATTTGAGCGCTGACGCCGGATTGGCTGATGTGCACCCGACCGGCTGCCCGGGTGAAGTTCCTCTCTTCGGCGACGGCGACGAAGTATTCCAACTGCCTCAGATCCATAACTACAGATTTTAGTAACTATACGAACTATCTGTTTTACTTCTCAATGATGGACGGCAAGACTGAGCCGTGCTGAAACCGACGACAGGAGGAACCCATGCAGGAGTACGAGAAGGCTATGCGCCCCGAAGACATCACCCGCTTGTTCGTCGAACGATCCAATGCAGGTGATGCGGCCGGGGTCGCCGCACTGTACGAGGAAGAAGCGGTGATGGCCTACCCACCAGGCGAACAGACGGTGGGCCGGGCAGCGATCCGTACGTTATGGGAGAAGGTGCTCGCCGACCGTCCCCACTTCGAGCCGGAACAATCGCTGCCAACGCTGATCAGCGACGGTATCGCCCTCACCTCGACCCCGCCGAAGGACGGAGCCGGTGCCAGAGCGCAGGTCGTCCGGCGCCAACCGGACGGAAGCTGGCTACGTCTGCTCGACCAACCCGAGTTCGTCCCGCCCACTAGCTGACTCCGTGTCAGCGAGTTCGCGAAACCGAAGACTGCCGAGCGTAGCGTCGGGCAGCACAAACGGTCAGCGCTAGCGGATTTCCTGGGTCCTACCGCGACCGCTTTGTCGGGAAGGAGTGTCGGATTCACCGGTGCGTAGGCGAAAGTCGCGAAATCCGTTCGGGTAGGGACGGAAGCAAGCAACTCGATCGACAAAACTGTATCGAGCTACACCCGCGTAGTGAGTGGATTTCCATCCCGATGAACAGGCGATGACACTGCCTGCCACGATAGCAACAGATTAGCTACCGAAATATCTATTGCTGTGCGCTAGCCGCCACATCCGCCCCGCTCGACCGCCGTATCGAGCGGGGCGACGCCGTCGCGCGGCTGGGCGCATGCCCGGAACGCACGAGGCGAGCATGTTTGCGTGTCGGGCACCCGGCCTGGCCTCCTCGAGGACATGGCGCCGTATCACCGGAAGCATCCCGGCCGTAGTCGCCCGCCCTACCCTCGGCCGAGTTTTGTCCGTCCATTACGTGCGTCGATGCGCGACTGGGAGTTATGGTTGAAGTTCCCGGTGGAAGACGAGATCGAGAGTTCCACAGGACACCTCTCGGCCAAGGCTTCGGGACCACGACATGCATGGACCGACCGAGTCGCTAGTCGATAACTTCCGCATGCCGCCGCTCGCACAATCCGTCGCGGCGGTCGACCCCGGCGCGGCAGTGGCGGACTCCCAGCTTATCGACGTCGAGTCGGGGTGTCGGGTAGATCACCTGGTGCGACCGCTGTGCCCGATTGATATGTACTCGAAGCATCAGGTCGCTATCGCTATCATTCCGCAAACAAAATCGGCCGTCGGCGAACGGGCTGTCGACACGGTCGAGCACCCTGCGCGCAAAGGCCGTTCGCTGTCGCACCCCTGCTTCGCGAGTTCGGACGTACCGATGACCGGGTCTGCCCGTAGACTGCCCGATCTGCGCTCTGCTCGATACTGCCGCACGACCCGAAGATGGCCACGACACGCGGTATCGGTAATTCACCGGCAACGCGCACCATGCCGGCTCGGCACGAAACTTCCGCCCTACCACAACTGTCCTAGCCGACCGGTGGTAACAGGCCCGGAGAGCTACGGCGCGGGCAGGATGAAGGTCTCGTCATGCAACAGTCCTCTGCTCTATCTACCGATATCGGCATCGGCCTGCCGAAGGGAGCGTTCCCACTATCGGCAGCGCAGCGCGGAATCTGGTTCGCCCAGCACGTCGTGGGCGATATCCCCATCTCCATCGCGCAGTACATCGACCTGACCGGCCCGATCGACCTCGACCGGCTGGCATCGGCAGCGCGCCGGGCCGGGCGTGAATTCGGCACCGGCTATCTGCGCCTGATCGAAACCGATGGCCACCCCCTCCAGTGTGTCGACACCACTCTGGACGGCAGGGTGCACATCATCGACCTGCGCGATGAACTCGACCCTGAGGCCGCCGCACACACCTGGATGCGCACCGAGTACAGCACACCGCTCGATGTGCTGCATGATCGGCTGGCCTGCGCGGTTATGTTGCGGATCGCCGACGATCGCTGGTTCTGGTACTGGCGGATTCATCACATCGCACTGGATGGCATGGGCGGACTGACCATGGCGCGGCGCGTCGGCGAGCTCTATACCGCAGCGGTCGAGGGGAGAAGGCCACCCACCAGTCAAGCCGAAGACCTCGAGAAAATCGTCGAGGCCGATCTGGCGTACCGCGGTTCCGCTCGTTTCATGGCCGACCGAGAATACTGGCTGCGACACCTCGAAGGGATGGCCGCCCCGGTGAGTCTCGCGGGTCGTTGCGCCGAAGTCGACGCACATCCCAGCCGGGTCGAGGGTGTCTTGGCGCAGGACACGGCGGAGTTACTGGCAGTCGTGGCGAAGGCGACCACATTCGGGGTGGCGCCCACTATGGTCGCCGCGTTCGGTGCCTATCTCGCCGCGATGACCGGGGCACCGGAAGTGGTGTTGAGTTTACCTGTTTCCGCGCGCACGACGGCGGCTATGCGGCGCTCCGGTGGCATGGTCGCCAATGTCGTCCCACTACGGCTCACTCTGGATCCGGCCGGCACCGTCGGCGCGTTGATCAGCGCCGCGCGGGGTGAGCTGACCGGCGCGCTGCGTCGCCAACGTTATCGCCAGGAGGACATCCTGCGCGACCTCGGCAGGACAATGGACGAGTTCACGTCGTTCGGTCCGTCAGTGAACCTGATCTTGGCGGACACCAGGGTGCGGTTCGGCGCGGCCACAGGGCGGGTGCGCGCACTGACCGCTGGGCCGATCAAAGACCTCTACGTCAATCTGTATTCCGAACCGGATGTCGTGCGAAGTACCCACATCGATTTCCAAGGCAACGCGAACCTGTACGGCAACACCGAGCTGGCCGCGTACCACAGTCGATTCCTGCGGTTCCTACACCGGTTCCTCGCTGCCGGTCCGGATACGACGCTGTCCCGGATAACTGTCGTATCCGACGCGGAACGCACCGAGCTGGCGCCTGCGCGTGGAGCGGTGAGCGTCACACCGCGCACGCTATCCGATATCTTCGCGGCCGGTGCCCGGATCGCCCCTGAGGCGATCGCGGTCCGCAGCGGCACGACCAGCCTGACCTACCGCCGCTCCGACAGGTACACCAATCAGTTGGCGCGGCTGCTGATCGCTGCCGGCGCCGGGCCGGAACGTAGTGTGGCGATATCTATTCCGCGGTCGGCCGAGTGGGAGCTCGCGATGCTCGCCGTGGCCAAGTCGGGAGCCGCTTTCGTACCGATAGACCCGGCATATCCAGCCGACCGGATCGCGTACATGATCGGCGACAGCGGGGCCGAACTCGGCGTCACCGTGTCGGCCGAGCGAAAAGCTCTGCCGAAACATGTGCACTGGTTGTTCCTCGGCGAGGAAACGACTGAGCGAAGCATCGCCGCGCAGAGCGCCGCACCGATCGACGACACCGCGCGGCGGGCCACAGTGCATCTGGATCATGTGGCGTACATCATCTACACATCGGGGTCAACCGGATTGCCCAAAGGTGTGCTGGTCACGCATCGGGGATTGACGAATATGGTCGCGAGTTCCGTCTGTTCCTTCGGCCTCGATCCCGATTCGGTCATGGCGCAAGCCGTTTCACCGAGCTTCGACGTCGCGGTCGGGGATATCTTGGCCACGTTCGCCGCCGGTGCGACGCTCGCTGTTGTGCCACCATCGGCGTACGCGGGAGAGGAGATGGCCGAAGCCCTGCGCGCGCACCACGCCACCCATCTCAATGCCACGCCGGTGGTGGTTGGTTCTCTCGATCCGGCAGTACTGCCCGACGTGCGCACAGTCATCGTCGGGGGCGATGTCTGTCCAGCCGAACTGGCGACCCTGTGGTCCGGCCGTACTCTCCTGAACGCGTACGGGCCTACCGAAACCACCGTCACAGCGACATTGAGCGACGCACTGTCACCAGCCGCTCCGGTCACCATCGGTCGCCCCATTCGCGGTGTCCGCGCGGTTGTACTCGACCCTTGGCTGAGACCAGTCGCTCCTGGCGCCATCGGTGAGCTCTACCTTGCCGGTGTCTGCCTGGCGCGTGGTTACCATCGGCGCACCGGCCTCACCGCGAGCCGATTCGTCGCGAATCCGTACGCCTACGGCGAGCGGATGTACCGTACCGGCGATCTGGTGCGCTGGACCACGAGCTCCGGCAGGTGGGCACTGGACTTCCTCGGCCGCAGCGATTTCCAGGTAAAGGTGCGCGGGTTCCGTATCGAGCTCGGCGAGGTCGATGCTGTCCTGCAACGCCATCCGGACATCGATTTCGCGGTCACTCTCGGTGTCCGGACAGCTTCCGGTGCCACCGTGTTGGTGTCTTATGTGCTGCCCGTACCCGACGCCACAGTACGTCCAGAAGCGCTCGAAGCAGCTGCCGGCGCAGCGCTTCCGGCCTACATGGTGCCTGCCGCGATTGTCGTGTTGGATAGCATTCCGCTGACGCCGCTGGGCAAGGTAGACCGTAAGGCACTGCCCGAACCCGACTTCAGTACCAAAACGCGCATGAGCCGACCGCCCTCGACTTCCCGCGAGAAGGTGCTGGCCGCGTTGTTCGCCGAGGTACTCGGACTGGACTCGGTAGGCGTCGACGAGAGCTTCTTCGCCCTCGGCGGTGACAGTATCCTGTCCATCCAACTGGTCTCGCGGGCAAGGGCCACCGGGATCGGCTTCCGCGCACGAGATGTGTTCGAACGGAAGACCGTTGCCGCGCTCGCCGCGATAGTCACCGAGGTCCGTACTCCGGTATCCGAATTGCCTGGCGGAGGAATCGGCACTGTGGCGCTCACACCGATCGTGCATGCCATGCTGGACCAGCCGGATACCTGGCACCGATTCGGTCAGGCCGCCTTGATCGGGCTTCCGCTCGGCGTCGACCGCACCCGGTTGGTCGCGGCTGTGCAAACCCTCCTCGATCACCACGACCTACTGCGTAGTCGGTTACGGAACACCGAGCACGGCTGGGCATGGATTGTCGCCGAGCCAGGAGCGGTCGAAGCGGATACTCTGGTGGACCTCGTATCCGCGGGTCCGGACACGGACCGAATCTGCGAACGCGAATTGCACCGTGCCGCAGACCTACTCGACCCCGAGGCCGGGATCGTCGTGCGCGTCGTGCTGATCGAACGCGCCGAGGCCGCTCCCTTGTGCTGGCTCGTACTACATCACCTGGTGACCGACGGCGTCTCGTGGCGGATCCTGTTGCCGGACTTGGCTACCAGCGCTATGGGTGGCGCCCTCGCTCCGGTCGGCACCTCTTTCCGGCGGTGGGCGTATGGGCAACTGGAGCACGCGGCCGGACGCGGCAGCGAACTGCCGGTCTGGCAAAACATTCTGTCCATGCCCGATCCGCCGATCGGCGCGGGTCCGCTCGATCCGACCGTCGACACCGTCGCCACCAGAGCGGACAGGCGGACCAATATCGCACCGGACATCGCGGAAACAGTACTCACCACAGTGCCGGACCGTTTTCATTGTGGTGCCGACGATGTGTTGTTGACCGGGCTCGCCATGGCGGTGTGCCGCTGGCGCGACCGCAGGTCGTGCCTGTTCACATTGGAGGGCCACGGCCGTTCGGAGGTCGTCCTGCCCGGCGCCGATATCGCACGCACGGTAGGCTGGTTCACCAGTGTGTATCCGGTGGCCGTCGATCTGACAGGTATCGACCTCGACAATGCCTTCGCCGGCGGTCCAGCGGCGGGCGCCGCGCTCAAGACCACCAAACAACAGCTGCGAACGGTGCCGGACAAAGGTATCGGCTTCGGCATGCTGCGCTACCTGAACTCGGACACCGGCGATGAGCTCGCGGACGCGCGGACCCCACAACTCGGCTTCAACTATCTGGGCCGGGCGCCGAGCGGCGACACCACCGAACCCTGGCTGCCGCGCCGCTTCGCGGCAACACGCGACGCTAGCGCTCCGTTGCCCGCAGTAGTCGACATCGATGTCGTGCGCACCGCCACCAGCCTGGAAGCGACCTGGACCTACGCCTCCCGGCTGCTCGACGCGGCCGAGGTCGAAGAGCTCGCCGCCCTCTGGGCAGCCGCGCTGCGCGCTTTGGCCGACCACGCCAGGACCATGAACGCAGGCGGGCACACACCGTGCGACTTCGAGCTCGTCTCGGTGACCCAGGCACAGATCGATACGTGGGAACACAGCTATCCGAATCTCCTTGATGTCTGGCCACTCGCACCACTGCAGTACGGCCTGTTCTTCCACGCGCGCTACGACCCTGACAGCGCTGACGGCTATACGGAGCAGTCGCTGTTCACTCTGGCAGGCATAGTCGACGCAGCACGGTTGCGCACCGCTGTGCAGGCTGTGCTGGCGCGACACGACAACCTGCGGACCGCCTTCGTGGAGACCGGCGACGGGCCTCGCCAAATCGTCTTGACCGACGTCGACCTCTCTTGGCAGGAGATCGACCTGACCGGGATCACCGAAGCCGAACATCGGCAGCGAGAACTCGACCGAGTGACCGCTTCGGAGGCGAACATCCGATTCGAGCTGGACCAGCCGCCGCTAGTGCGTTGCACGCTGGTGCGCACTGCCGCCGAACGGTATCGGTTCGTGCTGACCAATCATCACCTCGTGCTGGACGGTTGGTCTACTCCACTGCTCGTGCGCGAGTTGCTGACGCTGTATGTCAGCTACGGGGACGCCGCCGCGCTCCCTCCCGCGCACTCCTACCGTGAGTTTCTTTCCTGGTTGCGCAAGCAGGACCACACTGCCTCGACTGCTGTATGGGCCCGGTACCTGGCCGGTATCGAAGCCCCGACTCTGGTGCTCCCGTCCGCAACCGAAACCGGTTCGAGCAATACCGGGATGGTGTCCATCGATCTGTCGCGGAATACTGCCGAGCAGATGGAAGCAGCCGCACGTGATCTCGGCATCACCGTCAACACAATGGTGCAGGCGGGCTGGGCGATGGTGCTGACGCTGCTCACCGGCCGAACAGATGTGGTTTTCGGCACGACGGTATCCGGCAGGCCTCCGGAGCTCGCCGATGTCGAAGACATGATCGGACTGTTCATCAATACGCTACCGGTACGCGTGCGGTTCGATCCCGCTGAACGGGTGGCCGACCTGTTGTCCCGCCTGCACAGTGAGCAAGCGCGACTGATAGACCACCAGTACATCGGGCTCACCGCCATCCACAAGACGGTAGGCCTCGCCGAATTATTCGACACACTCACCGTTTTCGAGTCGTACCCGGTCGATCGGGAAGCTTTGGCACAGGCGTTGGAGGTCGCGGGTATGCGAGTACTCGACATCGCGGGCATCGACGCGACGCCGTATCCGCTGAACCTGATGGCTGTCCCGCTCCGGGGCAGTGCCGGACACAACACGGTGCGGCTCACTCTGAAATTCCGGACCGACCAGTTCGCGCCCGAAACGGCGCGTCCACTGCTGGATCGCGTCCACTGGCTACTGACACAACTCGCAGGCGACCCGCATGTTCGGGTGTCCCAGCTGCAGTATTGCGACGCCGCGGAGCGTGCCGCCCTGCTGCCGGTTCGCGGACCGGAGTCCGTGCTGCCGCGCACGCTGCCCGAGATCCTCGACGCCGGAGCGCGCATCGACCCCGATGCGATCGCGGTGAGCGTGGGCGAGACGAGGATGTCCTACGCCGAACTCGACGCATGGTCCAACCGTCTTGCCCGGATCTTGTTGCGCCGTGGCGCTGGGCGGGAAATATGCGTCGGACTCGCCCTGGCACGCTCACTGGAATCGGTGGCGGCGGTGTGGGCACTGGCCAAGACGGGCGCGGCTTTTATGCCGCTGGATATCCACTTCCCGATCGGCCGGATCGAGTACATTCTCACCGATTCGAAAGCGCGGATCGGTGTGACGGTGACCGCTATCCGCGCGAAGCTGCCTGGCACTGTCGACTGGCTGTTGCTCGATGACGCCGATACGGTCCACGAGGTCATGGCGGTCGCCGATACACCGATCACCGATGCGGAGCGGGGTGGACCTCTGCATATCGACCAAGCGGCCTACCTGATGTACACCTCGGGTTCCACCGGAACGCCGAAGGCGGTGTTGCTCAGTCATCGCGGGCTGGCGAATCTGGTTGCGAATCAAAAGGAGTCGTTAGCACTGGATTCGACGGCGGTAATGCTGCATGTGGCCACGCCGAGCTTCGACGCCTCGGTCTTCGAGCTGCTGGCCGCGCATGGTGCGGGCGGCAGCTCGGTGATCGCACCGCCGGATGTCTATGGAGGAGCCGTCTTGAACAGGCTGCTGCGTACCGAGCGGGTCACTCATGCGGCGGTCACACCGTCGGTGCTGGCCACGATGGACCCCGCCGGCCTCGACTACCTGCGAGTGCTCGCCGTAGGAGGCGAAGCCACGACAGCGGACCTGATCCAGCGGTGGGCGGCCGGGCGACGAATAACGAACCTGTACGGTCCGACAGAGTTCAGTACTTGGGCGACCAGCCGCACCGATTTCGCCATTGGCGAGCCGATCACCATAGGCAGGCCGATCCGCGGGGCCGTATGCATGGTGCTCGACACTTGGCTGCGCCCGGTGCCGATCGGCGTCGCCGGCGAACTGTATCTGGCCGGTCCCGGACTCGCCCGTGGCTATCGCGACCGATTCGGGATGACTGCGGGACGATTTGTCGCCAACCCCTACAGCGAGCCGGGGGAGCGAATGTATCGCACCGGCGACCTGGTGCGTTGGGTTACCGTGCGTGACGGCGCCTACGAACTGGAATACCTGAACCGCAGCGACTTCCAGGTCAAAATCCGCGGTATGCGGATCGAACTCGGTGAGATAGACGCCGTGCTCAGCCGCGACGAACAAGTCTCCTACGCGGTGACGATCGGTCGCACCGGCCCGATGGGGGCGACTGCGCTGGTGTCGTATGTACTGCCCGCCGAGGGCGTCGAGCTCGACGTCGCGCGCCTGCGCGCCATCGTCACTGCCGTATTGCCCACATATATGGTCCCGTCTGACTTCGTAGTGTTGAATGCGATCCCACTCAACGCGGTCGGCAAACTCGACCGGACAGCCCTGCCCGCACCGGAATTCACCGCAGAGCGCCCGGCGTATCGAGCGCCCTCGACACCGGTCGAGAAAACTCTCGCCGCCATCTACTCGGAGCTGCTCGGTCGCGACAAAATCGGTGCCGATGATTGCTTCTTCGCTCTCGGTGGCGACAGCATCGCCGCACTGCGGCTCGTGACAAGGGCAGCGCGGCATGGCATCGGTTGCACCCCGCAGCAGGTATTCCGGCACCGCACCGTGGCCGAATTGGCCGCGGCCACAGACACGACCCACGGCGGATTCGAGTTCGATGTCCTGTTGCCGATCCGGCTCGGCGGCTCTGAGCCCGCGCTGTTCTGCATCCACCCATCGTCCGGAATAGCTTGGAAATACGCGGGACTCGCGGAGGCCCTGGCTCCGGGTAGGCCGATCTACGGACTGCAAGCACCGGGGCTGAGCGGCCACGAAGCGCAGGCGCACTCGATCGAGAAACTCACCGATCGATATCTCCGTGAGATCCGCGCGGTGCAGCCTGCCGGGCCGTACCATCTGCTCGGGTGGTCGTTCGGCGGTCTCATCGCACACGCGATCGCGGCGAAGCTGATCGAAGCAGGCGCCGCCGTCGGTGTTCTGGCGCTGCTCGACACAGATTCCGCCGACATCGACGAGGACGGCATCGAGCAGCTCACCGCAGGCGGCTTAGTCAATGTCTTCAGCTCGATCCTCGATATCCGCAAGGTGCCCACCGAGGCATCCGCGCAGGAGGCCGCCGAGCTGGTCCGGGCACAGCTGGGCGATACATCGCAGATCAGCGCGAGCACTATCGAGCGGATGACCCGGTCGTACAACACGATGGCGCAGAGCAGATCGGACTACCGACGTCCGGTATTCGACGGCGACATGGTGTATTTCAGCGCAACCATCGACGCCTCCGGCAGCTGCGGCACGGCCGGCTGGCAGCCCTATGTGACCGGGCGCATCATCAACCACGATATCGCGGTCGCCCATGGCGAACTGACCGAGCCGCAAGTACTTCCGCTCATCGCCCGAATACTCGAAGAACATCTGAGAGGCTCTTGATCGTCGACTGCCGCCTCGATGACTCCCGTATCACACGCCCTGCGTCGCCGCTTCGTGTACACCATTCAAGGGCCGATAAGCATCGTGCGACTCGCGGCGAAAAGTGGCGGTGGTCCCGCACTACCCACCGCCGGACCACCACTATCGTCTCCTGCGACCGGCCAGTCCAAGGTCCAAGAATGAGACGAGGACGGGTTGGGGATTGTTGCGAAACAGCCACCAGGGATATGTTGCGAAACCTCCACCGCCCATGGGTTACTGGATACATCGGTGACACGATCACCTCGACATCCATTGTATAACAACAACTTTCCTCTTTCGGAGGCCCACGATGGCTCCTGTGCTCACCTCACTCAACCCCAGTTCCGGTCCCGAATCCGGCGGCAACACGGTACAGATCTTCGGTAGCGGGTTCGCCGGCGTCGGCCCACTGACCGTACGGTTCGGGGCGACGGCGACCACCTTCACCATCATCTCCGACACCCAGATCAACGCCATCGCCCCACCCGGCACCGGCACCGTCGAAGTCACCGTCGCCGCCCTGCTCAACGGCACGAGTAATCCCCTGCCCTACACCTACGACGGCGCAGGTCTGCTGTTCTTCAACGATGTCGGCACCAATTCGTATTCGGTGCCGCAGACCGGAGGTACACCGACCCTGCTGACGTCCGGGCTGGTTGTTCCCTTCGGGCTCGTCCGGGTCGGCAGCCTCCTCTACATCAGCGAGCTCTTGGCCGGCCGGGTGTCGACGGTGCCGACCACCGGTGGCACGCCGACCCCTCTGGTGACCGGACTGTCGTTCCCCAGAGGCATCACCGTTTCCGGCAGCACCCTGTTCATCGCCACCGCGGGTACTGGTCAGGTGGTGTCGGCGCCGATCACGGGCACCGCGACCCCCACCGTGATCGCCACCAGCCCCACCGGTGTCTCCGGGATCACCGACGGGGTGCCGACCCAGTCGGGGTTCGCGCCGATCGCGGCGGCCTTGCTGGCTCCACCGGTACTCACCGCGCTCGACCCGATTTCCGGTCCCGAATCCGGGGGCAATACGGTGCAGATCTTCGGTAGCGGGTTCACCGGTCCATTGACGGTGCGGTTCGGGGCGACGGCGACCACGTTCACCATTGTTTCCGACACCCAGATCAACGCCATCGCCCCACCCGGCACCGGTACCGTCGGGGTCACCGTCACTTCCGTGGACGGCACCAGCAACGCGCTGCCCTATACCTACGGTGGCCTGCTGTTCTTCACCGACGGCATCTCGGTCAACGGCAATGTGTATTCGGTACCGCAGGCCGGGGGCACCCCGACTCTGCTGGCGTCCGGCCTGGACAGTCCCCTAGGTCTCGTCCGGGTCGGCAACCTCCTCTATGTCTGCGAGCAATCGGCCTCTCGGGTGGTGACAGTGCCGGTCACCGGCGGCACGCCGACCACCCTGGTGACCGGACTGGCGTCTCCTAACGACATCACCGCATCCGGCA
Organism: Nocardia sp. TBRC8007; assembly: GCF_056629435.1. Classification (NCBI taxonomy): domain Bacteria; kingdom Bacillati; phylum Actinomycetota; class Actinomycetes; order Mycobacteriales; family Nocardiaceae; genus Nocardia; species Nocardia sp. TBRC8007. Next base: position 1,490 of record NZ_JBWSOR010000032.1, on the reverse strand, counting down.
GCACTCTGTTCATCACCGACTCAAGCACCAGTCAGGTGGTGTCGGCACCGATCACCGGCACCGCGACCCCCACCGTGATCGCCACCAGCCCCACCACCGCTTTCGGGATCACGATTTGAGCGCTGGCCCCGACCACTGGACTGTGTGGCACAGTTGACATCCCCTCGGACCGTCACCACACAGTCCAAGGACTGGCTGCTGTAGCGAAAATCGGAGTCGGGCCGGCCTGGGCAGCAACGCTATTCGCCCGCGTGAAATCACCGCCATCCATCGCCGTGAGTCGCATTCCGCCAGACATACCGGTTCGCCCACGCCTGATGTCTGGTTGGGGTGCACTCCAACCAGACATCGATTCCGATCCGAATATCAGGGCCGATAGGCATCGTATGACTCGCGGTGGAGGGTGGTGATGTTCCCACGCCACTAACGGATCGGGGACTGTTGCGGAACTGCCACCAATGGCGCCTGTGCTCACCTCACTCGACCCCGGCCTGCTGCGGCCCGGCCGGTTGGCAACCCTATGTGACCGGGAGCATCATCAACCACGATATCGCGGTCGTCCATGGCGAACCGACCGAGCCGCAGGTACTTCCGCTCATCGCTCAAATACTCGAAGAACATCTGAGAGGCTCTTGATCGTCGACTGCCGCCTCGATGACTCTCACATCACACGCCCTGGGTCGCCGCTTCGTGTACACCATTCAAGGGCCGATAAGCATCGTGCGACTCGCGGCGAAAAGTGGCGGTGGTCCCGCACTACCCACCGCCGGACCACCACTATCGTCTCCTGCGACCGGCCAGTCCAAGGTCCAAGAATGAGACGAGGACGGGTTGGGGATTGTTGCGAAACAGCCACCAGGGATATGTTGCGAAACCTCCACCGCCCATGGGTTACTGGATACATCGGTGACACGATTTCCTCGACATCCATTGTATAACAACAACTTTCCTCTTTCGGAGGCCCACGATGGCTCCTGTGCTCACCTCACTCAACCCCAGTTCCGGTCCCGAATCCGGCGGCAACACGGTACAGATCTTCGGTAGCGGGTTCGCCGGCGTCGGCCCACTGACCGTACGGTTCGGGGCGACGGCGACCACCTTCACCATCATCTCCGACACCCAGATCAACGCCATCGCCCCACCCGGCACCGGCACCGTCGAGGTCACCGTCGCCGCCCTGCTCAACGGCACGAGTAATCCCCTGCCCTACACCTACAACGGCGGCGGCCTGCTGTTCTTCACCGACAACCTCAGCAATGTGTATTCGGTGCCGCAGACCGGTGGCATCCCGACCTTACTGGCAACCGGACTGAACAGTCCCGAAGGTCTCGTCCGGGTCGGCAACCTCCTCTACATCTGCGAGCTCACGGGCCCCCGAGTGTCGACGGTGCCGACAACCGGTGGCACGCCGACCACTCTGGTGACCGGACTGGGGGCCCCTACGGATATCACCGTTTCCGGCAGCACCCTGTTCATCGCCGACATAGGGA
>NZ_JBWSOR010000031.1:0-52048 GCF_056629435.1 Nocardia sp. TBRC8007 | reverse complement strand
ACCGAAGGCCCCCAACACACATTGGGGGCCTTCGGCATATCCACACTCACGCTCGAGAAACTCACCATACTCCAGGAATGAGCCTTTTGGTGCTGCGGTGATATGCCCTGTAGGTCTCGCCCAAGGTCTCCAGTAGCGCTTGTTCCTCGATCCGGATGCGCCGGATCAGGGTGTATATCGGCAGGACTGTGGTCAGGACGAACGAGATCCAATTGCCGCAGGCCAGGCCGAAGCCGATGACGAGCAGCGCTATCCCGGTATAGGAGGGATGCCGGATCCAGCGATACGGACCGCGATCCACCACGCTCTGGTCGGCATCTACCTCGACAGTGGTCCGGAATGCGCTTCCCAGCACAATGATTGCCCATATTCGTAGGGCGAAGCCGAGCCACATGATCGTAAGGCCGAAGATCTGCCAGGGAAGACGCGAGTGGCCGGGAAGCGAGAACGGACTGGACGCAGGCAGCAGTTGTCCGATCACGGCGGCACAGAACACCGAAATCAAGACCACCACGAACATGGTTGCCCGGCTCCCTTTGTCATGCTCGGTCGATCCCTTGCCCCGGCGTCTGTCTCGTATGATGAGTCCTACCTCATACAGCAGCCATAGCCACGTGGTCAGTACAGCAACAGCCACGGTCTACCTCCTCTCCTTCGCGATCCGGCGATCGATATAGACCCATCAAAGCAGGTAGCGACAGCCGAGAGGCCTCGAAGAATTTCTCGGGTCACAGCGCGTCACGGGACGCGGGACACGCGGTTGTGCGGCTATCGGGGCTGCGGGCCGTCGGCGAGTGCGGCAGTCAGATCACGAGCTGTCACACGAGTTGCTTTGATGAAATCATCGCGTTCGACTCGAGTCGTCGCCGCGCGTAGTGGTCCGAGTTGGACCTCGTAGGCCGCGGTGCCGCTCGCGTCGAAAACCGGCGCTGCGAGATAACTCAGCGGCAATATCTCGTCGGAATCCAGTTCTGTTCGGGTGAAAGGCCGCGCGGTGAGTGCGGCGAGTTGCCGGAGGGCGCGAGTGCGCAGATGCGGCCGCGACAATTCGGAGCCGACCGCGCCGAGCAGGTCGACCAGCAGGTCGACCAGGCCGGCATCGTCGGAGCGGGGCCGGAATACCGCGATGCCGTGCTCGCGCACCAGCGACAGCAGCGCACTGGCACTACATCGATCGTCGTCGGTAGCGGTGCGTAGCCAGACATTCTGTTCGTTCGCCGGACGCCACGGCATCACACTGGCGCCGGCAGGGAATTGCAGCGGAATACGGTGCCCTACTGGAATTCCGGGAACTACGCGGTCGACACCGTGCCGGACATCGAGCACGGTGAGTCGATCGGGTTCGATCCGGCTGAGTGTCGCGCCGTAACCGGTGCGTGCGGCTAGTTCGGTGAGGAAATCGCCGACATCCTGCGGAAGGGCGGCGGTGGACAGCCCAGCCAATGCATGGCCGATGACATAGCCTCGAGCGGGGTCGCGGACGACCCAACCGGCCATGGACAATTCGGAAAGAATCGCACTCGCCGTGGCGCGGGCGATGCCGAGCTGTTCGGCGATGCTCGCGGTGTTGATCGGTTCGCCAGAGGTCGCCAACAGCGACACGATGTCGACGACACGACGTGTCGGCGGTGAAGCAGATCGGTCCGGCATAGCGGCGGCAACCCCTTGTCCCCGCTCGGGTGAGCGACGTACGATGACGAATATCAGACTAATAATAGTCGAATATTCGTCATACGCCTGTCCGGCGTCAGGCCGGCAGCGCGGTGGCTATTCGGCACAGCACGTAGGGAGCGTGCATGATTCTGGATCGGTTCCGGATCGATGGACAAGTGGCCATCGTGACCGGCGCAGGACGAGGCCTGGGCGCGGCGATCGCCGTCGCGTTCGCGCAAGCGGGCGCGGATGTCGTCGTCACCGCGCGGACCAAGAGTCAATTGGACGAGGTCGCCGAGCGTATCGCCGCTGTCGGACGGCAGGCGCATGTGGTGCCCGCAGACTCGAGTGATATCGATATCGCGGCCCCGCTTACCGCGACAGCGGTCGAGCGCTTCGGACGGCTGGACATCGTGGTCAATAATGTAGGCGGCGCTTTGCCGTGTCCTTTGCTCGATACCACGCCGCAGGCGCTGCGGGATGCCTTCGATTTCAATGTCACCACCGCGCACGCGCTGATTCGCGCCGCGGTACCTCGGATACTCGAAACCGCTGGTGGTGGTTCGATTCTGAACATTTCTTCCGCGATGGGACGATTACCTGGGCGTGCGTTCGCCGCGTACGGCACCGCCAAGGCCGCCCTCGCGCACTACACCAAACTTGCCGCGCTCGATCTGAATCCGCGGATACGGGTGAATGCGATAGCGCCCGGTGCGATCCTGACCTCCGCATTGGAGATTGTCGCGAGCGACGACGCGATGCGCGCCGAGGTGGAAGCCAAGACCCCGCTACACCGCATCGGCGAACCCGAAGACGTCGCCGCGGCCGCGCTCTACCTTGTCTCACCGGCGGGCCAGTACCTCACCGGCAAGATACTCGAGCCGGATGGTGGCTTGATCGCCCCCAGCCTCGACCTTCCGCTCCCGGATCTGTGACATGGTATATCGCGTAGTGCAATGGGGTACCGGCAATGTCGGTAGGCATGCCCTGGCCGGGATCATCGCACACCCCGATCTGGAGCTGACCGGCGTCTGGGTCTCCGGTCCTGCCAAAGATGGAACGGACGCCGGAACGCTCGCAGGGGTCGACCATGCGGTCGGCGTCACCGCCACAACTGACGCAGAGGCATTGCTCGCGGCGCGGCCGGATTGTGTCGTCTACTGCTCGATGACCGACAATCGGCTTGTCGAGGCGGTGCAGGAACTCCAGCGTATCCTCGCAGCTGGGATCAATGTCGTCGCTTGTGCCCCAGTGTTCTTCCAGTACCCCTATGGTGTGCTCCCCGATGAGTTGTTGATACCGGTGCAGGAGGCTGCCGCGCAGGGGAATTCGTCGCTGTGGGTCAACGGCATCGATCCGGGCTTCGCGAACGATCTGCTTCCGCTCGCGCTCGCGGGTACCTGTTTGCGTATCGATCAGGTGCGTTGCCTGGAGATCGTCGATTACGCTAGTTATGACAATCGTGCGGTGATGTTCGACATCATGGGTTTCGGCAAGCCCATAGACGAGCTACCGATGCTGCTGCGGCCTGGAGTGCTTTCACTCGCATGGGGTGGCACGGTCCGCCAACTCGCCGCGGGAATCGGTGTCGGCCTCGATGCCGTCACCGAGACATATGAGCGGATTCCCGCGCCGGAGTCGTTCGATATCGCGACCGGCCATATCGCCGAGGGCACTGCTGCCGCATTGCGTTTCGAGGTACTCGGCATGGTCGATGATACGCCGGTTACGGTGCTCGAACATGTGACCCGGCTGCGCCCGGACTTGTGCCCGGATTGGCCGTTGCCGGCGCACCCCGCGGGTTCCTACCGGATCGAGATCACCGGCGAGCCGTGCTACGCAATGGATCTGGTGACTTCGAGCTATAACGGCGACCACAACTACGCGACCCTGGTGGCTACCGGCATGCGTATTGTCAACGCTATTCCCGCCGTGGTCCCAGCGCGATCCGGAATTCTCACTGCGCTCGACCTTCCGCTGATCACCGGGCCGGCGGTCGGTCCGAAGCGCTGAGGCGCGGAGCGGGCCGAGCCACAGGATCGCCTGGTGCACACCTGGTCCGGCTATACGGTGCGCAGCGCGGACAACGCGCGTTCGACATCGACGATGCTGTTGTAGAGGTGGAAGGAAAACCGCAACCGGCCTGCCCGTGCGGCGGCGATCACCTCTGCTTCCGCCAGTCGGCTCACCAAGTCTGCCGCGCCGGGAAAGCAGACGATGGGGGACTGCGCGGCGATCGGCTCGAAACCGAGAGCGCGCAGCCCAGCGCGGAAGTGGTCGGCCAGTTCTAGATTGTGTGTGCCGATCTTGTCGACGGTGAGTTCGTCGATCAAGAACAGTCCTGCCGATGCGGCGATGACGCCGAGCCAATCCGGTGTCGTATCGTAGCGCCGTGCTGCTGCGGGCAGCGCGATCGGATGGTAGAGCTCGGCCCAGCGATCTTCGGCGGCATACCAGCTGGACCCGATCGGCCGTAGCTGCGTAACCAGTTCCGGCGCCACGGCGAGGAACGTGATGCTGCGAGCACCGAGCAGCCACTTGTAGCTGGCGCAGACCCAATAGTCCGCTTCGTCGAAGCGCAGCGGTAGCCAGCCCGCGGCTTGAGTGGCATCCACCAACAGTCGAGTGCCGTTGGTCCGGGTAGTCGTATACAGCTCGGTGAGGTCGAGGATACGGCCGTCCGCGGATTGAACCACGCTCACCGCCACAAGTGCGGTCTTCGGCCGCACTTGTGCGGCCAATTCCGACAGTGGTACAAAGCGCACTGCGAGATCGTTTCGGTGAACGAAAGGCATTGATACCGAGGAGAACTCACCTTCGGCCAAGAGTACCTCCGCGCCTGGAGGCAGTGCGGTGGCGACCGGGGCGATCAAGCCTGCGACGCTGCTGCCTAGTGCGATATCGTCGGCGGTCGCCCCGTCGAGCAGGCTGGCGAACCCCGCGCGTATGTCGGGGACCAGCCGATCCAGTGTCACGGATTGTTCGCCGCGGCCTGCTGCCCAGGCCGCGCTGGCGTCACGTACCGCGGCCAGCGCCTGGGCGGACGGCAGGCCATAGGAGGCCGTGTTCAGATAAGTGGTCTCGGGCATATATTCACTCGGTGCCAGGGCGGACATGTTCGCAGTATCTGCTGCCGGTGCCGCGACGTCCAGGACCAGTGGAGCGATAGTGGCCCGCGCCGTATCCGATTCTTATGGCCTCTGATACCCACTGCCGGGCAACTACTGTCAACTTCCGAGGCCGGCCGGTCGAAGATCCAGACCCGGAACAGAAATCGGACCGGGAATTGTTGCGGAACCGCCACCAGGGATACGTTGCGAAACCGCCTCTCCTAGTGGGTTACTGGATACAGCGGTAGCGCGACCACTTCGATATCCATTGCAGTACAACCCTTTTCTTCGTTGGGAGGCCCCCGATGGCGCCTGTGCTCACCTCGCTCAACCCCAGCTCCGGTCCCACCTCCGGCGGTAACACGGTACAGATATTCGGCAGCGGGTTCGCCGGTGTCGGCCCGCTGGCGGTGCGGTTCGGGGCGACAGCGACCACGTTCACTATCGTCTCCGACACCCAGATCGACGCCATCGCCCCGCCTGGTACCGGCACCGTCGAGGTCACCGTCGCCGCTCTGCTGAACGGCACCAGCAACCCGCTGCCCTACACCTACAACGGCGCAGGCCTGCTGTTCTTCACCGATGGAGCCCCCGGCAATGTGTATTCGGTGCCGCAAACCGGCGGCACACCGACCCTGCTGGCGTCCGGGCTGGCCACTTCCGCAGGACTCGTCCGGGTCGATAGCCTCCTCTACATCTGCGAGGTTGCGGCCGGTCGAGTGTCGACAGTGCCGGTCACCGGTGGTACGCCGGTCCCACTGGTGACCGGTCTGTTCTTGCCTTTCGATATCACCGTTTCCGGGAGCACCCTGTTCATCGCCAACCGAGGCACCGCTCAAGTACTGTCGGCGCCGATCACCGGCACCGCCACCCCCGCTGTGGTCGCCACCAGCCCCACCGGCGTATTCGGCATCACCGACGGAGTGCCGACCCAGTCGGGGTTCGCACCGGTCGCGGCGGCCCTGCTGGCCCCGCCCGTGCTCACCGCGCTCAACCCGATCTCCGGTCCCGAATCCGGCGGCAATACGGTGGAGATCTTCGGTAGCGGGTTCACCGGCCCGTTGACCGTGCGGTTCGGGGCGACGGCGACCACCTTCACCATTGTCTCCGACACCCAGATCAACGCCATCGCCCCACCCGGCACCGGCACGGTCGGTGTCACTGTCACCTCGGTGGACGGCACCAGCAACTCACTGCCCTACACTTACGGCGGTCTGCTGTTCTTCACCGATGGCGTCGGCGTCGGCAATCTGTATTCGGTGCCGCAAATCGGGGGCACACCAACCTTATTGGCATCCGGCCCGAGCTTTCCTCAAGGTATTGTCCGGGTCGGGAATCTCCTCTATTTCTGCGAGGGCGGGGCCGCTCAGGTGGCGACGGTGCCGGTTACCGGCGGCACACCGACCCCTCTGGTGACCGGTTTGTTGACCCCTGTGGATATCACTGCCTCCGGTAACACCCTGTTCATCACTAACCAGGGCACCGTTCAGGTGGTGTCGGCGCCGATCACCGGCACCGCCACCCCTACCGTGGTCGCCACCAGTCCAACCAGCGTCTTCGGTATCGCGATTTGAGCATCGGCCCCGACCGCTGGGCTGTGTGGCCCGGTCGACGTCCCCACGGATCGTTCCATCACAGCCCGGCGGGGCCACAACCGATATAACGGGAATGACGGCCTGATGTGATCGCGGTTGCGTGGGGGCGTCGGCACTCACCGTGTCCGCACCGGCGAGACGGGCTGAGGTTTCGGCGGTGTGGTCGGACCGCTGCGATGAACTCCTGCTAGCCGACCACCAGTGGTGACCGGTTATTTTTCGGCGGCCCACATATTGGACAGCAACTGGAAACTGGGCGTGTCAGACAGCGCCTGCATTGATTCGTAGATACGTTGATAACCGGTGGCAGTGATGCGCCACCGGTTATCAACGTCGCGCCGGTAGGTGTCGGTGTAGTAACCGGCTCCTCGGATCAGCACACCGTACTCGGTGGCGATCACGGTATCTTCGAAAGCCCATGAACCCGTAGCGATTCCACCGTCGACTCGGATCTCTGGGTGATCAGCGATGTGTACGGTGACCACGGAGGGCCCGAGATTTTCTCGCATGAACGCGGTGATAGCGGCGCGGCCGTCCAAGTGCAACGGCTCGCCCACCGCGTGGGTGCCGTAGCGGCCGGTCGCGTCGACGGCGAGAGTGTCGGCGAACTCGTCCCACTGTTTGAGGTCAAGGGTCCGGAAGTAACGGTACTTCAGCTGGCGGATGGCTTCGATGGCGTCGAGATCCATTGCTAGAGCCTGGCATGTATGGCTCCGGCAGACAATAACGTGTTCTACCGATCGGCAGCGGCGGAATATCCGTTCGGGTCGAATCATTTTCGACCATCCGTCATGGCTTCTGGTCGGATGCGCGATATGTGCCGCGCACTGCTGAACTATGTGCCGTTCCTGGTGCGGAATTTTCGTTTACCAAGTGTATGGGTGATCGGGCTGGTTTGCTGAGCAGGTCAGGATGGACAGTCCGTGAGCAGGTGAGCCGGAGTCGGAGAGCGATGCACCGGGTACCGATTCGACAGCGGCCATTTCGATCCGAATGGCTGTGGTTTGTGGCAGGCGTGCTGGGAACCGTGGCTGCCGTAGTCTGGTTGGCGCGGCCGTCGGTGCCGACCTGTGTCGCCGCGCCGCCTCCGCGGACGGTGTCGCTGCCCCGACTTCCAGTGATCGCTGTCCCTTTCGGATCGATGCTGCCGGTGTTGCCCATGGAGCGGGTCGAAGCGCCGTACTCCGGGCCCGACCGCCCGGTGACGTGCGTGCTCGATGTGCTGTCAACAGTTGGTGTCGACGTCCTGCCCGGCGGCGTCGCAGTGGGGACGCTCCACCGCGATGCCGGGGCAGGGATCGCTGTCGCGCAGGTGAGGGATACGGTCGATGTCGGGTCGCGCACCACCGAGACGCAGCCCGATACGATGGTTGCTTCGTACACGACTGTGGTGCGCTGCCGCCACTAGAGGATCAGGGGAGTTTCGCTGCCAGCGCACGCCCGGCGGCGCGGCCGGAGAAGATGCACCCGCCGAGGAAGGTGCCTTCTAAGGCGTTGTAGCCGTGCACGCCGCCGCCGCCGAATCCGGCGACCTCGCCCGCAGCGTACAGACCAGGGAACGTTGTGCCATCCGGCCTGATCACCTGGGAATCCAGATTGGTCTGTAAGCCGCCGAGGGTCTTGCGGGTGAGGATGTTGAGTCGCACGGCGATCAGCGGACCGGCGCCCGGATCGAGGATCCGGTGTGGCTTGGCGACCCGGCTCGCTTTGTCGCTGAAGTACCGGCGCGCGTTGGCGATTGCCATCAGTTGGCCGTCTTTGGTGTACTTGTTGGCCAGTTCCCGATCGCGGGCGATGATCTGGCGCTCCAGATCGGCATAGTCCAGCTGGGGGCGTTGCCCATCGATCCCAGCTCGTCCGATCTTGTTCATGCCCTCGACCAGCTCTTGTAGTGTGTCCGCGACCACGAAATCGACACCGTGCTGTTTGAACGCCTCCACCGGACCCGGCGCTCCCTTGGCCAGCCTGCTCTTCAGTGTGAGTTTGGGGTCCTTGCTGGTGATGTCCGGGTTCTGTTCGGAGCCCGAGAGCGCGAATTCCTTCTCGATGATCGACTGGGTGAGGACGAACCAGGAGTAGTCGTAGCCGGACTGCAGGATCTTCTTCATCGTGGCGAGGGTGTCGAATCCGGGGAAACACGGTGCGGGCAGCCGTTTTCCATTGGCGTCGAACCACATCGAGGACGGTCCTGGAATGATCCGGATGGCATGGTCGGGCCAGATCGGATCCCAATTGACGATGCCTTCGGTGTAGTGCCACATGCGGTCCCGGTTGACGATAGCCCCGCCCGCTGTCTCGGTAATGCCGAGCATCCGTCCATCGACGTGTGCGGGCACCCCGGAGATCAGCGTCTCCGGGCATGGGCCCAGCCGCTCGGTGGGCCAGTTGCGCCGGATCAGCTCATGGTTGTGACCGATCCCGCCAGAGGTGACGATCACTGCTTTCGCGCGGAATTCGAATTCGCCTACCTTGTTCCGGGACGAGGCCAGGCCGCGTTCCAGATCGGAGTCCTCCAGCACCGTACCGCGCGCGCCGACCACCGCGTCGTCTACCACGATCAGCTCGTCCACCTGGTGGCGGAAGCTGAAGCGGACCAGCCCCCGCCGCTCGCCTTCGAGCACCGGTTCGGCGAAAACCCGAACTACCTCGGGTCCGGTTCCCCAGGTGATGTGGAAGCGTGGCACAGAGTTGCCGTGGCCGTCGGCGAAGCCGCCACCGCGCTCGGCCCAACCGACCATAGGCAGCACGCGTAGCCCGAGATCACGGAGATAGTCTCGCTTCTCCGTGGTAGCGAACCGCACGTATGCTTGCGCCCACTGTCTGGCCCAGTGGTCTTGGTCATCGCGATCGAACCCGGCTGAACCGAGCCAGTCCTGGAGGGCCAGCTCGTAGGAATCCTTGATGCCGAGGCGGCGCTGCTCTGGACTGTCGACGAGGAAGAGCCCGCCGAGCGACCAGAACGCCTGGCCGCCGAGATTGTGGCGATTCTCTTGGTCGAGCACGTGCACCGTGCGACCAGCCTTGACCAGTTCGTGCGCGGCCACCAGGCCGGCCAGTCCGGCGCCGACGATGAGAACGTCCGCCTCCGGCGCGGTATCGGGATTCCTGTGGGGCATGTTCATCCTTCGGTTGCGGTGCTGTAGGCCAGCACGACGTGATGGAAGAGCTCGGTGCGTCGCGCGCGCACGGCGTGACTGTCGGGTTCCAGCAGGACTTGTACATTGGTGCCGTCGTGGATGGCGATGAGCGCCTGGCCGAACGCCTCCGGATCTGGTATATCGCGGCCGGCCCGCGTGAGCGCGGCGACGATTGTGGGCATGAGGGCCGCCATGATGGCCTCCTCGCGCGCGACCATCACCCGACGTAACGCGGGTGTGCGCAGAGCATGCGCGGTGAATTCGGCGGTGATCCGATACCAGCCTGCGTCGATCGGAACGGCCCGCTCCAACCGTTCCACCGCAGTGTGGACGTCCTCGGTGCCGTCCGCCGCGATCTCGTCGAGAATGATACTCGCTCGGGTGAGCATCGCCCTGGAGCGCTGCTCCCACATGGCCAGGAACAGCTCATCCAATGAGCTGAAGTTCGAGTAGAACGCACCGCGAGTGAAGCCGGCGCGTTCGCATATCCGTTCCACGGTGGCGCGCCCGAATCCTTCATCGGCGAAGGTTTTGTAAGCGGCGGTGAGCAGCCGGTCCCTGGTTTCGGCACGACGACGGGTGATCCGTACGGGCGCGGCTCGCACGACATCGGACATTATCGGATATCTCCTCCGTCCGGACCAGACGGTCTGTACCCGCTGATTTGGATACAGAAATGTACTCGATACATGAATGTATCAGAAAATGCATGTGTGGGTGCGAAATCGGCGAGTACAGTATTGTCCGTGCACCCGGCATTGTCGGTATAGCCGACCTGGTCGGGTCGTCTGCTCCGTGTCGAGCCGATCGGTGCGAGGTGATCCGGCGATGAGCGAGGTTCGCGAAGGTACCACGATGCGCTCCTGGCGGGTGCGCACACCGGGGCCGATCGAGGGCGGGTCTTTGCTCGCCGAGCGCGCGCCGCTTCCCGAGCCTGCGCCCGATGAGCTGTTGGTACGGGTACTGGCCTGCGGTGTATGCCGGACCGATCTGCATGTGGCGGAGGGAGATCTTCCGGTGCATCGTCCGGGGGTCGTGCCCGGACACGAGGTTGTCGGGGAGGTTGTCGCGCTCGGGCCCACTGCGGAAGAGGAGGGGTTCGTCGCAGGGGATCGGGTGGGCATCGCTTGGCTGCGGCATACCTGTGGAGTATGCAAATTCTGTCTACGTGGAAACGAAAACCTTTGTCCACAATCACTTTACACGGGTTGGGATGTGGACGGTGGTTACGCGGAGTTCGCTTGCGTTCCCGCGGCGTACGCGCTGCGTCTGCCCGCCGGTTACTCCGATGTCGAGACCGCGCCGCTGTTGTGCGCGGGCATCATCGGATATCGGGCACTGGTGCGGGCCGATGTGCCGCCGGGAGGGCGACTCGGGATCTATGGTTTCGGTGGTAGCGCTCATATCACTGCCCAGGTCGCGCTTGCCGAGGGCATCGAGGTGCACGTGATGACACGTGATTGCGCCGCACGTGAACTCGCCTTGTCCCTTGGGGCCGCATCGGTACAGGGAGCAGCTGATCCGCCTCCGGTACAGTTGGATTCGGCGATCATGTTCGCGCCTGTGGGTGATCTGGTTCCACCCGCGTTGGCGGCGCTCGACCGTGGTGGCGTACTGGCCATCGCCGGTATCCATCTCAGCGATATCCCCGTACTGAACTACCAGCGACATCTATTCCAAGAACGGCAGATGCGCTCGGTGACTTCCAATACCCGCTCCGATGCCCGCGCATTTCTCGCTTTCGCCGGTGGACACCAGATACAGCTGACCACACACAGGTATTCGCTGGATGCGGCCGACTGTGCGCTGGCCGATCTCATACATGGCCGATTCTCGGGTGCAGCGGTCCTCGTCCCGTAAGGTACGACGATATGCGGCCCTGAAGCCACGCCCGAGGTACTCGATCGGTAGCAGCGGGCAGCGACCGGTGGCAAGCCGCTGATCAGCGGCTTGCCTACCGGCCGCTCGAACGGAGCTTTGTCGAGTCGGTGATTTGTCCTTCTGGTCGCCACGGCCGTCGTGTGCTCACCACTGCAAACCGGGGACGACCCGAGTGACGCGGGCCGCAGGGCCTGGCATGGACATAAGCGGCATGATCACCGGGGCCAGTGCGGACAAGGGGCCAGGGCTCGGTGCAGCACCGGAGCCTGCGGTTTCCGCATGCGAGGCCGCTGTGTCCGAGGTGAAGGACGCTGCGGCAATCCTGCCTTTATTCTTTTGTGCGGCAAAAGTTTCCCCGAACAGTCGGTAACCCTGGTGCATGATCTGCCGTTTGACAGATGGCATGAGCAACTCGATCGCTTGGGCGAAGGTACCGACCGGCGTGTCGATGCGGTGCGGGCGGTCCTGCAGTGCGCGGAGCACGATGGCGGCGGCTTGTTCCGGGTCGGGAACCGGAAGGGAACGGTACAGATCGGTCGGCGCGATCATCGGGGTGCGCACCAGCGGCATCCGCACCGAGGTGAATGTGATTCCGGCATCCCGGTTTTCGACTGCCGCGATCTCGCTGAAGTTGTCCAGCGCCGACTTGCTCGCCACATACGCGGCGAACCGGGGCACTTTGGTTTGCACCGCGATCGAGGAAATGTTGACTACATGCCCGAACCGGCGCGCCCGCATCGATGGCAGCAGGCCGAGGACCAGCCGCACGGCACCGAAATAGTTCACTGCCATAGTGCGTTCGAAGTCGTGCATCCGGTCGGTGGAGTTGAGCACCGACCGGCGGATCGAGCGGCCCGCATTGTTCACCAGATAGTCGACGTGACCGTGGTCGCCGAGTACGCATTGTACGAGTTTCTCGACTGCTTCGGAATCGGTGATATCGCACGGATAAGTGTATGCCGCATAGCCTTCCGCATGAATAGCCGCAGCCGCGGCGGCCAGGTCGCCTTGTCCGCGGGCGACCATGAGCACCGTGGCGCCTCGCTGGGCGACCGCGTGTGCGGTAGCCAACCCGATTCCCGAGGATGCGCCCGTGATCAGCACGATCCGGCCGGCGAATGGATCAGCGCCGACGGACGCTCGGCTGCGCGAAGGAGCGAGATGGTCGCGCCAGTATGCCCACAGGCGTTCGGCGTAACTGTCGAACTGTGGCACGGTCAAGCCCACGCCGCGCAACTGAGCGCGGGTGGAGTCGCTGATGTACTCGGTGGAGAACGAGATGTGTGCGGCTACTGCGGCCGGGATGCCAAGCCGCTCCAGCAGGAAATCGCGCATGCTCGGTATTCCGGGAATGCGTGCGAGCCCGCTGAGCGCGAGCCCGCTGCCCGGCGCGGTGCCGCTGCCGGTCGGCGCGCCCGCCGCCGCAGCCAGTGCGCCATACACCTCACTGAACGGCTGCGGCTTCGGATTGACCAAGTGGAAGGTGCGTCCGTCCAGGTAGGGACGGTGGATCAGTTCGACCATGGCGGCCGAAACATAATCGACCGGAACGATATTGGTCGCACCGAGATCGGGCAGCGGCATCGGCAGGGCCGACGGCAGCGTACCGAGCTTGGCGATCGCGCTGAAGAAGTAGTACGGGCCGTCGATCTTGTCCATCTCGCCAGTGCGGGAATCGCCTACGATGATAGCGGGTCGATATATCCGCCAGCGCACGCCGCGTGACTGCCGCACAAGCTTCTCGGCGGCGAACTTGATGCGGTGATAGGGCGAGGTCAGGCGCTGTCCGAGATCGAAGTCCTCTTCGAAGAACTTGCCCTTGTGGTCGCCCGCCACAGCGACGGAAGAGACATGGTGCAGTACCGCGCCCAGCTTGCTCGCCAGTGCCAGCACCGATCGGGTGCCGGTGACATCGGCTGCGTGGGCGATGTCTTCGTCGGCGGTCATATCGTAGACCGCGCCCACGTGGACGATGTGATCAGCCTGTGGGGCCGGGCAGGCCAGTCCGAGGCCCTCGGTTGTGAGATCGCCGATCAGCTCGGAGACGCGTTCGCCACCGCGCCACCGCACCACGAGCTCGGCGAATTTCGGGCGCGATGTCTCGTGTACCAGCACGTGGATGATCGCATCTGGGTCATGATCCAGAAGATCTTGAACGATCCGTCTGCCCAAGAATCCGGTTCCGCCTGTCACGATGTAGGTAGCCATCGCACTCTCCTGCTGTTCGCTCGAACCGTGTTGTCGCACAAGTTATCCGGCATGCGGCAATGAATGCGGACAGCTGTTCGGCCTCATGGCAGCCCGCCGGGCCGAAAGTAGGAACACCCTCATCCTGACTTACTACCGAACGGTAATCGACCGCAGCCGGTATCGGCAAGCAATCGTGCCCTGGCCGACATGTGGGGCCGGTCACCATCCGAGCAGGTCAAAGGGGATGTGTTGCATAAGTTTCCAGCTATCGACGGGGTGATGGGCAGTTGGGTAGTAGCACAGTGGTCGGTGACTTCCGCTCGGTTGCGCTACCCAGGCACGGGTGGACATGACCCGTCGGAGTTGCCACTCTCCCCTAACAGGAGGGTATGGTCTCTGTCGCTGAGCGATTGCTGATCGCCGATGCCCGGCAATGTGGCCCGGATCGGTTCGGCCTTTCGTGCCGAGGTCCCGCTCGGCTTCTCTTCGACCTCTTCGCCGGTGAGTGTGCACTCATCGGCCGCGCGTGTGTGCGTGTGATCAGTGAACGGAGTACCGATGGTCTCGACGACTCATCGCCCTGACAGTGCCGAGGACTCGGTACTGGCGGCCTTGCGTAACCCGAAGAGGTTACGGATCGAGGTGCTGGCCGGGCTGGTGGTGGCGTTGGCTCTGATACCGGAGGCGATCTCGTTCTCCCTCATCGCCGGTGTCGATCCAAGGGTGGGGTTGTTCGCATCGTTCACCATGGCGGTCACCCTCGCCATCACCGGTGGGCGTCGGGCGATGATCTCCGCGGCGACTGGCGCGGTCGCGTTGGTAATCGCGCCGGTCGCGAAAGAACACGGGATGGACTATCTGATCGCGACGGTGTTGGCGGCAGGGTTGTTGCAGATCGTGCTGAGCGTGGCCGGGGTGGCGAAGCTGATGCGGTTCATTCCCCGCAGCGTGATGGTCGGCTTCGTCAACGCTCTGGCGATTCTGATCTTCCTGGCCCAGGTACCGCATCTCCTCGGAGTGCCTTGGTTGGTCTACCCGATGGTCGCGGCTGCGTTGGTGGTCATGGTGTTCTTACCGAAGCTGACCACTGTGGTTCCGGCTCCACTGGTGGCGATTGTGGTGTTGACCACGGCTACTATGGTGTTTGCGCTGGATCTGCCGAATGTCGGTGATGAAGGTGAGTTGCCGTCCAGCCTGCCGACGTTGTTCGTCCCGAACATTCCCCTGACCTTGGATACTGTGCGGATCATCGCCCCATACGCGTTGGCGATGGCACTGGTCGGACTGCTCGAGTCGCTGATGACAGCCAAACTCGTCGACGACATCACCGACAGTCATTCCGATAAGACTCGTGAGGGGTGGGGGCAAGGTATCGCCAACATCGTCACCGGCTTCTTCGGTGGCATGGGTGGTTGTGCGATGATCGGCCAGACCATGATCAACGTCAAAGTGTCGGGTGCCCGTACCCGTATCTCGACCTTCTTGGCAGGCGTATTCCTGTTGATCTTGGTTGTCGGGCTGGGTGGACTGGTCGCGCAGATTCCGATGGCGGCTCTGGTCGCGGTCATGATCATGGTTTCGGTGGGCACCATGGACTGGCATTCTCTCGCTCCGAAGACATTGCGGCGCATGCCTATCGCTGAAACCACTGTTATGCTGGTGACGGTCGTGGTCACCGTCGCCAGCCACAACCTGGCCTACGGCGTGATCATGGGCGTACTGACCGCGATGGTCGCATTCGCTCACCGAGTCGCTCACTTCACCGAGGTCGTCGCGGTGCACGAAGCTCGTCCCGACCGGAGCGGCGATAGCGAAGATGGCGATACCAGGGTGTATCAGGTGCGTGGCGAGCTGTTTTTTGCCTCTAGCAACGATTTGGTCTACCAATTCGACTACCTCGGCGACCCGCGCAATATTGTGATCGATATGTCCGAGGCGCATATCTGGGACGCTTCCACAGTCGCCACTCTTGATGCGATCACCACCAAATACGCGGCCAAGGGCAAGAATGTGGAGATCATCGGCCTCAATGCGGTTTCGGAGGCGCGGCATGAGCGATTGTCCGGCCATATGGTCGCCGCCCACTGAGATGACGACCGGCGCTGACGAGCGGTATCTGCAGATCGGGCGGGTGGCCGAACGGACCGAACTGTCGATCAAGTCGATCCGCTACTACGACGAAGTCGGCTTGGTCGAGCCTTCGGCGCGCTCGGCAGGCCGGTTCCGACTCTATACCGAGGTCGATGTGGCGCGACTGTTGGTGATCCGCCGGATGAAGCCGTTGGGTTTCACCCTGGCGGAGATGAAGCAGCTGCTCGAGGCCTTCGACGTGCTCGACAGTGGCATCGCGACAGCTCAACAGCGGGACCATGCGACAGCATTCCTGCTCCGATACCGTGACAAGACGCGCGAGAGTGCCGGACGGCTGCGTCGTCAGCTCGCCTACGCCGAAGAGTTCGCCGACTTGCTCACCACCCGCTCTGCTACACCGGCCGGGTGTGTGGATTCCTGATCGGACCGGGCGCACGGTCGGCTCGGCGCGCCCGTGATCCGGCAATCGGATAGCAGGTGATGGGATCGGGAGTGGTAGATACACCGGTGGCCGCCGGTGTATCGGTGTGTGCGGTCGGCGCGTGGTCTAGCGAGCGGCGGTGTGCTCTGCGCCGAGTTCATGAAAGACCGCTGTGTTCATCGCGAAGGCACGTTTGCTCTCGTCGAGCACGCGGCGGCGTTCTGGATCATCGAGAGGTAGAAGATCGAGCAAAGTGCGATATTCCCGCTTGAATGCGGCGGGATTGCCTACCCTGTCGAAGACATAGAAGCGGACACCGTCGCCCTGGTGCGGCAGATTCCACAACTTCTCCGCAGTACCACGGATGACTTGTCCACCGGACAGGTCGCCGAGGTAGCGGGTGTAGTGGTGGGCTACATAGCCCGCAGGCCACTCGCGGGCGCATTCGTCGATGCGCGCGGCATAAGCGGCCGTCGCGGGCAGCGGTTTCAGGCCGGTACGCCAGTCGGAGCCGAGGAGATGGGTGAGATCGCGCTCGAGTTCGGCAGTGCGGGCGAGTTCGGGGCGGATGAACGGCCCGGCGATCGGGTCGGCGGCCAACGCGTCCGAGTGCCGCTCCAGGGCGCGGTAGATGAACCAGAGCTGACCGGTATAGCGATGATAGGACTCGACGCCGAGCGCTCCGCCGAGCATGCCGCTCATGAACTGTGAGTTCTCCGCCGCCGCATGCTGCTGTGCGGTGGAGCTACGAATCTGCGTCGAGAACGGCGCTGTCTCCGACATGCTCGAAGTCTCCGACATGCTCGAACCACCTTACCTCGCCTCGGGTCGCCACCGACTCCTGGTGCCCTGACCAGTTCGATAGCCAGACTACCGGGCAGTCGCTTGGTATGGACGCGCCTTGCTCAGCGGGTGGGCGCCGAGTGGCGCCGCTGCCGGACCTCATGGCAGTAATGCCGAGACCGCGACCACAAAGGTAATCCGTCACCGGACGTACCGGTGGCGACCGAGCTGTTGGCCCGGCCAGGGAAACATGGTAGAACTTGTTCTAGTTTTTCTGATGGGAGCGCAGGCGATGCGGTACGGGATCGTATTGTTCACCAGTGATCGGGGTATTACTCCCTCGGAGGCAGCGATAGCCGCCGAGCAGGCAGGCTTCGACACGTTCTCCGTGCCCGAGCACACTCACATCCCAGTGATCCGCGCAGCGGCGCATCCACGCACCGGCGACGCGAGCCTGCCCGATGACCGGTACCTGCGTACCCTCGACCCATGGGTCGCGCTCGGCACGGCAGCGGCCGTGACCAGTCGTATCGGATTGTCCACTGCGGTAGCTCTGCCCGCCGAACACCATCCGATCGCGCTGGCCAAGACTATCGCCTCGTTGGATCACTTGTCCGGTGGCCGGGTTCGTCTTGGTGTCGGGTTCGGTTGGAATACCGATGAGCTGGCGCATCACGGGGTGCCCGCGGGCAAACGAAAGACCGTGCTGCGCGAACATCTGGACGCCATGCGCGCGCTCTGGACCGAGGAGGAAGCCGGATTCGCCGGTGAGTTCGTAACGTTCGGACCGAGTTGGTCGTGGCCGAAACCGGTGCAGAAACAGATTCCAGTGCTGCTCGGCGCGGCGGGTACGGAGAAGAACTTCGCTTGGCTGGCCGAGCATGCCGACGGATGGATCACCACTCCCACCGAAGACAGACTCGGCGAGAAGATCGCGGCGCTGCGTCGGGTCTGGCGCGAGCATGACCGCACAGATCGCCCCGAGATCATCGCACTCGCCGGCCGCCACGATGCGCAGCAGCTAGCGCGGTGGGCCGAATCCGGTGTCACCGAAGTGATTTTCGGACTGCCAGACCGTTCGGCGGACGAGGTACGGGCCTATCTCACCCGGTTGGCCGGGAAGCTGGGGCTGGAGCCCGGCCGATGACGCGTTGAGCGTCGCAGGCAAGTCGGTGCCCGGGATCGGCGCAAGTGTTCTCCCTTCGGCCGCAAGCGGCGGGATCAGCGCAGGTCACGCCGCCGGAACGCGGTGAAACCGAGACTGAGCAGTCCTACGGCGATCACGAGCAGCCACAGCACCGGTTGAGCTCGGAACGGGGCGCTGGGCAGTTTCGGTGGATGGATGAATGGAACCAGGTCGACTACCCATTGAGACAATCCGTCCAAGGAACCGAGGAAGAAGATCACCACCATGGCGCTGAGCACGCCCCAGGCGACTGGTGCGAACCGCGGCGCGACACCGTACAAGACCACCGTGATACCGGTGACCACCCAGATCGCCGGTATCTGTACGACAGCGGCGGCGATCCAGCGCGGAAGCTCGGCACCAGGGTCGCCGACCGATACGCCGTATACGACTCCGATCGCCGCACTGGCCACCAGCAATGCCACCACGGGACCGATCAGCGCGAAGCCGATGTGGCTCAATGCGTAGCGGCCGCGGCCGATCGCGCCGGACAGGGTGGCCTCGATCCGTCCGCTGGACTCCTCGTCGTGCAGCCGTAGGGTCGCCGAGATCGAGTAGGCCGCAGCTGCCGTGGCCAGTGCGATGATCGCGTAGGTGATGAAGGATTCCTGTAGCTGTTGCGAGCCGCCGATCCGGGTGATCATATCGCGGATAGCGGGATTGCTGTCGAATACGCCGCCGATGCTGTTCGCCGCCCCCCCGATCAGTAGGCCGTACAACGCGAAGCCGATCGACCAGGTCAGGAGCATACCGCGTTGCAGGCGCCAGGCCAGCCCGAGCGGGCCGGAAAGCCTCGGCCCGGCTGCGGCGGGGCCTGGACGCTCTGGGAGCAGTCCTGAGCCGAGGTCGCGTCGGCCGAGTAAAGCGTACGCGCCACCCGCTGCGAGCACCGCGCCGGTGACGAGCAGAAGCATTACCCACCACCGTTCGTTCGCGTACGGGCGGATCTGCAGGCACCATCCGATGGGGGAGAACCACGACAGCACGCCGTTTCCGGCATCGCCGACCGCCCGGAGCGCGAAGGCGGTACCGAGTGTGCCCAACGCGATGCCGCGGGCTACCCGCGCACCTGTGCTTATCTGGGCAGCGACTGCGGCGACCGCGGCCCAGAGGATGCCGGAAGCCGCCAGTGCGGCCCCGAAGGCCACCGACCCGGCGCTGGGCAGATCGGTGGCGTAGAGCGATATCGCGCACAGAAGCCCGACGCCGAGTGATCCGGAACAGGTCATGAGCAAGGCCGCGGTGAGGCCGGCGTAACGGCCGACGCCGGTGGCGCCGACCAATTCCGCGCGGCCGGTCTCCTCTTCGACCCTGGTGTGCCGGATCATCGTCAGCACTGTGGCGATTGCGATCATGCTGTAAAGGGCACCTGCCTTCCAGGTGCCGATGGAACCGAGTGCGGAGCTGAACACCGGACCGTACATGGCGATCAGCGCGGGGCTTCCTGCTGTAGTCGCAGCCAAGGTGTCCAGCGCGGACTGGGTGTTGTACAGATTCTTGATGCTGACCACCTGGAGCGCGGGCATCAGGCCGATCGCCAGCGTCCACAGCGGCAAAACGATCCGATCCCGCCGCAGATACAGCCGCAGCAGCTGGACGGTGCCGGCGAAATCACTCGATCCGCTGAATACCGGTGCTGCAGTGGTGCGGACAGTGGCGAGTGTCATGCGCGCACCTTCTCTCCGGTGGCAGAGGCGGTCCCTGCGCTTTCGGCAGTCTCGCTGTCGATGCGGTAATGGCGCAGGAACAGTTCTTCTAGCGTTGGTGGTGCGCTGGTCAGGCTGCGCACACCGGCGTCGCCGAGCGCTCGGATCAACTCGCCGAGGTGCTCGCTGTCGACCTGGCAATGCAGTGTGGCACCATCGCGCACGATGTCCTCGACGCCAGGTATACGGCTGAGATCGCCCGGATCGCCGAGTAAATCGGCGGTGATCGAGGTTCGTGACAAATGGCGGAGCTCGGAGAGCGAGCCATGCTCCACCGTGCGTCCGGCCCGGATGATGGTCACCCGATCACACAGCGCTTCCACCTCCGACAGGATGTGACTGGACAACAAGGTGGTGGCGCCGCGCTGTTGCGCTTCGCGCACACACTCCCGAAAGACCTGCTCCATCAGTGGATCAAGCCCCGAGGTCGGCTCATCGAGCAGCAGCAGCCGCACATCAGAGGCCAGCGCGGAGATCAGCGCGACCTTCTGGCGGTTGCCTTTGGAATAGGCACGTGCCTTCTTGCGCGGGTCGAGGTCGAAGCGCTCGATCAGCTCGGCTCGTCGTTGTGCGTTGATGCCGCCCCGCATTCTGGCCAGTAGGTCGATGATCTCACCGCCGGACAGTGATGGCCAGAGCGTGACGTCGCCAGGGACGTAGGCCACGTCACGGTGCAGGGCGACCGCGTCGGCCCACGGATCGCGGCCGAGGAGCCGAGCCCGGCCTGCTGTAGCGCGCAGGATGCCGAGCAGTACTCGGATCGTGGTGGATTTGCCCGAGCCGTTGGGGCCAAGGAAGCCGTGGATCTCCCCGTCTGCGACGGAGAGGTTCAGCCTATCCAGTGCGGCGACAATGCCGAAGGTTTTGCGCAGGTCGCGGACTTCGATGACGTCGGACATCACTGCTCCTTGATGAAGGTGTCCAAGATCGTGGGATCGGTGAGCAGCCCCTGGGTGTAGAGTTCCAGGGCGGGTAGGGTGATTTCATCCGAGAGCTCGCGAATTGCCTTGCGATAGTCGATCTCTTCACCGCGGTGCAGACGCATCTGCACCGCCAGCAGGGTTGCGCCGACATTCAGCATCACCAGGTATCTGGCGCGCGCGACGGGATCACGACTCGGTTTGACATTGCCCGCCTCCACCCCCTGCCGGAGATGCTCCGCTGTGTCGGAAACCATGTCTTCCAACAGTGATTCCGCCATTGGTCCCCCTGTCTGGAGGCTGCGCATCGTATATGCCAGCAGGGGCGCATACGATTCGATCTCGGCGAGGGCATCGAGCATGCTCGTCGCGACGGACGACGCGGTGATCGTCTTGACCTTCTTGTCGCGGATCAGATGCAACACCTGCTCGTCGCAGGCGGCCCGCAGACCGTCTTTGGAGCCGAAATGATGATTGACCAAGCCAGGGGAGACGCCTGCGCCTGCGGCTATCTTTCGGACGCCGACCTGGAATCCGTATTCGCCGAACATCTCGATCGCGGTATCGCGAATGCGTGCCGCGGTGGTCAGGTCCTCGGCGGATCCTTGCGAAACGGACTGTTGACCATACACATGTTCAGTATGTTAAACGCCCGTTCAGGTCCGAGCAAGGGTTGCCGCAGGCTTGTCGCATCAACAATTGCGGCCTTGTCACCTGATCCGACGGAAGTCGACTTCGAGCCCGGACGGCCGTAACGTCAGATTTTCCTCCACGTCCAGTTCGCCACTGCTCGCCAGCTCGAAGTCACGCACCAAAGAGGCGATTATCAGCTTCGCCTCGTGCAATGCGAACGCCTGACCGATACATGAACGCGGGCCAGTGCCGAACGGCCGGTACATCCACGGTTTGGGCCGAAACTCGTTCTCCAGCCACCGATCCGGCCGGAATTCCGTGGCGTCGGGGCCCCACACACTGGTGTCGCGGTGTACCGCCAGCAGAAGTACGAACACCCATTCTCCCGCCGCGATGTCGTATCCGCCGAGTGTGGTGTCTTGTCGCGCGGCCCGGAAGAATCCGGGTGCGGTAGGCCAGAGCCGCAATGTTTCCGACAGCACCGCATGGGTGACCTTCAGCTTGACCACATCCTCGTATGCGATCCGTCCATCGGTTGTCACCGCAGCGGCCTCGGCACGAACTCGGGCTGCTAGCTGCGGATTCCGCGCCAGAAAGTGGGTAGCGAACGCGAGCAGATTGCCTGTGGTCTCGTGCCCCGCGATGAAGAGCGTGAGCACCTGATCGGCGATGTTGTCGTCCGGCAGCGCCGACCCGTTCGCGGGGTGCAGCATACGGTCGAGTAGATCCGGGCGCCGCTCGCCGGTCCGCCGACGGGTTTCGATGACATCGAGCACCGTTCGTTTCATGTATTCGATATCTTCGGCGTACTGGCGGGTCCGCTTGCCGCTGATCAGTTTGCCCAGCACCGGAATCGCTGACTCCTGCACGTACGCAAACCCTCGGGTCAGCGCATCGGCGAACAGAGCACGGCCCGCCGCATCGTTTCCGGTGAACGCCCCGACCGAATACCCGAACCCCGCCAGACCGATCGTCTCCAGGGCCGCATCACCCATCATGGCCGCGGTGTCGGTCACGGTCCGGCTATCGCCGAGCCACTGCGAGGTCAGGTCCACCACGCGCAGCATCGCGTCATGATAGTCCGCCATCGCCGCGGGGACGAACCCATCGATCAAGGCCTCGTGCCCGCGTTTCCACTCCAGAGACTCATTCGCCGCGGTGAACAGACCATCCCCCGCTACCGCGCGCAGCTTTTCGTATGGGCGGGCGAAATGCCTCTGCCAGGTCTTCTCGTCGATGACCTCGCGCATCAGCTCCGCCGAGCCCGCGAACGTCAGATGTATCCCGCCGAAGAACGTGCGACGGTATAACGGGCCGAGCTGCGAGAACTGCCACAAAGTCTTCTGATTCGGGCGCTTGCGGTCCATGCCGAGCACGTCGCCCAGGATCGGAACCCGCTTGGGCGGATGCGGAATACTCTGTGCGACAGGTTTCGTCGTTGTCGTCATGCGGTTGCCTTTTCTGATGTTCGAATCAGCTTCTACAGTGGTCTGGCCTGAGTCAGGACTGGATCAGGTTCGGGGATGCGGAGATTACCGTGTCTTCGACAACCGCTACCTATCAACGTTGGCCGAATTGTGACTATCCGGTCCGGTGGAAGGTTGACCCACGTTGGAGTTGTCGGCCGTTGGTTTCGGCGGCGAGGATGCGGCCGAGGGCTCGGTCTTCGAGCCGGCAGCTGCCTCGGGCTCCGGGTGCCTCGGTACCCGAGCGTTCGCTCAGAGTGCGCGGGTACCGAGGGTACGGATCCGGGCCGTGCCGCACTCGATCAGGATTTCCGCCGCCCAGCACAGCAGGATGGTGAGTGCGACGGCCGCAGTGACGCCACCGAGGATATCGGTCGGATGGTGGTAGTCGAGGCCGATCATGCCGACCGCTGCCGAGAGCATCGACACACAGGCCACCGCACCTGCTGCCAGCCGGGCCCGCACGGAGTTCACGAGCAGCACGAAGGTTGCCGCGACGGCGACCAGATGGACGGTATGCCCACTGGGGTAGGCGAGATAGTCGTGCCATTGTCGTCCCCACAGCGGCTTCAACAGCCAGGTGTTGCTCGCTACGGCCAGTTCCGGTACCAGGAGCATCGTCACCGCTTGTCGTCTCTCGCCGCGGTACGCGAACCAGGCGCAGGCCAGCAGCAGCAGCGAGAGCAGGACGTATTCATTGCTCGGGACGATGAGCGCCTGGTAGACGCCTGGTCGTGTGTCGAGCGCCGTATGGATAGGATCGGCGATCGCCTGATCCAACGCCGATGGTCCGCCGTCGGCCGGCAGGGTCGCCGGTACTGCGGCAGTGCCCGCCGCGCCCGCAGTGGCGAGCCCGATCCGGGTCGCCTTCGTCGGGACATTCTTGCCGTGGCCGCTCTCCCGCAGTGCGCGCACTACTCGACGATAGCGACCGAGGTGTTCGATCAGCCGGGTCCATAGGTCGAGATCACGGTGACGACGAACCACAGGATCCAGGTGAAGGCGACGACCATGCCTACGGCCAGGAGGGTGCGCAGCACCGCACGACCGAGATCGAGGTTGCCCGGCTCGCGCGGATACAGCTTCCACGGGCTGTACCAGGGCGTCTGAAGGGTGAAGGTGGAGGCCTGTGCGTCCCGCTCGACCCGCGCGGTTTCCTCGGCATAGGCCTCGGCTTGCGCTTGATTGGGGCTGCCGTGCCACAGCGTGATGTCGATCGGACCGAGGAAGCCCTCGTTCAGCAGCTCCTGCGGAGCAGGCAGGTAGGGCAGGATGCCGAGACCGCGGAATATGATGGCGACATCGTTGGCGGTCCAGAGAAATTTCTCCTCGGCGGCGAGTGCGTCGAAGTAGTGGCGTAGCGGGGCGGGATCGTCGCCGATGATCACGTCGAAGCTCGGATCGGTCCAGGCCTGTTCTAGTCGCAGCTGAGCGCCGCGCAGCGGGACGACCAGCGCGACGCCATGGA
Source organism: Nocardia sp. TBRC8007 (assembly GCF_056629435.1). Lineage (NCBI taxonomy): Bacteria > Bacillati > Actinomycetota > Actinomycetes > Mycobacteriales > Nocardiaceae > Nocardia > Nocardia sp. TBRC8007. The sequence continues at coordinate 27,808 of NZ_JBWSOR010000031.1, read as the reverse complement.
CGACACGCTGTCCGAGGCCACGGGAGGCCAGCCAATCCTGCAATGCGAAGGTATGTTCTCGCGACCGCTCCAATGGGGTTCGGCGGTCGCGGCGTTCGGTCACGATGGGCTCGCCGCTGATCGTCCACTGGCCGTTCAGCGGGACCTCGAGCAGACCGTCCTGCTTGGCGGCGAGTGCGTCGGTCTCCAGCACCACACAGCTGGTCGGTGTCCAGATCACCGCGTCGAAATGATGGAGCCGCTCCTTGTGGAACAAGCTGCAGTTGATCGTCGCGACACCATGCGGGCTCTCCGGATCTTTCCAGATGCGCAGCCAATCGATCAGCGCACGTTCGGCATCGGTGCCTGTAGCGTCCTGGACTCGCACGAGCATTGGCGGACCACCCTTCGTGTCAGCGCTCGACAGGGGAACAGGATACGAGGTCCCGCGCTGGGTTCGCTGCGTCCAGGCCGAAGATCAGCGTGCCGGGCGGGCTCTTTTCGGGAGTCGATCGGCTTCGCTACGGCTCCACGGCCGCGATGCGGCCGGCGCGGACCGCCGCGACGAGTTCGGCGTGGTCGGCCTCGGCGCGATCGGCATAGCGCACGGCGAAGGCGGCCACCGCATCGTCGAAACGCTCGTCGCCATCCAGATAGCCTGCCAGCAGCCGGGGATCCAGTGAGCGGGAATGGGCCCTGGCCAGGAGCGCGCCTGCCAATCTTCCGTAGTCGTCGAGATCGTTCGCGGGTAGTTCGGCGGGATCGATCTTACCCTTGAAATTACGGAATTGCCTTACTATGAAAGGTAATTCGATACCGTCATCGGCCGGGCTCAGTGAGGTCCAGCCCAATAGGATGTCGGTTTCCGACTGTACCAGTCTAGTGCCCTGCACAATGCGTTCGCCTTCATGCCGTACGATGGGCGCAGGCAGGTACGGGGCCAATGCGGCAGGGTTTGCTTGCTTTACCTGCAAGACCAGCGACTCGCCCTCGTTGCCGTGTAGGAGCGCGACGTAGGTGTGCAAGCCGACGCTTCCGGTGCCGACAATGCGAAACGCGATGTCGGACACCGCGAACCGATCCAAGAGATTGCGCCGGGACTCCCGCAGGGACCCTGCGTATCGTTCCAGCCCGCTGATCACCCGATCGGCGACGCGCTCGTCCACTGCGGTGAGAATCGGCGGATCGCTGACGAACCGATGCCTGCGGATGCCGGTCTCATGGTCTTCGAGGTGCTCGGTCCACTTGGCCACGACTTTGGCGCTGGTGTTTTTGCGTGCTTTCTCCGCCGCTTTCTCGAAGTCGTCGATCAGGTCGTCAGCTTGGGCTCTGGCGATCACGGACTTGTCCGGAAGCGCGTTCCAGGACTTCATGAACGGCATTGTGGCGAGCGCGTCGATGGCGAGTCGGTACGAGTAGGCGGCATCGCGCGCCGCGGTGCGGCAGTCGTCCTCGCCTGCGCCGGCTGCGCGCCCGGCCAGTACCAGGCTGGCGGCGAGCCGCTCCAGGTCCCATTCCCAAGGTCCTGCGATGGTTTCGTCGAAGTCATTGATATCCATGATGATTTCGCCGCGCGCCGTGCCATAGAGCCCGAAATTCGCCGCATGGGCGTCGCCGCACAATTGGGCGGTGAGCCCACTGTTCGGGCCACTAGCCAGATCGGCGGCCATCAATCCCGCGGTTCCCCGATAGAAGGCGAATGGTGAGGAGATCATCCGCCCGATACGCAGCGGTATCAGGTGCGTCAGTCGTCCTATGTTGCTTGCCTCCACGAAATCGAGCACATCCGGGCGGTGTAAGCCGGTGGCCGCTCTGTCCCGGGTACTGACGGGAACTCGCTGACGCAGTGCGCCCCCTTGGGCGCGGACCTGCTCCGCGGGAACAAAAGATCGTAGATCGATAGCGCTGTCCGACACGACGAATCACGCTAGTGGTTGTGCTCCCGGAGCCGGTGTGGCATTCGCCTCATCTCGCCGTCGCGGCGGTGGTACCCACTCCGATCACGGGTCGCGAGGAGCGGATGCGCGGGGTTGTTGGGTGTCGTGCCCGCGGGTCGCGGTCGGCACTGTTGTCCGGCTCGTCTCGCATGGACATATCCCCAGATGGTTCCACGATAACGGGGGAGTTCGACTGTTCCGCGCGGCAGAATGCATCGTCATCTCGGATGAATCAGACGAATATCTGGGAAATCGGCATGCGGAGATGGCGGTGGCGGGGTTGATGCGGTATGCACGGGGTCGTGACAACCGAATCGGACGCAGCGGAACCCGAGCGCCGCGCCGCCGACGGCGCGGTATCCGGCGTCTTCGCCGACCGCATCCTGACCGTGCCGAATGCGCTGAGCGTGCTGCGCCTGCTCGGCGTCCCGCTGTTGCTGTGGTTGCTGCTGGTCGAGCGGGCCGATGGCTGGGCGCTCGCCCTGTTGGTCGTCAGCGGCATCACCGACTTTCTGGACGGCAAGCTGGCCCGGCTGCTGGATCAGTCTTCCCGGCTGGGCGCGCTGCTGGATCCATTCGTCGACCGGTTGTATCTGGTGACCACTCTGGTGGCCTTCGTGATCCGAGGTTTGATTCCGTGGTGGGTGGCGGTGTTGCTGGTCGGGCGCGATCTCGTGCTGACCCTGACGTTGTCGGTGTACAAACGCCGCGATCTGCCCCCGCCCGAGGTGATCTATCTGGGCAAGGCAGCCACCTTTGCGCTGATGACCGCGCTGCCGTGGCTGCTGGCCGGGCAGATGAACTGGGCGGCCGACGGTTTCGGGCGGGCATTCGGTGGGGCGTTACTGGTCTGGGGTACCGCGGTCTATTTGTGGACCGGGGTGCTCTATGTCGGCAGGGCCGTTGTGGTCGCGCGAGCGCTACCGGCTGTGCGGCACCGGAGCGCATAGCCGATAGAGTTTGCGTGCAACGTTCGAACGAAAGGACGGCCTGTGACCCAGACCCCCGAAGAGCTGCGCTACACCGAAGAGCACGAGTGGATACGCCGGATCGCCCCTACCCGGGTTCGAGTGGGTATCACCGACTACGCCCAGTCTCAACTCGGTGACGTTGTGTTCGTGCAGCTGCCCGAAGCGGACGCGGAGGTGGCCGCCGCCGACAATATCGCGGAGGTGGAATCGACCAAGAGCGTGTCCGACATCTATGCACCACTGACTGCGAAAGTTGTTGCGGTGAACGAGAAATTGGCTACCGAGCCGGAGGCGTTGAACGCCGATCCCTATGGCGAGGGATGGCTGTTCGAGCTGGAGGTGAGCGACGAGGCAAGTCTCGACGCGATACTCGGTGAACTGCTGGATGCCGCAGGTTATCAAGGAGTTATCGGGGGCTGAAGCAGCCTTCCCGGTTCTACCTGCACGGGTGCGGCCCGGCAGGGTACGGTCAATGCCAACGGATGTGCCCGGCGACCGTGCCGGGAATCCAGGGACTCGACGGTAGGTCGCGGTGCCAGAGGTACTACCTGCTTGCAGGGATAATCAGGTTCGAGGAGGAGAGAAACGGTGAGCGAGAACAAAGACCCGGGTTACGGGGAGGCCGCGGCCGAGACGACGTCGGTCTTCCGCGCGGATTTCCTGAACGAGGTCGACGCGTCGCGCTCCGGAGAGCCGACCGGCGAGCAGCCGGTCCAAGGGGTCGAGGGTCTGCCTGTTGGCGCGGCCCTCCTGGTAGTCAAACGTGGCCCGAACGCGGGCTCGCGATTCCTGCTGGATCAGCCGACAACATCGGCGGGGCGCCACCCCGACAGTGACATCTTTCTCGACGACGTCACTGTCAGCCGTCGGCACGCCGAGTTTCGGCAGGACGACGATTCGTTCCAGGTAGTCGATGTGGGCAGCTTGAACGGTACATACGTGAACCGCGAGCCGGTGGACTCCTCGGAGTTGCAGAACGGTGACGAGGTCCAGATCGGCAAGTTCCGGCTGGTGTTCTTGACCGGGCCGCGCGCGCAGGTGACCGACTCTTCGGCGGGTGCGGGCAGCCTATGATGATATCGGCGTCGGGTCTTCTCATACTTGTTGAAAGGCTCGGGGTCATGAAGGACCTGGCGCTGTGACCGGTGCGGCGCAGTGGGCACGCGGAGGGATGTCGATCGGCTCCGTGCTCGACCTGCTGCGTCCCGACTTTCCTGACGTCACCATTTCCAAGATACGTTTCCTGGAAGCGGAGGGCTTGATCCGGCCGGAGCGGACGTCTTCGGGTTATCGGAGATTCTCCTCCGCCGATGTCGAGCGGCTTCGGTTCGTGCTGACCGCGCAACGTGATCAGTATCTGCCGCTGAAAGTGATCAAGGAGCAGCTGGAGGCCATCGACAGTGGTGTGGCGACGCTCGGTGTGCGGGAAGCCCGTGCCCGAGCGCATTCCGTTCGGACCAGGACGGAGGAGTCCGGGGCTGTCGTACCGGATGCGGGTGAACAGCCGCTGGGATCTGCTCGCGATACGCGCCAGAGCGCGGAGCCGCGGCGGCTGGGAATTGTGCCGGACGAGGTCTCGTCGGCGGATCTGCGGTTCGATCACGATATCCGGCTCACCCGGGCGGATCTGTTGGCTCAGGCCGAGGTCGATGAGAAGTTCCTGGACGACCTGGTCCGGGCGAACCTGATCGTGTCAGGCCCCGCTGGGTACTTCGACGACGATGCGGTCACGTTGGTCAAGACGGCGCGCGCGATGGCTGAATTCGGTTTGGAGGCACGTCATCTGCGTGCGTTCAAACTCGCTGCCGATCGGGAGGCCGCGTTGGTGGCGCAGATCGTCGCTCCGATCGCGAAGAGTCGTGACGCGGACGCGCGTGCCCGCGCGGAGGAGACGGTCCGTGAGTTGGCCGCGTTGTCGCTGACATTGCACACTTGTCTGGTGAAGTCTTCGGTCCGGAGCTCGTTACAGGGATGACTCCCGGCGACTCCGGTCCGGAGGTTCCTTCGGTCCAACATGCTGATTTCGGCTGCGCGGACAGATCGCTGCACCAGTATGGGTTCGCTTAGACTCGTGGTACGGCGGGCTCTGTGGTGGTCATGCCGGGCCGGTGGCGAGTATGGGAGGCAGTGCGATGAGCGAAATGCGCGTGATCGGCATCCGTGTCGAGCAGCCACAGAACCAGCCCGTGCTGCTACTTCGCGAGGTTTCGGGCGATCGGTATCTGCCGATCTGGATCGGGCAGGCCGAGGCGACCGCGATCGTGCTGGAGCAGGAGGGTGTGACACCTATTCGCCCGCTGACCCACGATCTGATCAAGATCCTGATCACCGAACTGGGGCATACTCTCAAGGAGGTCAGGATCGTGGATTTGCAAGAAGGCACCTTCTACGCGGATCTGGTCTTCGAGAACGACTTGCGGATTTCGGCGCGGCCGTCCGATTCGGTGGCCATCGCTTTGCGAGTGGGTTGCCCGATCCATGCTGAAGAGGCTGTTCTCGAGGAAGCCGGGCTGGTCATGCCGGATGAGCGTGAGGACGAGGTGGAGAAGTTCAAGGAGTTCCTCGAATCGGTATCACCGGACGATTTCAAGGCAACCGACAGCTGAAGTAGAGATAGAGATTTTTACCGCGCGTCGCGTTTGGTTCGATGAGGCCGCTCCCTGGACAATCTGGAGGAGTAATCTCGACAGTTGGGCCGCGTCCGTCCGTTTCGGCCGAATCCCTACCGGTTCGGTCGGTGACGGAACCGGATCATCGATGAGGCTGGGAATGCGTCGGCGAAGCAAGGGAGTGGTCAGTGGCAGAGCAATCGCAGGATGTGGTACAGCCAGGCCTGTTCCCGGACGACTCGGTACCTGACGATTTGGTCGGCTATCGCGTCCCTAGTGCATGCCAGGTAGCGGGGATCACCTACCGGCAGCTCGACTATTGGGCACGCACCGGTTTGGTGGTGCCCTCCATCCGTAGTGCCGCTGGCTCGGGAAGCCAGCGGCTGTATTCGTTCAAGGACATTTTGGTCCTCAAGATTGTCAAGCGGCTGCTCGATGCGGGTATCTCTCTGCAGAACATTCGTATCGCCGTCGACCATCTACGCAGCCGCGGTGTGCAGGATCTGGCAGGGATCACGCTCTTCTCCGACGGTACTTCGGTCTACGAATGCACCTCGGCCGAGGAGGTCGTCGATTTACTGCAGGGTGGGCAGGGTGTCTTCGGTATCGCTGTCAGCGGCGCCATGCGCGAACTGACCGGAGCTATCGCGAACTTCCCTGCGGAACGCGCATCGGCGGTCACCGAACGCCCGGAGGACGAGTTGTCGTTCCGTCGTAAAGCGCGGATGAACCGCAAGACGGGCTAGCCTTGCGTTCGGGGCTCGACCAGGACAATCGAAGCGTTCCCAGACCGGAGCACAGGTCAGCCGGTTAGCGCGGCGTGTACGGGTGCGGCGGGTGAAAGGGATGCGGCGGTAATGAGGAGGGGCGCCGTGCGGGCAGATGAGGAGATCACCCGGCTCGTCGGGCCGATCGACTTCTTCGACGCATTCCCCACTGTCGACGAGCTGAATGCGTTCGTCGACGCGCTGACGGCCGAGTACCCGGACCGGGTGTCGAGCACTGAACTCGGACGATCTCGTGGGGGTGACCCGATCCGTGAGGTCCAGGTGGGATCGGGCCCGCGGCACATTCTGGTGCTGGGCAACCCACACCCGAACGAGCCTATCGGCATGGCGACGATTCGCCATCTGCTCGGCAGGATGGTCGCCGACGACACTGCGACAGTGGGCGCTACGTGGCACTTCGTGCTGTGCGTCGACCCGGATGGAACTCGGCTCAACGAAGGGTGGTTCGCGGGACCACACACCAGAACTGGCGTCGCCCGCAGTCTCTACCGTCCGCCTGCGACCGAACAGCCGGAATGGTGCTTCCCGACCCTATGGCGCGGCAGATCGGTCGGTATCCCGCTACCGGAGACCGAGGCCATGATGTCGTTGATCGACCGCACTCGGCCCGCATTGATCGCGTCGCTGCACAATGCGGAATTCGGGGGTGGGTTCTTCTACACTTCTGGTGGCTCCTCTGACTACTGGACTGCCCTGACCGATCGGCTCGAGGCTGCAAATATCCCGGTCTACCAGGGAGAGCCTGATGTCCCTGGTGCACGTACCCTGGCGAGGGGGGTCTTCGAACTGCCGCTGTTCGAGGCGATGGCCGACCTGCTCACCGCACGCGGAGTCGACGCGATCGCGGCCCTGGGCGGAGGCGGCTGCCGGGACTACGCAGCGCGTTACGGCACCGCGATCCTGGTCTGTGAACTGCCGTTGTGGGCCGACATGCGAATCAATGACGGCTCGGAAGGTGATCGTCTGCTCGGCGACCTACTCGACGCTACCGCGGCCGAGTATCACGCGATGGCCGAGGTGGCTGCCGGTGTTCTCGCACGAGTCGCGGGCCGGTTGAGTGGTCGCAGCCCATTCGAACGATCAGTACGTGCGCTGACCGCCAGACTGCCCGGTCTCGCGATGAGCAGAGCAGCGGTGCCTGGGCGGCACCGGATCGCGACACGGGGCGAGATCTTCATCGAGCAGTACGACACGGCCGCTATGTTGCGTCTGCGATTGGGCGGCATGCTTCTGCGGTTGTTGGAGGAGGAATGCCGCCACGATGTCGATCCCGTTCTGGACGCTGAACGCGATCGATTCGCCGTGCTGTTCGATCAATGGTGTGCCGATGTCGAACAGCACGCGCCAGGTGTCGCGGTGCCGTTGGCGCGTCTGGTATCGATCCAAGCGGAGACGGTGTTGCTTGCGGCGACACGGCTGCGGGCAGGCTTGGCGATCTGATACTTGATCCGGCCTGCACAGCCGGGTGACGTGAACTACCCGAGTGACAAGAACTACACAACTCGCATAGTGACTATGCGTATTCCGACATGGTTTAGGCATACACTAACCGGTGCGTCGCCACCGTGCGGGAGAGTCCCGGCCTCGAAATGAGCTCGGGCGCCGAAGGAGCAGCACCTCCCCGTCAATCTCTCAGGCACCAGGACCGCTCGGACTCCGGCGCCTCTGGAAAGCGGTGGTTTCGAGCTGCCCGCCCATGGGGAAAGGGGTCGGCCTTAGGGTCGCGGCACCCGAATCTCTCAGGCGTCACGACAGAGGGGGAGGGCCGGTACCTGTCGACCTCATGGTCGACCTCGCCCGACCTTGGGAGCTGTTGTGACTCGTTCATTCGCCGACCGCCACATCGGACCTGACCGAGATGAACTGACCCGGATCCTGGACGTCGTCGGGATGCCGTCACTCGATGAACTGGCTGCCGTGGCACTGCCCGCGGGCATCCGAGACGGCGGCGGTCTGACCGAACTACCCGCGGCGGCCACCGAGCACGAGGTGCTCGCCGAGCTGGCGGAGCTCGCGAAGTCCAATACTGTGGCCACCTCGATGATCGGCCTGGGATATTACGACACGCTGACCCCGCCGGTGCTGGTGCGCAACCTGTTGGAGAACCCGGCCTGGTACACCGCCTATACGCCCTACCAGCCCGAGATCAGCCAGGGCAGGCTGGAAGCACTGCTCAACTTCCAGACCATGGTGGTGGAGTTGACCGGCATGGACCTCGCCAACGCATCCATGCTCGATGAAGCTACCGCGGCCGCCGAGGCGATGACCCTGCTGCGTCGCGCGAGCAAGGTGAAATCCGCACGGCTGGTCATCGATATCGATCTGTTTCCACAGACCAAGACGGTCCTGCACACCAGAGCCGCGCCGCTGGGCCTGGAGATCGTGGAGTCGGACCTGTCCACCGGTGAATTGCCCGAAGAAGAGTTCTTCGGCGTGTTGGCGCAGACGCCAGGAGCCTCCGGTCGCATTGTGGACTGGACTGGCGTCATCGCCGCAGCGCATGAGCGCGGCGCCTTGGTCGCGATCGGCGCGGATCTGCTGGCGATGACGCTCATCACGCCGCCCGGCGAGCAGGGCGCCGACGTGTGCTTCGGCACGACTCAGCGCTTCGGTGTTCCGCTCGGCTTCGGCGGCCCGCATGCCGGATATCTCGCGGTGCGCCAGGCGCAGGCTCGCCAGCTGCCGGGGCGGCTGGTCGGAGTTTCGGTGGACGCGGATGGCGATATCGCCTACCGGCTCGCGCTGCAGACGCGTGAGCAGCACATCCGTCGGGAGAAGGCGACATCCAACATCTGTACCGCGCAGGTGCTGCTGGCGATCGTGGCCGCGATGTATGCCGCCTACCACGGCGCCGACGGCCTGCGCGCCATCGCCCGCAGGGTGCACGGACACGCCATGTCGATCGCGACTGGTCTGGACAGTACGATCGTGCACGACTGTTTCTTCGACACGGTGCTCGCACATGTGCCGGGCACTGCGGAAGCGGTCGTAGCGAAGGCGAAGTCGCTTGGTATCAATCTACGGCTGGTCGATGCCGACCATGTCGCTATCGCGTGTGATGAGGCGACGACCGAAGCGCATGTGCTGGCCGTGCTCCAATCCTTCGGTACCGAAGCGTCGTCCGAGTCGGCGACGCCTACTCTGATCGCCACGATCGAAAACCGTACCTCGGAGTTCCTGACCCATCCCGCGTTCACGAAATACCACACCGAGACGGCCATGTTGCGCTATCTGCGCTCGTTGTCCGACAAAGACATCGCGTTGGACCGCAGCATGATCCCACTCGGCTCGTGCACCATGAAACTCAATGCCACCGCGGAAATGGAGCCCATCACCTGGCCCGGTTTCGCCTGTGTGCACCCGTACGCACCGGTACAGGACGCGCCTGGCCTGTTACGAGTGATCGCGGACCTGGAACGCTGGCTGTCCGACATCACCGGTTATGCCGCGGTGAGCCTGCAGCCCAATGCGGGTAGCCAGGGGGAGTACGCCGGTCTGCTGGCGATTCGTCGATACCATCTCGACCGCGGCGATACCCACCGCGATACCTGCCTCATTCCGTCCAGCGCGCATGGCACCAATGCGGCGTCGGCGGTTATGGCCGGGTTGCGGGTGGAGGTGGTGCGCTGCCGCGACAATGGGGACGTCGATCTGGATGTCCTGCGCGCCAAGATCGCCGACCACGCCGAACGCCTGGCTTGCATCATGATCACCTATCCGTCTACGCATGGCGTGTACGAACACGAGATCGCCGAATTGTGTGCGCTGGTACACGACGCGGGTGGTCAGGTCTACGTCGACGGCGCGAATCTGAACGCCCTGGTCGGTCTGGCTCGGCCGGGCAGGTTCGGCGGCGATGTCAGCCATCTGAACCTGCACAAGACGTTCTGTATCCCGCATGGTGGCGGTGGTCCAGGTGTCGGCCCGGTCGCGGTCCGCGCACACCTGGCGCGATATCTGCCCGGCAACCCTTTGGAAGCGGGGTCGCACGCGGTGTCCGCAGCGCAGTACGGTTCGGCCTCGATCTTGCCCATCACCTGGGCGTACATCCGGCTGATGGGCGCCGGTGGCTTGCGTAGAGCGACACTGTCGGCGATCGCCTCGGCGAACTACATCGCGCGCAGGCTCGGCGAGCACTTCCCGGTCCTCTACACCGGTGAGCACGGCCTGGTGGCACACGAATGCATTCTGGACCTGCGTGAGATCACCAAGCAGACAGGTGTCACTGTGGACGATGTGGCAAAACGCCTGGCAGACTATGGTTTCCACGCACCGACTATGAGCTTTCCGGTGGCAGGCACCCTGATGGTGGAGCCTACCGAGAGCGAAAATCTCGCCGAGCTGGATGATTTCATCGAGGCGATGATCGCTATTCGCGCGGAGATCGACCAGGTCGCAGCCGGGATGTGGCCGGTGACCGACAACCCGCTACGCGGTGCGCCGCACACCGCGGCGTCGTTGGTCAGCGAGTGGAATCACCCTTATAGTCGGGAACAAGCCGTCTACCCGCGCGGCCTCGGGCACGCCAGGGCGAAGGTGTGGCCTGCGACGCGCCGGATCGATGGCGCCTACGGCGACCGGAATCTGGTGTGCGCATGTCCACCTTTGACAGCGTACTCGGACTGAGTGGAGTCGGTTCGTGGCGTTCGGTCACGGTTTGGTGAGTGCCTGGACGACGGCGGATCCGAAGCCGAGGTCGTTGGAGGTGGCCAGGCGGGTGTAATTGCCGCCGGTCCGCTGTGCCAACGTCTGGAGGGTTCGGGTGCCGCTGCCGCCGAGCACGATCACATCGATACGGACCGGCCGAGTGGTATCGGTCGCCGCATCGATCGCCGCGATCAGCTGCCTGCCGGTGACTGTCGAGTCGTCGTTCGGTCCATCGGTGATCAGTAGTACCGAATTGGTGTGGCCCGGTGTGTAACCGGTGACAGCGCTTCGGTACGCGGCGATCAGCGCAGGATAGGCCTGGTCGGTACTATTTTTGTCGAGGCGGATGGAGTTCAGTGCTGTGCTGATGTTCGCCCGCTGCTCGGCGGTGAGCGGTGCTGTCGCGGCTTCTACTCGGTAGGGGGTTCCGTTGCCCAGATCTTCACCGAAGATCCATACGCCAAGGCCGAAGTCGGGTGGCATGACCGTCATCGTGGAGGTCAGGGCGGCAAGAACATTCGAAAGCCGGGTCGTCGAGCCCTCTGTGGTTCCCATCGAGGCCGAGACGTCGACCAAGGCTGTCGACTGTACCCCCAGGACAGAATCTGTCAATACGGTGCGCACCGCGTCGAGCGCGGCGCGCGGTGGGACGATGGCTGCGGCCTGTGGAGCATTCCCGAAGCCGGCTGCGGTGAAGTTCTGTGCCTGTTCTGGTTTGCGCAGGTAGTCGGTGAAGAGCCCGGCGAGGAGATTCTGTGTCTCATCCACCCAGGTTCCGGACATCAGCGCGGCCGGATAATCCGCTATCGGCGTTGCCCCGGTGGGCCGGAACGCGATCAACCCGGGTCGGCCCAGCACTTGTTGCTCGGTGGTCGCGACCGCGTGCACCGGTGCGTCTTGCGCCGCGATCGCCGCCAGCGTGGTCGTCGAATCGGATTCCCGCGGGGCATTGGAGGCCAGCCCGGAGAGCGCAGCGACCACCTGACTGGACTGTGCTGCCGTCACATCGAGTGGATCAGCACCCGACACGACAGCCCCGACCGCCGTGGCCGCGGCCAGCGTTGAGTCACCGGGAGGTAAAGCCAGACGCAGACCGCCCCAGCCGGACAAGCCGAGCTCATTGAGCGAGCCTTGTTGTAGACGGGGCAGATCCGCCCAAGAGATGGCGGCCTGCCCCAGCGTTCGGCCCAGTTTCTGCGGCACCGCGAGCACGATCGGACTGGCGGCGATCGGTACCGGCGTGCCCTCGATCAGGCCGGGCACCCGCATAGCCTCGATCGAACGAGTCGAATCGGCGATCCACAGTGCCGGTTGTGGGCCGAGCGCCTGATCCCATGGCTTATCGCCGGTGAACGCGGTGACGATCGCCGAGGACGGCTGCGCGGTCACCTCCACTCGCGCGCAATGATCCCGCACCCGTGGCCGGCTCGCGTTGTAGCTATCGGCGGCGGCCCGCACCTGAGTCGCGATACTCGGATCGGCCGTAACGAAGAGTGTCGCAGGCCCCGCTACACACTCGGTCGCTGCCGCATTGTCTCGATCAGCTGCGCGATGACGCAGCTGGAACCAACCGGCGATGAGCGCAGCCACTGCAATCACGGTGACTACGGTGATAACCATTCCCTTGCTGACGCTCCGAGAGCCGGTTCGGCGACGATGAGTGCCCACGTGGTTCAGTGTATGGACCTCCAGGGTGAACGGGACCGGAGAGGCTCCACGTTACGTGGAATACGGTGTGGCTCATTCCTACGACATGATTGGCATCCGGCGGTCACACCGGACTTGCGTCACGGGGACGTTTCAGCAGCGGATCATGCGCCCGCGGTCGAACTCGTGTCCGCCCCAGACGCCCGATTGTCCGGTACGCGTGGCGAATTCACCACATGCATTCCGTAGCGGACACTGTGCGCAGACTTTCCTGGCGTAGTCGAAGTCCTGGGACGGGTAGGGGAACCACGCCTCATGGTTCGGGTCGCCGCGGCAGGCCGCCCGGTGCCATCCGGGGGAGTCCGACAGCGGAAGCAGATCGGTCAGAGTAGATCCTGCTGCGGCGATGGCCTGGGTATGTGTCATCACGTTCTCTCCTTTCTCGGTCGTGATCACGTGCTTGCGAGTTGTTTCCAGATCCGGCGTTGCTGCCTGGCCTGATGCGTGGGGGCTGCCGGTTGCCAGAGCAAGCGCATGTCGGCTTCTTCCGGAGTACGGTCGGCCTTGGTCGCATTGCAGGGCACACAGCAGGCCACCAGGTTGCTCCATGTGTTCGGGCCGCCGCGTGAACGCGGCCGAATGTGGTCTACGGTGCAGGCCCAGCCCGCGCAATAGCCGCACTGGTGCTGATTGCAGCGCAATACACCGGCCTGCGTCGCTTTGCTCTCGTCGTGTACCAGTGCGGTGTGCTCTGGATACACGTAGCGCAAGAGTCTTATCGTCCCCAGCTCTCGGCGGTCGGCGTGATCGGATTGGTGTCATAGCGGAACATCATGGGAGTTAACGTGTTTCGTGCGGAGTAGTGATGAGCGGGGAAAGGGATACGGCGGTCAGCCGAGGATCTGAAGGCGGCGTTCGTTCTGTTCGCTGTGCCGAATGCGCATCGGCTCGTCGAACCCGTCGTCCGTGTCCGCCAACCGTGCCATCGTTACGTCTGTCGGTTTCATCGAATCCGGACTCATCGCCGCCTCCTTTCCACTGCTCGAGGACCACCTGCACTGTGGTGGTCGACGTCGAAACATATGGTGGCACAGCACACCCGCGGTTGTCGGGTGATTTTTTGTCCCATAAGCACGAGCGTGACAGGGGAGCGAAGCGGAATCAGACCGAGCGCAGCTCGGCAGCGCCGAAGGAGACATTGAATCGGTCGCACCAGATGGCGACGCTGGTCAGCTGAGTCAGGTCCGCATCGGCCGGAATCGGGTAGTTCTGATTGCCCCGGTTGCCTTTTAGTGCGCCGAGGTCGGTGTATACGCCATCATCAAAAACGAACCATCCGTCACGGCCCGCGCGCACCGGGGCATCGGTGAGCCAGACGCGCAGATCGGGTCCATTGGTGGTGTCGAGGTTCTCTAGACGCAGTACCCGGCTGTTGTCGGGCAGCTGCAACACCACGACGATGCCCGAGGTCGCATGCTCATGAGAAAGGAACGTGCCTCTGGCGATGACACGCGGCTGCGATGCCGTGGTTTTCGCTCCAGGGGCTGTGGCGATCGAAGGGGCAGCCTCCTCGACGGTGGTGTTCGTGATCAGACGCCACGGCTGGAAAAGGGCCAAGCCTGCGCCGAGTGCAGCTATTGCCAGAACGGCGATGGCCCAAGAGATCGGTGAGCTCGCGATCCTACGTGCGGACACCATGGCTTCTCCGTAAATTGTCAGTCGGCCCAGTCGGAACATCGTCGTGTAGCTGCCGTTGCGTCCAGATCATTCTGCCCGATGGCTGTCGCCACCACCAGAGCACGCTCCCGGTGAATACCTATGGCGCTGTGGCACAGTCGGTAGCCGGCACTGTTTCCGATCAGCCTTCAGCCCGCGCGATACGATCGGAAGGCCGTACGGTCGGTCGCCGAAGGTCAGGGGATCCACCGGATGTAGGACGCCCGTACCCTTGGTGCGGTGGAATGACTGGAGCGGCGGTGAGCCGACCCGACCGGCGGCGGCGACACTACCCACGGGTAACATGGCACTGTTTTCCCACCCGGCTTTCTCGGAAGTGAGGCAGTAGATGACAGAGCGGATTCAGGTCGGCGGGCTCCAGGTGGCCAGTGTTCTCCACGAGTTCGTCGAGAACGAAGCGCTCCCCGGTACCGGCGTGGATTCCGCCGCGTTCTGGTCCGGTGCTGAGCAGGTCATCAACGATCTCGCCCCACGTAACCGTGCCTTGCTGGCCGAACGCGACGAGATCCAGCGCAGGATCGATGCCTGGCATACCGAGCACCCCGGCGCGAATTACGACAAGGCCGCTTACAAGAATTTCTTGACCGAGATCGGCTATCTCCGCCCCGAGCCCGCCGATTTCCGGATCTCCACCCAGAATGTCGACAGTGAGATCGCTGCCACCGCGGGCCCACAGCTCGTGGTACCGGTGATGAACGCGCGCTTCGCGATCAATGCTGCGAACGCGCGCTGGGGTTCGTTGTACGACGCCCTCTACGGTACCGACGTGATCTCCGAGGATAATGGTGCGCAGAAAGGTACCGGCTACAACAAGGTACGTGGCGACAAGGTCATCGAATGGGCGCGTAATTTCCTCGACGACGCGGTCACCCTGATCACCGGTTCGCACATCGGCTCGGCGTACTACAAGATCGTCGACGGTGAATTGGAGGTCGGGCTGGAAGACGGCACCAGCATCGGGCTGGCCGACCCCACGCAACTGGTTGGCTACTTCGGTGATCCGCAGGCGCCGAGTTCGATACTGCTGAAGCACAACGGTCTGCACATCGAGATCCAGATCGACCCGAACTCGCCTATCGGTCGCACTGACACCGCGGGTGTCGAAGACGTTGTGCTGGAGTCCGCGGTCACTACCATCATGGACTTCGAGGACTCGGTCGCCGCGGTAGACGCCGAGGACAAGGTGCTGTGCTACCACAATTGGTTGGGCCTGATGAAGGGCGACCTCGCCGAGAAGGTCACCAAGGGGGAGCAGACCTTCACCCGCACCATGAACCCCGACCGTGTGTACACCGCGCTGGACGGCAGCGAGCTGGCGTTGCACGGCCGGTCGCTGCTGTTCGTGCGCAATGTCGGTCACCTGATGACCTCGGACGCGATTATCGACGCCGAAGGCAACGAGGTGCCGGAAGGCATCATGGATGGCCTGATCACCTCGCTGATCGCCAAGCACAGTCTGCGCGGCGATGTGGCACTGGACAACAGCCGCACCGGCTCGATTTATATTGTGAAGCCCAAGATGCACGGCCCGGATGAGGTCGCGTTCACCAATGAGCTGTTCGGTCGGGTCGAAGACGTGCTCGGGCTGGATCGCAACACGCTCAAGGTCGGCATCATGGATGAGGAGCGCCGCACCACGGTGAACCTCGCGGCGTGCATTCAGGCCGCCGCCGAGCGCGTCGTGTTCATCAACACCGGCTTCCTGGACCGCACCGGTGACGAGATCCACACCTCGATGGTGGCCGGGCCGATGGTCCGCAAGGCGGATATGAAGTCCCAGCAGTGGATTCTCTCCTACGAGGACTGGAACGTCGACACCGGCCTGGCCGCTGGGCTGCCCGGTAAGGCGCAGATCGGCAAGGGTATGTGGGCCATGCCCGATCTGATGGCCGACATGCTCACGCAGAAAACCGGCCACCCGCGCGCAGGCGCCAATACCGCCTGGGTGCCCTCGCCGACCGCGGCCACCTTGCACGCGACCCACTACCATTTGGTCGACGTGTTCACGCGGCAGCAGGAGATCGCCAAGGGCGGTCGCCGTGCCACGGTCGATCAGATCCTGGACATCCCGCTGGCCGCCGAGCCGAACTGGACCGACGAGGAGAAGCGTCAGGAGCTGGACAACAACTCGCAGTCCATCCTCGGCTACGTGGTGCGCTGGATCGACCAGGGCGTCGGCTGCTCCAAGGTGCCCGACATCAAGGATGTCGCGCTCATGGAAGACCGCGCGACCCTGCGCATTTCGAGCCAGTTGATGGCGAACTGGCTGCGCCACGGCATCGTTACCGCCGACGAGATGGTGGCGAGCCTGGAGCGGATGGCTCCGGTGGTGGACCGGCAGAACGCCGGCGACCCGAGCTACCGGGCCATGGCGCCGGACTTCGCGGGCAGCATCGCCTTCCAGGCGGCCAAGGAACTGATTCTGGAGGGCACCGAACAGCCCAACGGATACACCGAACCAATCCTGCACCGGCGTCGCCGTGAGGCCAAGGCGCAGGCCTGAGCCTGCTCCCCGCGTGTGCTCGATCCCCCGGCCCGGCCCAGTTGCCCGAGCCGGGGGATTTTTGCGGGTGAAATACTAGGATTTCCATCTGCGTGCGCGGGCAATATCTACATGAGGTGCGTATTTTGCAATCGCCCTCAGGATTGGGCGACTCGGCGGGCACCCCCATAAATCCTGCCTGCAATACCCGGTAGCTCTGAGTGGTGTCGCATGAAGTGGGTTGCGAATCCCCTGTCGGATCTCTTTCTCAACTATTTCGGCTCTTGCGAGTTGGCCTCGATTTTTCGTCGGGCCTGCGGCCTGGCGTGATCGGGTGGGCGGTGACCTCAGAAGCTCGACCTCACCAGGTCCCGTCATAGTCTCGTTTATCCGGTCGGTCGGCGTCACAACCCGCCGAATATTGTTTGGTTGCGAAGGGGTTTCGCCCCAGGTCGTACCCGCTGGATCTTGTCGAGGAGGTTCGAGGTGTTGGTGGAAGGGTTTGTCGAGCATGGATTCGGGGGGGTCCGAGACGGTTTCGCTCGCGCCCACGACGGTGACGAGGGTGCCGCGCAACTCTGCGTCTATCGCCAAGGGCGCGTGGTGGTGGATCTGTGGACGGGGCAGGATCCGGAATCCGGTAAATCATGGGACGCGGAATCGCTGACGGTGCTCATGTCGGTGTCGAAGGGGGTGACCGCGACTTGTACGCATATCCTTGTCGATCGAGGTCTGCTCGATCTCGACGCGCCGGTTCGGGAGTATTGGCCGGAGTTCGCGGCGGGAGGCAAAGGCGACATCACGGTCGCCGATGTGCTGTCGCACCGAGGCGGCCTGTCGAGTTTCGATGCGGAATCCGGTATCGGGGCTCGGGAATTGACGGACTGGTCAGCGTGTGTGTCCGCGCTGGAATCGATGCAACCTCTATGGGAACCGAGGTCCGCGTTCTACTATCATTCCCTCACGTGGGGTTACCTCGCCGGCGAGCTGATCCGCCGGGTCTCCGGTAAGAGTGTCGGTGAGTTCCTCGCCGCCGAGGTTGCTGAGCCGCTCGGGCTGAGTCTGTGGATCGGCCTGCCGGAAGACCAGGAATACCGTGTCGTTCCACAGTTCGTGCGGCGACAGTTGCCCGGGGCCGCCGACGTGGAAGCGATGTTGAGCCGCATGGGCGTCGATATCGACGCGCGGTTGGTTCGCGCGACGCTCGCGACGGTCGCGGCCCGTGACGAGGGTCTCGCGTTGCTCAATACTCGAGTTGGGCACTCGGCGGAGGTGCCGTCCGGCAACGGGATCGGGAACGCGCGTTCTGTGGCGCGGATGTTCGCGGCGACGATCGGTGAAATCGACGGTATCCGGTTGCTCACCACGGAAGCGGTCGAGCGGGCACGGCAACCACAGACCGAGGGCCTCGGCCATCCTGCGCCGCTGGAGGTGATGCCGCGGGGCAACTACTTCGCCCACGGCTACGAACTAACCCGGCCTGCCCAGTTGCTGGGTGCCGGAGCTTTCGGGCAGGTCGGTACCGGAGGACGAATCGGCATGGCCCATCCCGAATCCGGCATCGCCGTGGGCTACACATGCACCAACATGGTGGGGGATGACACGGGTGGACCCGATCCGCGTTGGCAGCCATGGTCCGACGTGCTGCGCACAGCGCTTACCTGAGCTGACCGAGCGTGTGTGGGATGTGGCCTTGGTTGTATCTCCAGCAGGCCATGGTGGTCCTGCCTTCAGGCGGTCGTGGGGTCGCCTGCAGTGCCTCTGCTTCCGGCCTGGTGCATATGATCGGCCAATTCGATCTGCAGCCGATACGCGGTCGCACCCGATCGAGATGCCGTCCAGCACATTCGGCGGGTGGGGCGGAATGGATCGGACTTGTCCAGCACGACATCGGGGTTTGCTATCCGGACCGCCAGCCATCGGTGGCCGAAACGCCGCAGCAGCCGATAGTGATGGAACCGGTCTCGGAGGATGTGGGTGGCGTAGATGCCGGCGGATACTCCCGCCGCGATCAGTGCCGTGAGCCCGAGCGCGATCGACACGGGTTCGGCATTCCGGTGCCAGAAATTGTCGTCTCCGACGTGCTGCAGATAGAGGTTGTAGACGTTGAATGCGCAGTAGACCAAGCCCAGTACTTCGCACAAGGCGATAGCAGCCAGTGCATGCGCGAACGGGCCACTGCGGACCCACAACAGTTCACGGATGATGTATGCGCAGCCGACGACCAGCGCGCTCGCCAGCGGTGTCAGGAACGCGAACCAGTACGCCATGACGGGCCCTGTCACCGGGAAGTCGTTGCTCATATACGACGTCGGAGTGTGCACCATCGGCGTGCGCAGGAATGTCGTGATCAGCGCCGTGACGATCACGAGGGCAATCCCGAGTTGCGTGCGCGGCGTGAGGTCGCGGCCGGTAATGTACGAGCTGATCCCGAGGATCGGTATTGCTGCTAGAGCGCCGAATATCATCGCGGCCAGGGACATGATATTCGCGAGGCTGGTCGCGTCGCGCAGCACGGGGTTGATAATGTCGTCGGTGATCACCGGGACCCGGCACAGTTTCGCCAGTCCGAGGAAAAGTAGGAGCTGAGTCAGCGGGTTGGTGATTCCAGTGGGGGCACTGCGGCGATTGCCTTGCCGGTTGGTTCGAATGCGGTGTACCGCCAGCGCGAGAAGCACCGTTGGGATGAGTGCGCCGACGACGATTTTCACGCCGACCATCCGAAGATCGCGGCGGCCCGTTCGAGCATGACACGTTGTCTAGGGTTGAGATTCCGGTCCGGAAACAGTGGTCGGCCGAGTACGGCGGCGGCCTCCATCAGCAACGTCGCGAACCACTCGGCTTGGCGTTCCAAGGGCAGTTCGAAGTTCGAGCGCAGACATGCCTGTTGGGCCATGAGCCGTTTGATGACAGTAGCCGGGATCGAGGGCGCAGTTCGTTGGAAATACTGGTTCCGCTCCTCGAGCGGAACCTCATGTCCGAGGATGATGTGCCCGAGTTCGTGTGCGATGATGCCGTCACGCTCGATCTGGGTGAATCCTGATCGGTGCCGAACGAGGTCCTTCTCCGGTAGCGGGATCCAGATGCCGGAGTAGTCGATGCCCTCGAATTCGCCGAGCCCTTCGACGATCTCGATCGGCCGGTCCCGCTGCAGGCTCAGTTGCTCCACGAAGTGCTGCATCGACCAGGGACGCCGCAACTTCAGCTTCGCAAGAGCCTGTTCCGCGATCAGACGGTCCTCGTCCATGCCGTCTCTAATCGAGGGATTCAAGGTACTTCTTCAACTCCTGTAGCGCATTGTCGCTCAAGTGGTCCGAGCTCGGACGCAGGGCGAGAAACGGGATTCGCTTGTCGCGCTGCACAATCAGCAGGCTCAGCTGCCGGAACGAGCTGTAGTACTGGTCGGGGTCGTCGGAAAGGAAGCTCTCGGGCATGTCGAAGTAGCGAGCCAGTGCGTCGAGTAAGTCGCCGCTCGGCCGTTGCGCCTCGGGCCGCCGCAGGGCCTCGATCTGCTCCACTCCGACCAGGTATCCCAAGCTTTTCGAAAGCGCCTGCGCCACAGTTGTGGTGCTGACCTCGGTCCTATCATTGTCGATGATGGTGGCGAACAGTAGGTTCACCCGATCCTCCAACGGTACGACTCCGTTGCTCTGGCTCAACGGCTTTCTCCCTCGATCAGACTGATCCGGTCCAACTTGGACCGCCACCGCTTAGTAAATCGGTCTGCGAGGGCGGGGTCCAGATCTGTTGCGCTTCCGGCGAGCCACCGCCGGTACTGTTGGTTCTCTTTTTCGATCCCCGTGGCCGTCGGTGGTGTCGCCAACAGCGCACCGATGAGTCTTTCGATGTTCTTGGGAATATCGTTACCCGGACCGCCTGCTCGCTCGAGCACTTCGGTTGCTTGTGCGGCTGCGAGCTTGCCGACGGCGATGGCGAGCTGCTCTTTCACTGTCCGTGCAGCCTCCTGGGTCGATTCAGGAAGGTCGGTACGGTCGCAGAGTTGGAAACAACGGTCGGCGGCAGCGATAAGTGCGTCCACAACGTCGATATCGAGTTCCACCAGGCGGAAGCTCAGTGGGTCGTATTCGATGCCCCTGGGAGTCAGTGCATCACGAGTATCCAAGTCCGACATTTGCTCGCCCAGTTTCATCGGGTCGCCGCCGTGGAGCGTTCTCGCTGCACTGCCTTCAGCCCATTGCAGGCCGATATCCAGGAGTCTCAGCGTCGCGGGGCTCGGCGGTGCGGTGCTGGCGCGTGGGATTTCGACTCGTGCCATCGTCGCGATGGATGGCCCTCCGGCCGCGCGAACGTCCGGCCGCGAGAGCCCGAGTTCTTCGCGGCGTCTGGCCACGATTCGGCCGAAACGCTCTTGCAGATCCAGCGTCACCACGAGCCGAACCCTATGCGCCCCATGCTCGATGCCCTTTCTCTCCACCGTGTACCGCGCAGCTGTGACGTCACAGAGCGCTCACCTTTCACTGTCATGAGCCTCAAAAAGAGATCACGAACTCCACTTTCGAACTCATGATATGTTCACAACACCTCGTCTGCTGGGTAGTGAGTCGAACTCGACACGATGCCCCGCTATGGAAGCGGTAGCGGATGATTGGTTCACCGGCCATGCGAGGAGATGTCGTCCGGAGGAGGGGAGGCGACAACTCCTCGGATGGCCGGTAAGCGCTCGGGCGACGCTCGAGAAATTTCGTACGCTTCTGCGTCTGGAAATCCACAAAAGTGCAGCCGGGGGCATCGGATGGTCTGCGATGCCGCGGTCGGATGCGGGGTCAGGGCAGCAGGTCCGCTCCGCGCTGGGTGAGCAGTATGCTCATCAATCCCACTTCCTGGTTCTGCTGGTGGATCATGGCCCGGGCGATCTCCTTGACCGGTCCGGATGACAGGAGGGCGTCGGCGGCTTGCGCCATGACAACACCACCTTGATGGTGGCGGATCATCAACTGCAGAAACAGGATTTCGGCGTCCCGGCCGCGCGACCCGGCCAAGTCGTCGAGCTCCGTGGTGCTCGCCATACCAGGCATGGCTGTGCCCGCGGCCGATGCCTCGAGGGATGGTTCGGTGGCCGAATGCCGATGAGAGGTGGGGGCGGCGGTGTGCATCCAGGCCATCGGCTGTTCGGCGATCGGGGCCGCGTTGGCCAGTCGCAACCAGCCCAGCATGGTGCCGATCTCCAGACGCTGGGTCCGGTCGAGTTGTTCGGCCAACCGGATGATCGCCGGATCGGTGGTGCGGTCGAGCCGCTGCACCATGATCAGTGCCTGTTGGTGGTGTGCGGTCATGTCCTGAGCGAAGCCGATTTCTACCGCGGTGAGTACCGGTGGCGTCGAATGGCTTTCCGGAAATATCAGTGGTCGCAGCGCGGCGCCGAGTACGAGCAGCGTGAAGGCCGCCGAAGCAAGGAAAGCCGTGCGCATCCGTAGCGCCATCGCTATGCTCCGATGGTCGACTGTTGGTCCGGTGGCGGCGTATAGACGCCGTTGTCCAGTTGCAGCACCATGAATCCGTTGTCCGAGCAGGCGACGTATAGTTGTGAACCGCGCCACTCCGGTGGTGAGAAGCACCAGTCCGTGGATATATCTCCGAAAGCGAGCCGGTTGGTGCGTGGAGTGGTGAAGTCGAGCGGGTCGAACTGCCCTTCCAGTACGGAGCGCACGACGGCCGGTGTGCTCATCAACGGGATGCCGATGAGTGAGCCGAGGGCGTGCGGCGAGTTCCACAGTTCGAGGTTCTGCCCGGTGCGGGCGGGCGGATTGTAATAGGCGATCTCACGGATATCGAGCGGGTCTCTGATGTCGAATACCCGGATACCGGAGGAAATCCAGCCGCAGGCCAGCGCGGTCGGATTGTTCGGGCGGTCGGCAGCGCAGTAGTGCGATTCGTAAGCGAAGAGGGAGCCACCCATGGACGAGCCGATATTGCTGTCGATGTGTTGCGGCAGATTGATCTCCAGCTTGATCTTGTTGATTACCTTGGGTGCAGTCTCGTCGGAGATATCGATAAGCTTGACGCCGCCGGAACCACCTTCGTCGACGGTGTAGAGATAGGGTTTGCCCGCGTAGTCGACTGGGATACTGTGTTGGGTCGCCCAGCCGTCGGTCCAGAACACTCGACCGATATGGTGTACCTGCGGATTCGGGTCGCGGCGTTGCACCGCGCTGATATCGAGGACGGTGAATCCGCCGAGTGCGGAGATGTACATCTGGTTGCCGTCCGGGCTGATGCCGAATCCATGCGCCGCGATGCCGGTCAGCCCTTGCCAGATCACGCGTGGATTCGCCGGGTCGGTCAGGTCGATCGCGCTGACGAAACCGGGTGCGAACCCGGACGCCCAATAGGTGTTGCCGTCCGGGGAGAACCCTCCTTCATGTGTGACCATCGGCAGCGGCATGAGCATGTTCGTGCCGGGACCTGGGTTGAGCAGCCGTGGGTATGCGCAATCGGAGATGTCGTATACCGACAGGTACCCCATGCCCTGACTCACCGGAACGCCGGTGCCGACCAGTAGTTTGCGCCGGGCGTTGACTTTGAGGCTTTCCCAGGTGCCCGCGAGCATGGCGGGCTCGGTCAGGGAAACCGTGGGACGTGGATTCGTCGGATCGGAGACGTCGACCACCTGGACGCCGCGCCGGTCACTGATCAGGCTGCCGGGAAAGAACGAGCCGAGATAAGCGCAGTGTTCGAAGCTGGTCGAGGTGATGCCCGCGCCGCGGCCCGCGTACCCGCCGATGAAGGACATATTGCATCGGTACCCCTGCTCGCTGCGCCCGCTGTTGCGGTCGGCCGCGGTGACATCGCCCTGCAGACCGTTCTCCGGTGCGGAGCCAGGGCCGCAGTTCGCTCGGGGGACCGAGGTCCGCCCGACGTCGAGGAACTCCTGGATGGCGTTTCTCGGGCCGGACCACGGGTCGGCCGTGGCGCTTGCGGGCAGCAGCACGACTGTGACCATGCCGATGAGGAATAGTGCCAATGACTTGGCACAGCGAAATCCGACCTTTGGGCGCATCGTCGCGTCCCCCCACTTCGTTTTCGGAACGTGCTCGCAGTGACTGGGACAGCCACCACTTGGCTGAATGGTAGTGATATTCGTCAATTCGCCGAGGAGTTTCGGCAAATTTCGTTGTTCCGCACCAAAAGGGTTCGGTCGAAAGGGTTCGGTCGATCGGGCATACCGGCGCCGGTGTACGACACCAGATCTCCGGCTTCACCCGACACGAAGGATGCTCGCCTTCGCGGAGAGGACGCAGGTTCAGGCACCCGCTGACTCCGAGGTTATGGAGCTATGGTGAGTAGCTCTTGGCAGGCGCTCAGCAATCGAGTGCGCACAGCCATCGCACGGGCCGCGATGCCGGACTGTCTGCGAACGTACTCGGCGCGCCCGGTCGGTGTTTCGATACGGATCGGCTCATAGCCGTACCCGGACAGGTCGTAGGGACTGGCGCGCATATCGAGTTCGCGGGCGTCGCAGGCCAGTTCGAAACAATCCAGCAGGAGCTCGGAGGAAATCAGCGGGACCAGCTTGAAGCCCCACTTGTACAAGGCCATGATGACGATCATGGCCGCATTCACCCAACTCGAACGAGACACGATGGTCGAACGAACTCGGGCCGAACTGGTAGTCGCAGCGGACAACGGCCGCAAAGGTGGACGGCCCCGCAAGGTCAACGATAGCGACGCCGCTAAGGCTCGACAGCTAAGCCTGAATCCGTGGATGGGGGGTTGCTAGGTGGTCTGCGCGCCTGCGGCGCGCGGACCACCGGGTTGTGAGTAGCCGGTAACCGCTGGTCTGCCCAGCTTTTCCACTGTTGTTCCTGGTTGTAGGGATGAGGCGGTGTGGTCAGGTGGCAGCGGATGCTGTGGTGTGGTTGATGGCGTTGAAGATGCTGTACCACAGGTTTTTCCATGACTTTTCCCAGGGCCAGTGGGCGGGTAGGCGCAGGACCGGCTTGCGGGCGGGCTGGGCGAAGCGGGCAGGAACGCAGACCAGGTCACGACGCAGGGTGGTGCCGCGGGCCACAGCGTGGCGGGGTGATCCGGTGAGGGTAGCGGCGGCACGCAGCAGGTTGTGGGTGATCTGGGCGCAGATCGCCCACACGGTGTTGGCCGGGAAATACCCCGAGGGCAGATGCGCCAAGGGGCCATCGATCAGATCGGAGATCACGGTTTCGATGACGGCGTGGCGGCGGTGGACCAGATCGGCCTCGACGGTGGCCAGCTCGGAGTTGGTGGCGAACGGGTGATACCGCCACACCGGGAACAATGGCTCTTGCTGCACGGCAGCGTCTTTGACGCGGCGCACGACCAACCGCACATCGATCGCACAGCGACCGGAGCCGATGATGTGAGTGGTTTCGGCGACCTCGGCATCAGAGATCCATGCCCCGGTATCGGGATCACGCACCGCACCCGGATACTTCACCCCGGTCCAGGCGTCGTCGGGAATGGCCGCGACGGCCCGGTCGATAGCGCGGTTACGGGCCAGGGTGAGGGAGAATTCCGCGCCGGCCGCGAGCGCGGTACGCATGATCTTCTTACTGCCGAACGCCGAATCACCGCGCAGCAAAACCTTCCCGGCACCGCACTCACGGGCGGTGCCGATCGCCGCGGCCACTTGGGAAGCCGCGCCGCGGGCCGACCCGGTCCGGCCCGCGCGCAGCCGCATCTCGGCGATCACCGGCGCCGTCGTGTCGGTGGACAGAGTGGTCAACAGCGGCGACAGGCCGCGACGCAGCACCACTTTCCCAGCGACCTTGGAGTGCCCGAACGAGGCACCCTGCTTGGCATGCCCGTACACCGACCGCAGCACCGAATCGATATCCACATACACCCGGTCGGCGGCACCGGCCAGCAATGGCGCACACCGCGCGAGCGCGACCAAGTGCCGGCGAGCGACCGCGGCCACCTGCTGTGCATGCCCGAAAGTGAACTCACGCAAAAAGATTCCCAACGTCGAGGGCGCATACACCTCACCGAACACCGTCGCCGTGCCACCAGCACGCAGCAGATCGGCATGATCGATATGGTCCGCGCCGCACAACATCGCGCCGATCAGCGAGGTCAGCTTCCCCGCGGCGTTCACCGCCCCCGAGACCACCCGCGCCGAGTCGATATCGACGCACTCGCCGATCAATACTGAAAGCCCGGCCTGCTCGGCCAATTCCATCACCGGCACCAAACCCGCCGCCGACACGAGATTCCTCTCGTCGAACACCGCGGACTCCGCGGTGAACGTATGCGATGATCTCACTGAAATGCCTTCCGGTTCCTGCATGATCCTCGGTCTCGACAACCACGATCATTCCAGGTCGAAAGGCATCTTCTTCATCTCACACACCGACTGTGACCAGCACCCCATCCACGAATTCAGGCTAAGAGCTAAGGGGGTCAGCGCACCGGATATCGCGAAGATGTTCGGATGCTCCCGCGCGACCATCTATCGGTATCTCTTCGGGGACCGATGCCCGGAAAGGCTGGTAGCGATAACCGCTGGACTGGTCGACAGCCCATCCCGCTCGCAAGCGTTGCTATCGCGGTCGAGTTCGCCGCTTACGAACAGGGATCGCCGGTCTCGGTCCGGTACGGCTGAAGGTTTCGCCGCTATCGGGTTCGATCAGCCTGTATACCAGTAGTTTTGCACCATTGATGAAAGGTTGGCCTATTGCCTCATGTCAAGATGTCCGGGAACGTCGGGTCGTTGCCTCACCTGGTTTTGCCCGCGTACCAATGGTCGTGGTCGGCGGGTTCTTGCTGGTGGCCAGGGTGATCAGTTCATCGGTGAGAGCTTGGATGCGGCGTTGTACAGCAGCCGGGTTGATCTCGGCGGGGGTGCGTCCCATGGCATGCTTGTCTGCAGCGGTAACCGTGTCGTGGCGTTCGGCGCGGCGGTGTGGGGTGGTGGCGGTGTCGTATTTCTTGGTGACCTTGGCGTCGTCGTGAACCTTCGAGATCAGCTTCTGTTGCGGCTGGAAATAGTTGGTCAGCAGCGACTGCTGTTGCCATATCTTGTTGAGCAGCACTATTTCTGGCGCGGTGTCGTAGCGCAAGTAGCCGACCAGTGCACGCACGATCGCCCAGTTCTTTTGTTCCGCATGGGCTCCATCGTTGGAGTTACCGGGACGTGAGCGGGTGAAAGTGATTTCACGTTTCTCATACCACGCCAGCGGGTGGTGGTTGATGAACTCGCTGCCGTTGTCGGAATCGGCACCGCGCACCGGGAACGGCATCACCGCCGCGATGTCCTCCAGGGCGGCGACGACCCATTTACGGGCCTTGTTGGGCACCGTACGGTTCTCGGTCCAGCCGGTGGCGATGTCGGTCACCGTCAAGGTGTAGGCGTGCTCACCGATCGTGTTGCCGCCTTCGTGGCCGACCAAGTCGATTTCCACAAACCCCGGTGCGGTGTCGTCCCACCCGGCCCAGGTACGGATCGGGATCTGCGATTTCAGCAACGACCCGGGTTTGGTGTGGGAACGCCCCTTCAGCTGTCGCCGACGGCGCTCGGGGGCCAAGCGGTGGTCGATGGTCGCCGCCGACACGCCCGCCCAGCAGCACCGCGGTGTCGTCATCGATGCCCAGCTCGCTGTGACGGCGCAGCACCTCCACTAACTCACCCAAGACCGGCTCGAGCCGCCGCCCCGCCGGCATCCCCAACACCGTCCAGCAAAACACCAGCGCCTCAACGATTTCCGGACCATACTTCACCGAGCGCGGCGCGGCAGGACGAACAACCCTCGGCCGCAACGCCTTCCGCAAAGCCTTGCGGGCATGATCACGATGCCAGTCCGTGGTGGCGCACAACTCGTCGAGGATCTTCGCCTTGCCCGACTTATCCGCCCGCAGATAGCGAGTCGCGATCACAGCCCTGCGTTCGGCCATCGTCAATCCCATCCCTCAGGCCCTAACGCATCCCTTCTGACCTGCCGCGACACCACGCCGTACGCGGGCATCCTTGCATGAGGCAACGAAGCGATTACGCGGGCATTTTGGATGAGTCAACGCG
>NZ_JBWSOR010000030.1:0-54163 GCF_056629435.1 Nocardia sp. TBRC8007 | reverse complement strand
GCGGCGGTGGCGGCGGGTCAGTCGTGGCACGATCACCCGGTCTTCGGCGTCGAGGTACCACACCTCGTCCAGCCGACTGCGCACCTCGGCCCATCCGGACTGCTCTAGCAGCAGATAGTTGCCTTCTACCACCGCGACCCGATGCTCGGCGAAGCCGATCGCTTCGGGCACCGGATCGTGTAGTTCCCGGTCATAGCTCGGCCAGGGCACGTGTTGTCCCAGTGGTGCTTCGCGCAGCAGTTTCAGCCGTCTCGTGAATCCGGTCACGTCGAAGGTATCGGGTCGACCTTTGCGATGACGTGTGCCGATGGCGTCCAGCTCGGCGGAAGTCTTGTGGAAACCGTCCATCGGGGCGGTCTCGGCCGGAACGCCGTGTGTCGTGGTGAGTGTGATGGAGAGGTTGCGTGACAGCGTCGACTTCCCCGCCGCGGGCGGCCCGGCGATACCGAGCAGGTACCGACTATCCGCAGGGACGCGGGCAACAACCCATGCCGCGAGTTCGGCTACGGAAACCTCGCTACCCACACACATTCCGGAAACCTTTGCCGTATCGAATCGGTGTGCATCACCGTACCAACGGGCTGCTTGGTCGACGTCCGCATCGGCGTGTGGGTACGGCGTGGCTGCTCCGAGCAGAATCTGGTGAACTGTCCTAGCCGGACATATTGCGGCCGTGCGAGAATCGCTGCCGTGACGATTGCAGCAAAACTCACGGTCGCTGTCGCTATCACGCTGACCCTGGCGGCTGCACCGGCCTCCGCGAACCACTATCTGCCGCCGGACGTCGAGTTCACCGCCGCTCCTGGCCGAATCACCGCGACTATCCACAACCCGGGCACCAGCGGGATCTGCTGGGCGACAATTGGAGTCAACGGATCAGTGCGTGAATTCGCCGAGAACTCCGGTGAAGGCTATGTACCCGCCGGCGAAACCAAGGCTGTCACTCGCTCTGGTCTCGCCCCCGGCCGGTATGGGGTAACAGCGCACTGCGGCGGCACGACCACCGACCCGCACCAGAGCCGTCGAGAGACCGAGTGGATCACAGTACCGAACGACTCTCCGCTGCCGTCTGGTTCTGCGGGTGGCTCCTGACTTGTACCGGTCAGCGTGGCGGGAATGACGCCGCCGGTGAAGAATCCCCGGTGACGTGGGCCCGGACTCGCGGAAAGGCAAGGCTCCAGCGCATGGCAAATTCTTCGAGAGCGGCACGCAGTCCGATCCCGGACACGGTGAGCGACTGTGCCTCCGACACGGCCCGGACCGGCAGTGCATCCTGTTCCGCGAAACCGTCCAGGACAGCAGCGGCATGTTTGTGCACCGGAAATGGATATGAGGTGAACCGGAGCGGGTACCGCGAACACACGTAGCGTTCGCCGATTTCGTCGCTGTTCAGGGGAGAAGCTGCTGTGTAAGCAGGTCGGTCGCCCAGGTCGTCCAGCTCTCGGAGGTCCAGCCGCGTTCTCGTACCAACAGGTGGTAGGTCTCGGGGGAGAGGACGGCCAGAGCGATATCCGCCGCTCGGGCGGTATCGACTCCGGTCCTTAAGGGAGTTTTGGCGGCCAGTGCTTCAGCCAGTCGTAGCTGCACGCGATGGCGCTGGCTGATGTTGGTCTGCCAGAGTTCGGCCAGTTCGGGGTCGACCGCCGCGGCTGATCGTATGACTTCCAGTAGCGGGCTGACCCGGGCGAATATGGTTGCCGCCGCCTGGACTTGCCTGTGAATTTGTTCGGCAGGCGGTGCGGCTACAGCGGAGGTGAACCAGGGGCGGTCCATGGTCGCGACCGGTTCGGTGTCACCGGCGATTTCGACGTCCAGGAGCTCGGACAGGATCGCGCGTTTGGTGGCGAAGGTGAAGTAGAGCGTCTGCACGGCCATATCGGCCTGTTCGGCAATGGCTTTGATCGTGGTGGCGACATAGCCGCGAGTGATGAACAGTTCCCGTGCCGCTGCCAACATTTTGGCTCGATTCGCCGTCGTCTTGGCTGCTCGGATGCCAGTGCCCTTCCCAGTCATGTCGCAATCCTACTTGACTAGAGCAGCGCTATAGTGAAATTCTTCGCTGTAGTGACGCTCTAGTGAGTGGAGGAATGATGACGGCTGAGAGGAACTCCGAATGAAAGAGCGACTGATCTTGCTCTTGATCACCGTCGTCGAACTGGTGGTCTTCCTGGACACGACGGTGCTGAATGTGGCTTTGCCCAGTATCGGCGTCGATATGAGGCTGGACGAGGCCGAACTGGGGTGGGTGACCAACGCGTACCTGCTGGCGTTCGGCGGATTCATGCTGATCGGCGGGCGCGCCGCCGATGTACTCGGTCCGCGCCGAGTATTCGCTGGTGGACTGGTCATCTTCACCGCCGCGTCCGCACTGGCCGGATTCGCCACGACGCCACTGGTCCTGATGGCAGCGCGCGCCCTACAGGGGATCGGCGCGGCCGTGATCATTCCGGCGCAACTCGCGCTGCTGACCGCGACATTCACCGAACCCACCGCGAAGAACCGAGCTTTCGGGGTGTGGAGCGCGATGGGCGCCGCAGGTGCGGCCATCGGCACGACAGTGGGTGGACCGCTCACCGACCTGTTCGGCTGGCCGTCGATCTTTCTGATCAACCTACCGGTCGGGCTGCTTGCGCTGTTGCTCATCCGAGTGCTGCCACCCGATCCGGTTCGGACGAGTTCGCCCCGCGCTCGGCTCGACATGCCCGGCGCAATCACTGGTACGGCAGCACTGCTGCTCATCGGCTACGCGATCGGTGCGCTGGGCAACGAGTCGAATCGTGCGGGTGTTCTGCTCGGCATCGGACTCGCGCTGTTCGCGGGCTTCCTGTTCATCGAATCACGGACTGCCGAACCACTGATGCCATTGCGGCTGTTCGCTATTCGACAGGTAAGCGGTTCGGCCGCGGTGAACGCTCTCGTCGGCGCGGCGCACGTCCCTGCTTTCGCGCTGCTAGCGCTTTATCTGCAGTCTACTCAGGACTACAGCCCGACTCGATCGGGCTTGGCGGTTCTCCCCGTAGCAGTTGTGAATATCGCTGTCTCGCGTGGCCTGATTCCGTTCGCATTGAGTCGGCTGGGCGCATGGCGAGTGCTGGCGGCGGGGCTGGGATTGCAAGCTCTGGCGATGACGTGGTTCGCCCGGCTGCCGGATGACTGCAACTATGTGGTCGATGTGTTGCCCGGCGCGGTGTTGCTCGGTATCGGGCTGCCCGCGGCGTTCGTCGGCGTCACTGTCCCTGCGGTGACCTCGGTCGACAAGTCTGACGCCGGTATCGCGGCGGGCATTGTCAACACCACGCAGCGAGTCGGCTCCGGTATCGGGGTGACGGTTCTGTTGCTGCTGGCCGACGTGGTGACGAATCGGTCCGGAGGCGCTGACGCCTACCGAACCGGCCTGAACACAGCATTCGCGGGAGCGGCTGTGCTGGCGCTGCTGGGCGCGTTGTTGGCCATGGCTTTGTTGCGCTCCCATTCGATATCGACCCGCTCCGTCCCGACAGGTGCGGCGAGGGTAGCGGAGAGCAGTAAGGCCGAAACACGGAGCGGAAGGTGATCGAAGTGACCAATGTGCTGGTTCTGGGTGGTTACGGCGCCGTAGGCGCGCATCTGATGGACGAGTTGCGCGCTATGGGCGCCACCGCGATCGCGGCCGGACGCGATGCTGCTCGTGCCGACCGGGTGGTGGACTTGACCGAGCCGGGTCTCGAGTCCTACATCGCTGCTTTGGCGGATGTGGAGGTCGTGGTCAATGCATCGGGTGCGGAAGACCCCCGCCTCGCCGAACTCGCGGGTAGCCGGGGTGCCGCATTCGTCGATATCACGGCGACAACGGAATACATCGCCGAGTTGCGGCGGTTGACCCCCGCGGCCGCGGTACTCGTCGATGTCGGGCTTGCGCCTGGGTTGACGAATCTGCTCGCTGTCGCTGTACATCGCGTCTCGCCCGGCCCGATCGACCTGGTAGTGCTGCTCGGTGCGGGAGAGCAACACGGCGCGGCCGGAACCGCCTGGGCATATCATTTGCTGGGTAAGCATTTTCACGATGGCGTGCGGACGATCCGCAACTACACGAGGCCGAAGACGTTCGACCTTCCGGGACAACGACGTCGTCGACTGTATCGAGTGGATTTCTCCGACCAGCACGCATTACGCCGCGACCTCGGAGTGCGGGTCAACACATACTTCGGTGTCGACTCGGTCGCGGCTACCACAGCGCTGGCCATCTCGACGTGGCTTCCCGGCGCGTCCTCGATGCCATGGCGGCCGCATATGGCGGGAACCGAAGACTGGCTGGTCCTCGCCCACGGCTCCAACGGGGTGAGTCGGTGGGCACGTGGGCGAGTCCAATCCCGTGCCACCGCCGTTGTCGCGGCATCAGCCGTGGCAGTAGCGCCGCGACTTTCTCCAGGGGTGCATCATCTACATCAAGTACTCGACCTCGATGAGGCGCAGATCTCACGGGGAATCGACCTGGACTGTCATATCCAGGTATCGCGGGTCGGCCGGTGGGCTGATTGACATCACGAACACCATGCGAAATCGTGCTTCCTGTGATGGTCGACAGCCGAAACCCGCCATCCGGCGCGGGGCAACGAACGTGGCGCACATGCGCGTCGCTGCCGCGTATCTTCACCGGCGAAGACGAACTGGCTGTCGAGATCTTCCGGCTCTACGACGAAGTCACCGCAGCCCCGGCCTTATGTACGGGCGGATAAGGAGTTCGAGTATGAATTACCAGGACTGCCGTTTCGAATTGCGGGACAATATAGCGTGGATCACGCTGGATCGTCCCAAAAGTCTCAATGCGCTGAATCTGAATATGGCGAAAGAGCTTCATGCCATTGCCAACCGGTGCCTCGCGGACGACTCGATCCGGGCGGTGGTGTTGACCGGATCGGGCGAGAAAGCGTTCTGCGCCGGCGGTGACGTGCATGCCTTTGCCGAAGACCCTGAGCACATCGAGCTGCTCGTCACAGAGATAACCACCAATCTGCATGCGGCGATCTCACGTTTCGCATGGATGGACGCACCAGTGATCGCCATGGTCAATGGCGTTGCCGCGGGAGCCGGTCTGAGTTTGACCGCGTGTTGTGACCTGGCGGTCGCGGCTGACACGGCACGTTTCTCCAGTGCCTACACTCGAATCGGATTCACCCCGGACGGCAGCTCGACGTACTATCTGCCGCGGTTGATCGGACACCGCAGAGCGGCTGAGCTTTTTCTCACCAACCGCGAGCTCTCGGCGTACGAGGCGCTCGACTGGGGATTGCTGAACCAGGTCGTGCCACCGGAGCAGCTGCGCGACGCCGTTGCCGCCGTTGCCGACGGGCTCGCACGTGGTCCGGTCTACGCGCACGGTGGAGTGAAGAGACTGCTGATGATGTCCTCGAACGACAGCCTCGAATCGCAAATGGAGCGCGAGACGCGTCAACTCGCGCACGCCAGCCGAAGCCACGACGGTCGTGAAGGAGTTCAAGCTTTCGTGCAACGGCGCAAACCCGCCTTCGTAGGGCAGTGACCAGTAGGAGGATGCTCGAACGACTTACACCACAGCACCTTTCGCGTTGAAGAAGTGTGTGGTCGAGGTGAACCTGTCGGGATCTGCGGCGGTGACCGCCGATCCCTGGGTTGCGTTCGGATCAATGGCCTATGCTGCGGTCCCCGGCTTCGACCAGGCCACTTTCGTAGGCGAAGACGACGATCTGGGCGCGGTCGCGCAGGCCGAGTTTGGTGAGGATGCTCGATACATGGGATTTGACCGTCGCGGCGCCGATGAATAGTTGTACGGCGATCTCGGCGTTGCTGGCTCCGCGCGCGACGGCGATCACGACATCCCGTTCTCGGTCGCTGAGCCGTTGGAGACGGTGTGCCACGGTGGTGTCGATGGCGAGTCGACGAGCGAATCGGCCGATCAAGCGGCGAGTGATCGAGGGCGAGAACAGCGCCCCGCCGTCGGCCACCGTGCGCACGGCTGCGGCCAGCTGATCGGCGGGCATGTCTTTGAGCACGAAAGCGCTCGCGCCTGCGCAGAGGGCCCGGTAGACGTATTCATCCGGATCGAAAGTGGTCAGGATCAGCACACGGACATCCCAATCCGCCTCCGCCATGATGGTGGCCGTGGCCTCTAGGCCGTCCATTTCGGGCATGCGGATATCCATCAGGATCACATCCGGGCGATGGCGGCGCGCCGCGTCGATCGCCGCGCGTCCAGTGGCGGCTTCGGCTACCACCTCGATGTCGGGGTGTATCCCCAGCACCATTGTGAAGCCCGTACGGACCAGGGCTTGATCGTCGGCGACCATGACGCGGATACTCATGCTGAGTCATGTTTCGTTGCGTATCGGTTCACGGAACTCACGATTGTGCCCCTCCTGTGGGTAGTTCGGCGCGCACGAGGAAACCGCCGCCCGGTCGCGGTCCTGCTTCCAGGCTGCCACCCAACAGTAGGGCCCGTTCGCGCATCCCGATGATTCCGTGGCCGGGCGGTCGTGCGTGGGCGGCCGGTTCGAGGCGGGCCGTGGACCCGTCATCGAGTACCTCGATAACTATGGCCTGGCCACACGCGATGCCGCGCAGGCGCACTTCGGTGCGGGTTCGTGGGCCGCTGTGTTTGAGCACGTTGGTCAACGCCTCCTGCACGATGCGGTAAGCCGACAGTTCGACGCGAGCCGCGAGCGGGGCTGCGATATCGTTCATCGTCACCGAAGCCTCTAGGCCTGCTCGGCGCACTTCCTTGATGAGGCCGGGCAGCTCAGCCAGGCCTGGTTGGGGGCCGAGGCGGTCGTGCTCGAGGCTGTCCTGGCCGAGATCCGGCCGCAATACTCCCAGGATATGGCGCAGTTCTTCCAGCGCTTGGCGTCCTGCGTCTTCGACTGCCGCCATAGCCCGGCGAGCGGCTTCGTGGTCATGCGTGGCCACGACTTTGGCAGCGCCCGCTTGTACCGTCATCATGCTCACTCGGTGGGCGACCACGTCGTGGAGTTCACGTGCGATGCGGGTACGTTCTTCGGTGCGGATTCGGTGCTCCGCAGCGGCGTGTTCCCGGCGCAGTCGCCCGGCGCGCTCGGTGCGTAGCCGTACGCGCCGGCCGACGTACCATGCCGATTCCACGACCACGACACCGGCGACGGTCTCCGCGATGGCGGTGTGTGCGAGCAGACCGTCGAGGGTGACCACAACGAGAGCTCCCACGACGGTGACATAGCTCCATCGCGGTTCCTCCGAATAGCGACCGACGCTGTACAACGCGATGATCGCTATGGCACCGAGGTCGGCATAGTCGAAGCTCAGCGTCACGATCATCCAAGCCAGCAGAGCCACCACCGCGATATGTCCTGGTGCGTTGCGCCGCCAGTACAGCGCCGAGGCAGTCATGGTGAACACCAACAGCGCGGTGACCGGTATGGAGCTGATAGACCGGAGTGCGATTCCGTCGCCGGGCAGGTCCTCGACATGCACGACCAACAGGAATGTTATGAGCGCCAGAGTCGCGTCCGAGCTGCGCGGCCAGCGGGTGAACGGACCACGGAATCCATCCGCCGTGCCGGATGGCGAGAGCGTGGTGCGATCGATCATTGCCTTGAGACCGGAACGCTGGTGTCGCGAGATGACTTGTTGCGCATCAAGCAAAGGTAGGTCGATCAGGAGGGGTAGTCATCACACGCGGTGTGGATACCGTATCCGTCGTCAGGCGGAGTGAGGCAGCACGGCAACCCGTCTTCCGGGGGGAAACGAATGCCCGCGCGGCGGGAGATTGCACACGAGCTTGCCGCCACGATGGATTGTGCTGCGCAAGCGCTCTCCCATAGGACGTGCGATCACCCATCGGAAAGGTAAGCAACTCATGAAAGCGATCGTTCAGGACGAATACGGGGCACCAGCCGAGGTTTTGCAGTTACGTGACATCGACGCGCCAATGCCAGAGGATAATTCGGTGCTGATCCGTGTGTACGCCACCTCGGTGAACCCTGCCGACTGGCACCTGATCAGAGGTATTCCCTATATCGCCCGCCTCCAAGTGGGACTGCGGCGACCGCAGCACGCGGTGCCCGGCTGCGATGTGGCTGGGCAGGTGGAATCGGTCGGTGCCGATGTCACTGGATTCCGGCCCGGAGATGAGGTTTTCGGCAGTCCGTTCCTACGTGGTTTCGGCGCTTTCGCCGAATACGTCTCCGTCCCGGTGGATTGTTTGGCGCACAAACCTGCGAATCTCTCGTTTGAGCAGGCCGCGGCTGTACCGCTGGCGGCGAGCACCGCAGTGCAGGGACTGCGCGATCACGCGGGGATCGGTCCAGGCAAAAGCGTGCTGATCGTCGGCGCGGCTGGTGGTGTCGGCACATTCGCGGTGCAGCTCGCCAAACACTGGGGCGCTGAGGTGACCGGAGTATGCGGCACGGGAAATATCGAGCTGGTCCGATCTCTCGGCGCGGATCACGTCATCGATTACACCCGAGAGGATTTCATCCGCAGCGGGCACCGCTACGACGCTGTGTTCCAGTTGTCCGGAACATATTCCCCATCAGACTACCTGCGGATACTCGCGCCCGACGGCACACTGGTGCTGGCGGGCGGTGACTCCACCAACCACTGGATCGGTCCCATGGATCGCCTGCTTGCCGCTCGACTGATGTCTCCGTTGGTGAGCCAACGGTTGACGACTTTCACCGTCGCGCCGAATACGGAAGACTTGGTGGTGCTTCGGGAGGCCATCGAAGCGGGTGCGGTGACGCCGGTTATCGACCGCGACTATCTATTCGAAGAACTTCCGGATGCCATCGGCTATCTGGAGCGCGGGCACGCTCGCGGCAAGATCGTGATCGCAGTGAAATAGTTCGAATCTGTATGCGCGGCAGGGGCCCAGCGGTGCATCGCTGTCGCAATCTGTTCGCGGGCAGGGATTCTCGCACCGAGTGGCTTATTATTCACCAGGTTTCCGAGGTTCGGGGCACCGCCAATGGTGAGCGGTCCGGCGGCGATCAATTCTCCGCTCTGTCCGCATATCGGTTTGTCCGGCAGTGCCGGGCAGCCCAACATGATGAACCGCACGCAATCGATCCAACCGGTCGAAGAATTCCGTGATGGTTGCCGTCGTGCATCACTACGACGGCAACGGCTCCACACAGCAAAATTCCTACAGCTGATATCTATAGCAGACGGCTATATAACAGCAATTCAAACGATCTTGTTTTAGCAATGGACAATGGAAAGGATAGCGCTGACAGATCGGTGTGTACCGACTGGTCTTCCTGTCTCGACGCCGGTGGCGCGTCACCGCAACTCATTGGGGTGCTCTACGTCGAAGTCTCTCACCTTCTCTGTGTGAAAGACTAGCGATAATGAAATATTGCACTATCCTCTTTAGCTAGCAGATATATGGAAACGACTCAGGTCGATCTATCTCTAACGCCCGTAGACCTGACAGATTCCTGCGCGGAGTTCGTAACAGGAAGAGGTACGAAGAGCATGGCCATATCGGACGTAGGATCCTATGCACATCTAGCTCCCGAGGACATTGAGGAGTTCGGCCAGAGGCTGGATCTGCTTCGGAAAGAAATCGAGTCCGAACTGGGAGAAAAAGACGCCAGGTACATACATAGAACCATCGCTTTCCAGCGATTTTGCGCGGTTCTCGCCAGGATCGTCCTGGCTACCAACTCCGGCAACAGAGCGGGGTGGTGGACGGGGATGTCCCTGCTGACTCTCGCCAAGATCGTGGAAAATATGGAGATCGGTCACAATGTCATGCACGGCCAGTGGGACTGGATGAACGATCCGGAGATCCACTCCACAACCTGGGAGTGGGACCACAGTATGCCGGCGGAGCACTGGAGAGAAGCTCATAACTTTCGCCACCATGTGTATGCCAACGTCATCGGCATGGATCCGGACGAGGGCTATGGCATGCTGAGAATCACCAGGGATCGCACCTGGAAGCCGTACCACCTGGGTAACTTCCTCTATCTGATGCCTATCTCGATGCTCTATGAGTTCGGTATGTGCATCTATCATCTGGAGATACCCAAAGTCCTGGCAGGCAGAGGCGACAAGAAAAAATTCAAGATCAGAATTAGAGAGGTAGGCAAAAAAGCGTCGAAGCAACTCCTGAAGGACTATTTGATCTTTCCGATTGCCTCCGGTAGCTCCTGGAGAACTACACTGACAGCCGATCTGACCGCCAATACGATCAGAAATATCTGGATACAAGTGGTGACCTTCTGTGGGCACTTCCCTGATGGGGCAGAGAAGTTTACCAAGCGAGATCTGGAAGACGAGACCAAGGGAGAGTGGTACCTGAGGCAATTTTTGGGTAGCACGAACTTCCGGGCGGGACCGGTTCTGCGGTTCTTGTCAGGTAGCCTATCCCATCAGATCGAGCACCACCTCTTCCCTGATCTACCCAGCAATAGGATGGAAGAGATCTCATGGAAGGTCAGAGAACTCGCGGAGGAATATGATATCCCGTACACCAGCAGATCGTTCTTCTATCAGTATCTGCTGACTCTGAGAACCATCATCAAACTGGCGTTTCCCGACAGGTTCCTCGTAGCCACCTCTGACGATGCCCCGGAGACCTCGTCCGAGCGCAGGGAGGCCAAACCGCTCGTAGCGAGCGAAAGGCAGCCTACCAACGAGGAAATCGCGGTGAAACTAGAGGCATATCCGGCGGCGCTTTAGATACCTGCCGGAGCAGAAGAGCTATCCAGCGGCACACCCAAGGAATCCTGCGGTGGCAATTGCGTGGACAACTATTCGAGAACTGTGTGGCCGTACTACGCCGCGGCTGAAATCGATGATATCCGCGGGTCCATTGCAGTGGTGGTGTAGTGCCGCGGCATAGTACTCAATGGGCTGGTGCCGGCTCTCCTTCAGCGGGCATGGGTGCAGTGCTCGGCATGAGTACTGCGGTGAGAATGCTTCCCGCCAAGAAGAACGCCGCGGCCCATCCGAAACTGGTGGTATAGCTTTCGATCGCGGCCTGAGCGACAGTCAGCGGGTCCGATCCGCGGACGGACAGGTAGTCGTCGGCCGTGGCGACGGCGATGGTGCTGAGCAACGCCGTGCCGATCGATCCACCGATCTGCTGACTGGTGTTGATCATGGCCGAGGCCACGCCCGTGTCCTTGTACCGCACACCCGAGGTCGCGCCCTGGAGAACGGTCGCCATCGTGCCGCCGAGGCCGAGACCCAGCAGGACCAGGGCGGGCAGGATGTGGGTGGCATACCCGGTGTCCACACCGATCCGGGTCAACCAGGCCATGCCTGCCGCCGCGATCAAGAGACCGCCGCTGGCCACGATCTTCGGCCCGACCCTCGGTAGTAGCAGCGTAGGGATGGTGGTCGAAGAAATCACCATCGCGGCGACTATCGGCAGAAATGCCAGGCCGGTCAGGACGGGAGAGTAACCGAGGG
Organism: Nocardia sp. TBRC8007; assembly: GCF_056629435.1. Classification (NCBI taxonomy): domain Bacteria; kingdom Bacillati; phylum Actinomycetota; class Actinomycetes; order Mycobacteriales; family Nocardiaceae; genus Nocardia; species Nocardia sp. TBRC8007. Next base: position 42,754 of record NZ_JBWSOR010000030.1, on the reverse strand, counting down.
TTAGTTGCATGTAGTAGGTGAGGAACAGGTACATCGCGAACAACCCGATGCCCATGATGAAGACCGTGAGGTAGGAGGTGCCGCGCATACGGTGGAGCACGATCCTAATAGGAAGGAGTGGATACGCGACCCGGGTCTCCAGCCAGGCGAACACCGTGATCAGCGCGATACCGCCGAGCAGAAAGGCTAGGGTGACGCCATCGGTCCACCCGTTCGATTCCGCACGTGAGAAGCCGTAGACGATGCTGAACAAGCCCGCAGTGGCGACAACCGTGCCAGGAATGTCGAGCTGGGGTCGCTCAGTGCTCGTGTGCTTCGCCAGTAGCAGCACTGCGCCCACTAAGACGACAGCCGCGAAGATCAGGTTCACGAACATCACCCAGCGCCAAGATACCCATTCGGTCAGCGCGCCGCCGAGTAGCAGACCGATGGCCCCGCCGGTACCGGGCATCGCGCCGAAGATGCCGAAGGCTTTCGCCCGCTCAGCTGGTTCGGTGAAGGTTACAGTGAGCAGCGACAGGGCGGCAGGCGCCAGCAACGAGCCGAAAACACCTTGCCCGACGCGTGCGGCGACGAACATTTCGAAGCTGGTGGCAGCGCCACCGATCGTGGAGACCACCGCGAAACCGACCAGGCCGATGATGAAGGTGTTGCGCTTGCCGAACAGGTCGCTGAGGCGTCCGCCGAGTAGCAAGAGGCTGCCGAAGGCCAGTGCGTACCCGGTGACTACCCAGAAGCGGTCGCTGTCGCTGAAGCCGAGATCTTGCTGCGCAGTGGGCAGCGCGATATTCACCACGGTCGCGTCGAGCACGACCATGAGCTGAGCGGCACCGAGGACGCCGAGCGCCCACCAGCGCAGTGCGTGCGAGCCACGCCGACCGTATCTCCTCTCTCTGGGATCGGGCGCCCCATAGTCGACTGTGATTGTCACGTGCTCCCTACTTTCTCGAATTCCATGAAGATCTTTCGTCTCGATCAAGACAGCATGGAACCTTAAGTTATGTTGAGGTCAAGTCGAGAGTCGGAACCCGATAATGAAGCTGCTGCCCACTGTCGCTACAGCTGAAACTGCTTCCTCACTGCGGCTACCATCTCAACTGCCGCCATGGCGATGACTCCTGATCTCCACTACAGTCATCCGGCTGGCCGGGGATCGTATCCGTCCAGACCATCGCACGCGGTGGACGCGGCATGGCATAGCTGAAGAACTGGTGAAAACTCCGGTGCTTTGGTCTATCCCGGGTTTTCGGAGTCAGGATGTTGGACGCTTGTGCCACCCTGATGAGGAAGAGTGTTATGGGACGGCGTGGGTATCCACCGGAGTTGCGTAAGCGGGCTGTGTGAATGGTCTCCGAGGTGCGGGATGAGCATTCGAGGTGTGCAACGATCACCGAGGTCGTTCGACTGTTCGGCGCAGGAGCCGGTAAGCCAGTTCGATAGTAGGTACGTCAAGCGCAAGTCGGTACCGGCACTCGTCCGGGTGTCACCACCTACGAGTCCGGGGGGGTGAAACGGTTCCGCCGCGAGAGCTCGGAGCGACGCTCATCACCTTCATTCGCGGGTGCTCTTGCACCGCAATAATTTCCGGGTATACGACCAGTGCGGTCGGAGTATCGCCGACCGCACCGATCTCGGTGTGCTGGGTGTGACGATCAGCCGAAGGAGCCGGTGCTGGGCTTGGGGGTCGGAGTGGGGGTGGTCGGGACGTCGGCCACGGATACTGCTCGAGTGGTGGTGGAACCGGCTACGCCGGTGCGGCCGGAGAAGGTGGCTGCGATGTTGTAGGTGCCTGCGGCACCCGGTGTCCAGACAATCGAGGCGGTGCCGTTCGCGGCGACAGGAATGTCACCGAGAACCTGGTCGCCCGCCTTGAATTGGATGGTGCCGCCCGCTGCCGCCGGGGAGACAGTTGCCCGCAGGGTGACGGCTTTGTCGACCTGGGCGCCGCTCACCGGGGCGAGCGTGGTGGTCGATACGACGTCGCTGGACACGGTAATGGCTGGGCCCTTGTCGGTGTAGTTGCCTGCACCGAGGGAGCCGGTGTAACTCATGGAGGTCGGCAGTGGGGTGTCGCGGGCGCAGTTGACACCCACGGTGTACTGCACCTCGAAGGTCTGAGACTTCGGTGAAATGTTCCGGTATACCGGATATTTGATGATGCTGAAGGATGCGCTGACCGAGTCCGGGGCCGAGGTGTCGAGCGTGATTTGGTCGCCACCCATTCTGCCCGAGCCCGCGACCGGAGTCAGACAGGTGGGGTGCGCGTCCTTGACCGAGTAGATGTATTCGACCGGTATGCGGGTCCGCTCGAACACCGTCTTGACGGTGATGATTTCGCCGGCGATCGGGTTGGTGTTCGAGACCGTCCGGGTGAACTTGCTGCCCCCGTCGGTCCAGGTGACCGTTCCCGGTGCGGCCGAGGCCGTGCCGGGGATCGCCGCCACTGTGAAGCCGGCTGCCACCGCGAACGCGGCCATCACACCAGCCGCCCGCCGCATACTGTTGTCCATCATTGTTCCTCCCACAGACATCGGGTGTCCCTCGACACGGTCGTAGAGGGGTTGCCGCACCCGAGTTGGGCAGCATTAGATCACGGTGGAATGGTCAGTGGACCAGTTTCTGAAATGATAATAATTCAGTTTTTGTGGGTATCGTGGCCCCCAGTCGCGTATCTGGAACCGTGGTTTCGGGTTGAGTCGCTGGTGAGGTCTGGTATTAACGGTAGTTTGTTGGGTCAGTTCGGGAGGTAGAGGTGCAGGCCGTGGCCTGCACCGACGGTGTCGATCAGCTGTCGTAGTTCAGGTGGTGGGGGCGCGTTCGACCAGGCGGTCCAGCAGCGCCATAGCGTGAGCCAGGGGTGCAGCCAGGCGCGGACCGTGCGAATTGCTTTGGGCTAGTTGGTGCTCGGTGGTGCGGGGGCCGGTTGCGGTCCCCCCTCTCCGGGGTCGGTGTCCGGCTCCGGGGGCGGGGCGGTGACGGAGCCGGTGAGCGAGGTGTTCCAGCAGAAGGTGAACGCACAGTGGACCAGGGGCTGGTGGCGGCGGATCCCCAGGTCGGAGCGGACCTGGAAATCGGCCCACCCGAGTTCGTCCTTGACCTGTTCGTAGCTTTGCTCCACCCAGTGCCGCAAACCGTAGATCCTGGTGATCTTGGCCAGATCAGCTGCCGGGTATGGGCTTTCGTCGGCGCGGGACGGGGCAGATCGGTGGCCAGATACCAGGTGGCCTTGGCCGGCAGGGTCCCCGGATCGGTGGTGACCACCACCAACCGGGTCGACCCGTCGGGCCTCTACCAGCCCAGACATGTGTCGGCGGCCCACCAGGTTTCGGTGTGCCCGTCACGGAACACCCGCTGCACACGGGTCCAATCACCGGGCCGGCTCCGCCCGTGCCAGGCCAGTTCCCGGACGGCATCGACCGGAGTATGGGCGACGGGCTCGGCCGCCCACATCCCGCGCCGCAGTCGCAGCGCCATCACCAACGGTATGTCCGCCGCGCGGAATTCGGCACGGAAGTCGTCGATGTCGCCGTAGGCAGCGGCCACCGCGGCCTGGAACCCGATCCCTGCCTCGCGGGCACGGCGGCTCAGCTCGGCCGCGATCGTGGGTTCGGTGCGGAAATCCGGGTCGTATTCGCCCTTGTCGAACCAGCGGGCTGGAGTGTACGGCCGGGCGGAGAGCGGATAGTACAGCCGCGCATCGGCCCACAACGTGGTCACGGTGACGATCCAGTTGTCGGTTTTGCCGATCCGGCCCAGCCACTGGCGGCCCACGTTCGCGGTCGCCGTGCCGTCCTTACGGTCCCCTGAATCATCGATGACCAGTACCCCACCCGGGTGCGGTGCGTTCACCGGATCCGACACCAGCAACTCGAGGCGTCGAGCCTCGATCCGATCCGGGTCCCAGGTCAACTCCGACACCAACCGCTGCACCGCCGCATGCCGCGCCCCGACCACCGGCTCGGCCCCGGCCAGAGCCATCAGCGTCTTGTTACGGTCCCTCGGAGCCAGCAACCCACACAGATACTCCCGGACCCCGCGGCGCTGAGACAATACCGCAAACAGGTCATCGAACCGAACCGCGTAATCCTCCAACGGGCCCGGAGCCGGCGGGCACGGTACACGCGCGGTCATCACCCATCACCCCGATGAACACGACATTCTTACACTCCACCCATATCCGAACGATATCAACAAACTACCGCTAGTCGGCGCAGGTCCTGCGCCTCGGACACGGGGCTGTCGGGTGGGTCGGCGGGTGGGTCGGTGGGTGGGTCGGTGGGTGACCGCCTCGAATGCGGCGGCGGCCTCGAGTGCGGCCGGGAACCCGGCTACCGCCCCAGCGTGCGCTATGCGATCCCAGGTGTCACCGGCGTTCGACAAGGTGGCGGCATTGCCGTCAGGGACGATGATGCCGATCTTTTCGGCCAATCCGATTCCAGCATCGACCAGACCATTACCAGGGCCACCAGCGGACGGTAGCGGGATACGACACACGAGCACCGGTGGTATCGGCGCGGTCGGCGGTGCAGGCAAAGCTCCGGCGCCGAGGGTGGCGATGTGGTCGGCGCACTCGTGGTTGTAGCCGATCTGCTGCAAGATCAGGGCGTATCCGTGCGCGGCGCCGGCGATCTCGGAGACCAGGCGCAGGATCTCGGCGGCACGCTCGTCGTAGCTTTCAGCCCACTTCTTGGCCTCGCTGTAGCTTCCGGTCATGTCGGTTGCCTCGTCCAGACTGGCGAACTCGGCGTCGACAGCTGCTCAGAATTCGGAGGCGGCATCAGCGATCTTGGTTGCGGTGTCGTAGTAGACCGGCACCGACACATCGAGCACGGTCATTCAGCGACCCTGGTGCCGGTGCGTCCGAGCATGGCGATGTTGGCCGCTGACACGGCACCGTATTCCCGGTGTGCCGCCGCAGCCGCAGTACGGTTCCTCTCCAGCCCATAAGCGATCTTGGCTGCTGCGGCGACCCATTCGGCGTGTGCGGTGGCGTGTGCGGCAGCGGCTTCCCCGCTCCAGTTGCCCTGCACGGTCGCGATGCGTTCTTCGACTTCGCGAAGAGAATCGGTGACGAATCCGTGCAATCCGGCCACGCGAGCGGTGACGGCGTCCAGGTGTTCGAGGTCGACTCGATATTCGGTCATGGGCTCTCCTTACCAGTCCCACGGGCCAACCCCTGTTCAGGCCATGTGGGTTTCGTTGCCGAACTCGGATCAGCGGTTAGCGATGATGATGGTGTAGCCCTTGGGGTCTCGCCATTGCTGGCCAGGATGTGTTTCGAACCAGGTGTGGAGGGTGTCGGCGATGTCTGTGAGGATTTGAGGCCGTTCGGGTGTTTCGGCTGTGATTCCGCAGAAGCTGAACAATGCTTCGGCGAAGCGCAGTATTGGTTCTGGTTCGGTGAAGACCAGGGCGTTGTCGCAGGTGGCGACTGTGTGCGTGGGGAACACGGTGCTTACCATGTCGGCGATGGTGTCGGAGTTGACGTCTGGGTTCATCATGTCGGTCGGTTCGGTGATCCCGTACCGGCGAGCATGCTCGGCCACGAGTTGGTGGGTGCGGTGGCAGGTGCTGGCATGGTTGACGGTGATCGCGACTCGACCGTCGGGTTTGGTGATGCGTCGCCATTCCCGCAGCGCCTTCTGCGGTGTGTTCAGGTGATACAGCATGTGCCGAGCGGTGACGATATCGAAAATGCTGTCGGGGAACGGTGTTCGTGCCGCATCGGCGTGAACCGCCTCCACACCGGGCACGCGCGCGGCGGCTGCGACCATTGCTGCGGCATTGTCGACGCCGACCAGGCGGCCGCAGTGTCCGTCGTCGGCGGCACGGGCGAGGAAACGTGCGTCGCCGCAGCCGATATCGGCGAGGTCTTCGACACCGGTCATCCCTAGTGCATCGAGTACTGCGGCGATCGGGTCATCAGGGTGTTCGGAGTATCGGGCGTGGGTGGCGATGCGGGTGGCGAGTGCTGTGGTGTCGGAGTATTCGCTGTCCAGGGATGGTGCGGACATCTGGATCTCCTCTGGGTCAGTGCATGTGGTGTTGGTGGAATCGCCAGGCGTCGGCGACGATGTCGGTGATCTTCGGTTGGGCCGGTGTCCAGCCGAGTTCTTCTTGCGCGCGAGCCGAGGAGGTGTATAGAGCGGCTGGGTCCCCAGGTCGGCGTGGGGCGATATCGATGTCCAGTGGTAGGCCGGTGACCTCTCGGATAGCGTCGAGGACCTGCTGGTTGCTGTAGCCGATGCCGTTGCCCAGGTTGTAGATCCGGTGCTCACCGGGTTGGATTGCGTCCAGGGCGAGCAGGTGGGCTTGTCCGAGGTCGGTCAGTCCGATGTAGTCGCGGATGCAGGTGCCGTCGGCAGTCGGGTAGTCGTCACCGAACAGTGTGAATGTGCTGCCGGTCGCGGCTGCGTCCAGTGCTAGCGGGATGAGGTGTGTTTCGGGGGTGTGACGTTCACCGATCATCATGCCGTCAGGCGCAGTGTGGGCTCCGGCAACATTGAAGTAGCGCAGCGACACCGCACCGAACGATCCGGCGCGGGTGTAGGAGCCGATGGCGTGGTCGACCGCTAGTTTTGTTGCGCCGTAGGTGTTGACCGGGTTGGTCGGTGAGTTCTCGGTGAGCGGCAGTTCGGTCGGTTCGCCGTAGACGGCGGCGGTGGAGGAGAAGACCAGCCGGGTGACGCCTGCGGTGTGCATGGCGTCCAGGAGGGCGAGGGAAGCGCGGGTGTTGTTGTCCCAGTGCCATCCGCATCCGGGGTGCCGCATCGATTCCCCGGCGGCGATCAGGCCCGCGAAGTGCAGCACCGCATCGAATCCAGCGTCGGGGGTGAGGACTTGGTCGATGTCGTGGACGCGGCAGCGGACGAATGTGGCGTCGGCGGGGATCTGCCGGTCGTCGTTGCGGGACAGGTCGTCGACGACGGTGACTTGGTGGCCGTGGTCCAGAAGTATGCGAGCGACGGTGGCGCCGATGTAGCCGGCGCCACCTGTGACCAGAACCTTCATTTAGCCTGTACTTTCATGGCGAGGAGATGATCGTGGATGGTGGCGCGGTGTTCTCGGAAGTACTGCCGTGGGCCCGGCGGAGGGTTCGTTCCGGTCCAGCCGGTGATCCGAGCCCAGACACTCGGCACCACCGTAGCGACCTCGGCGCGGTCTCCGGTGGCGGCCCACGTATGCGCTACCGCTCGGCCGAGTCGTTGCGCGGTCCGCTGGTACTCGGCGATGATGTGACCACTCGGGGTCTGGGAGTAGGCGCTGAAGGCCACCGCGTCCGGCCGCGGCCACCCGAAGCGGGTGTCGAACCGCCGGAACGCCTCATCCACATAGGACCAGAACCGGCCGGGGTCGGCGGGGCGGCCGAGCGGAGCGGTCCGCCAGGCCAGCTCGGCGCGCATCCGTTCCGCCACTCGCGGGGGCATCATGTGTAGGTCGTGGTGTCGGTAGGCGCCGTCGAGCATGGCGGTGGCGCGCAGTACCTTCATGCACAGCCGGTTCACGGTCAGGTGGAACTTGGTGGTCGTGTCACCGTCGAACCAGTTTTCGGACAGGCCGGACCAGAACCAGCACATCACGTAGTACAGCAGGATTTCGTAGGCGTCGCGTTCATCGAGGCGCACCCCGGTGTGGGCAGGCAGACCGTGCCGGGTCAACGGCACACCGATGTTCTTGAAATCGTGGCCGAGAGAGGTGGCCACCACCTGATAGTCCCGGATCGGCATCGCCATCAATTCCACTGCAGGAAAAAATGTCTCGGCTAGATTCATGACTTCCCGCAGTAATGTCGACGGCCGCTCTCCCTGGTACACGTACAGCAGATCGATGTCGCTGAGCAACGTCGGGTCCCCGGCGTTCGTGCGGGCGAAGCTCGGCTCGCCGCGGGCCAGCGACCCGCCGACGATGAGCCAGTCGCGGGTGGATACCAGATCGCCCAGCTTGCGCAGCGAGTTCGCCACCTCTCGGGCGGCGGTGGTGACGGCGGGGTCGGGGTCGGGCAGGGTGGTGATGATGCGCCGGGCCAGGGTTGTGGTGTCCATCGTGCTACTGCCCGATCTTCGCGGTGACCACGTGCGGGCAGTAGATGCCGCAGATCGTGCACGGCTTGCCGTCGGTGAGTAGATCCTGTTGCAGGAACACCTGGCCGGCCAGGTCCGGGTACATCGCGTGCTCGACTTGGGTCGTCCAGGCGTTCTTGCGGCGGGCTCGGCTCATCGCCTCCTGGCGGGCGAGCTCGGCAGTATTGCCGCGGCCCAGTTCCAGGGCGGTGATCGCGACGCGGGCGTTGCGGACCGCGTCGGCGGTGTCTCCTGCGGTGGGCATGGCGTAGTGCTCGGCCTGGGTGATGGAGGCGAACATGTCGCCGCCACAGGCACCGGCAGCGGCGATACCGATGGTGTTGACGACCGAGTCCAGGGACACGGCGTTGTCGATGACCATCGGACCGGCCAGCCACAACGGCGCACCACCGAGTGCTTCCTTATAGGCGGGAATCAGCTCGCCGATACGGTGCAACGGGATATGACCGCCGGATTCACACAGCACCTGCACGCCACCGGCCAGGATCTGTTTGCGGACCTCGGCCAGCAGTTGGATCTCCGCCCACTTCATCTCGTCCCCGGCATCGGCGGTGGCACCGGGCCGGAAGATGTCGCCCAGATCCACGACCACCTCCATTCGGCGGCAGATTTCGATGATGCCGTCGAGATGTTCCAGCAGCGGGTTATCGCACCGGTGAATGCGCATGTAGCGGTCGATCAGGCCACCGCCCCGCGAGGTGGTGGGCATGATCCGGTTCGAGCGGCCCATCATCTCCGACAGCGCCGGGTTCGTCCCGAAGTGAGCGAGCACGAAATCGACCCCACCGGTCAGGCCTTGTTCGAATCGTTCGAGGAATTCACTGCGGGACAGCTTCTTTCGTGGGTTGGTGAACAGGTCGTAGGTGACGCAGGCACCGAGCGGCACACCCATGACCTCCTTGAGGTCGCGGCGCAACGCGATCCCTTCGGGGTTGGTGGTCAGGTCCATCACCGCGTCCGGCTGAGCGGCCAGGATCACGCTCATCGTCTGCACGATCTTGTCGCGGTCGGTGTCTTTCGGCCCCAACCCGATCAGGGCGCTGATCTTACGGCGGGTGCCTGCCCCGACCAGCAGCGGCGCGTAGTCGTCCTGGGTGCGGCTGGCGGCGCTGCGCAGAAACACCAGCTGCCCGATCCCGATGGCAGAAGCCGCATCCTCGGGATCAAGTCCCTCGTCGACACAGCTTTCGATGAATTGGGTGTCGGCAGTCAACACAGTCATTCGATATTTCCTTCCAATAATGTTCCACTGCAATGGCACCGACGATCCGAGGTGACGGATCGCTGCACCTGTGAGATGGGTAGGCAGGTGGACATGGAGTCGAGCACGGTCAGTCCAAGACCGTCGACAGCGAGGCCAGCGCGGCCTGATACGGCATGCAGCCGGGCCCGTGCCCGGCGTGCAGACCCAGCACGAGCCGGGCGCATTCAGACCCGAGCTGGCCTGGATCTCGCCCATAATCCTGGTAGCGGGCACTGAGAAGGTCCCGTCTATCCGATGTCAGCATCGCTACCGCCGCCCTTCCTCAACAGGTGTGGGAGGCATCCAGGGGCGAGTGTCACCGGCGCGGTGATCGCCGTCGGTTCGGTGCTGAAATTTTCGCCGCGGGATGCCGCATTCAGCGTCGCGCCGACAGGCGGGCGGCCCAATCTCCGTACGGGATATCCCCACTGGGGATTGCCGGTTCACAGCGAACCGGTCGCGTTTCGGGCCGTCACGCGGCACCAGGGGTTACGGTGAAATGAACCAGCCGCCGGCCCAGCCGAAAGCGTGGATTCATGCGAATGCGAAACCGACACCAGTGCCGCTCCTGCGGGAACGGCACTGCGATCGACACTGCCGCGAGCCTGTGTGCTGGATGCGCACGAGCAGCTGGCTTCCGCCGACCCCTGCCCGCCGGCTTCTTCACCACCACGGCGATGCGGATCGCGCTGTCCGACCACGACTTCGGAGTCGTGTTCACCGCGATCCGCAAGTTCACCGGGCTGTCACAGTCCCAGCTCGCCGCCCTGGTCGGATTGAGCCAGGCGCGGGTCTCCGAGATCGAAGGCGGCGCCAGGCGGCTGACCGGCGCCAAACTGGCTGCCCGGATCTCGACAATGTTCGCGGTGCCCGCGCAACTTCTCGGCTTCCATGTGGACACCACCGTCGAGGCCGGTAGCCTGGCCACCGAGGAGGTGGACTGGGTGGACCGCAGAGATTTCCTCACCCTGGCAACCGCGGCAGCGCTCGGATCGCGGCTGCACCCGGAGCTCGAACACCTGGCCGGCCTGCTACCCAGCCGACTCGAACCGGTGACCAGACCACGTATCGGAGACACCGATATCGACGCGATCGAAGCCATCAGCGAGGGATTCCGCCGCTGGGACCTCGCCCACGGCGGCGGCCTGTGCCGCACCGCCGCCCTCAGCCAGCTGCATCAGGTCGCCACCCTCGACGACGCCGTCTGCACCCCAGGTGTCCGAGCACGGCTGCAGATCGCCACCGCCGAACTAGCGAGCATGGCTGGATGGCTCGCTTACGACGCCGAGGACCACAACGCGGCGCGGCGGCTGTGGACATACGCCCTGCACACTGCGCAACGCGCCGATGACAATCCACGCTCCACCGACCTCATGGTCGTCATCCTGCTCGACATGGCCCACCAAGCGCTCCACCTGCAGCAACCGAAAGACGCTCTGGCCTTCGCTCAACTGGCCGCCGCAACCTCCACCAGCCGCAGGCACCCGGTATCGCAGATCACTGCCGGTTACATCCATGCGGTCACCGCCTGGTGCTGGGCCACACTCGGCGAGCCCGAACCGACCCAGAGGGCGCTAGCTGGATCCCAAGACCTCTACAGAACCGCTACCACCGATACGACACCGCCATGGGCGTGGTATGTCACCAATGCGGAAATCGCTGCCCAACACGGGCATTCGCTGCATCTGCTGTCACTGACCCATCCGCAATTCGCTGAATCCGCCGCCGCGCAATTGACTACCGCAGTGCGTGAGCATCCCGCCGAACACGAACGCAGCCGGGCCGTCGTGCTGCCGACCCTCGCGGTCGCGCATTTCCAAGCCGGTGACATCGACTCCGCGGTGCAAGCCGGCCACGACGCCGTCACCGCGGTAACCTCGCTGTCCTCGCAGCGCTGCTACGCACGCCTGCGAGACCTGAACGCCGTCGCGGCCCGCCATCAGCGAGCGCCAGGAGTGCTGGAACTACAAGCCGATATCACCACAGCTCTGGCAGTGTGACCGGTGGCAGCCGACAGCGCGCTCCCTGACCGTGTAGAGCTCGAAAAGGCCTGCCACACATACGGGGTCAGCCCACACCGAGCCCAGCTGCTGCATCGACGGTCGAACGCTGTCTGGCTGGTCAACGACGACGTGATCGTCCGACTTGCACCGGACACCGCTGTACGCCGAACACGCGCTACCACCAGTATTCAGCTCACCCGATGGCTTGCGGCCACCACGACCGGACCGATCGCGCTGAACCCGCTGCCCGGCGAACAACCGGTGCTGACCGGCACGGCGGTCGCAACATTCTGGCCGTACCGACCGACCACTGAACAGCCCACCGCCGCTGACGTTGCCCGGCTCGTCCGGCACCTGCACACGCAGCCGGTACCGCCGTTTGACACCCCGAAATACCAGCCGCTGCAGCGGCTGAACGAGGCACTCGACATCGACGAAGCACGAGCAGAGCCAGCATTGACCAGCCGAGAGCGCGATCAGTTGCGCTCCCGCGCCAGCGAACTGACCACAGCGTTCGGCACGACTCGATACCCCCTCGGCTGGGGCCTGGTGCACGCAGACGCACACGACGAGAACGTCATACCGGACAATGGCCAATGGGTGCTCATCGACTGGGACAACGCATGTTTCGGTCCCCGCGAGCTCGACCTGGTCGGCACACTGCCCGACCACTTCCACACCCCGACCAGCGAACGCGCCGAGTTCGTCAACGCCTACGGCTACGACCTCCTCGAATGGCCCGACTGGCCACTGCTACGAGACATCACCGAATACCACTCGCTCGGGTCCTACATCCGACTCGCTTCGAACACACCCCGAGCCGCGCACGAACTTCGCCGACGTGTGGAATCACTGCACCACGGAGACCGTAGCGTCGTATGGCAGGCCATCAGTTGATTACCCTCGAGTTGTCGTGTTGCTGGATGATTCAAGGATTGGGATCTTCCGGACTTCCCTGGACCTGGGCACCGCCGCCGCGAGCACGCCAGCGGCCCCTGGAACCGCTACGCACCCGGCGACTGACCCGCTATTCGACACCAGCCGATAGCGCCACCATGGCCGACGGGGGTTGCGATCCTCGGCCACCCGTGAAGGTGGCCGCCACCAGGCCATATACGCGGCGCACGCGCACAGTGCCCACGCGTTGCGATCCTCGGCCACGCGGGTCCGTGCAGTGTCCGGGGGCGCGGTGGTTGCTCAAGGCCACCACGACATCGGAGCGGACCGCGACGATCTTGCGAGGAAGTCTGCATCGCCACCGCTGACCTACTGACACTCGTGCAGCGGATCCCCTCGATGCAGAAACGGCATGTGGGGTCCAATTGAACGGAAACTGGCGTTAGCAGTCTGGTACCCGAGACATGTTGCCGTGGTGCCGGGCCGTCCGCTCAGTTCAGCGCCTTCTCGTAGACGGCGTGGGTGTCGTCGAGGACGGGGCGTTCCTTGTTGAAGTAGGGGTAGTGCAGGTAGCCGATGCCGTGGTGGCGTAGACCCCTTTGTCGTCCGACAGGCGGTGAAAGCCCTTGTCTTGCAGGGGACTTGGCAAGCACCTCCGGGCCCATTCGCCGCAGGACCAGCGCGTGCACCGGGCATCACCCATAGCGGGTGCGCGCGCTGAATGGCTACGGCAAGTGATCCATGTCATATTTAGTCGCATTAAGGTGGGTCGCAACGTTAACGTACCTATACGACGGCAGCCTTGGTAAAGGCTGGCATTCCGGTCGGCCCACAACGCCTTCTGTTGCATTCGGCCGGAGGGGGAGACTCAACTGCCTTACTGGAAGGCGGGATCTCGGGCAATGAGCCGTCGCCACATTTGCACGACCTGCCATGGTCGAACGATGCCCGCTGCCGGAGCACGCTCGACCCGCTATGCGAAGGGGGAACCATGCTCTACGAGCCGCAGAACGCAGATAGCTACCAACCCGAGTACACCGTGATGATCAGGCGTTTCACAGAGCTGCTGGCCGCGACCGGCCCGAGCAACACCGCACTCGGCTCTGCGGTCTCGTATCTCAAACCCGGTGAGTCGATTGAGAAACACCAGCACCCGGTTACCGAGTTCCTCTACCTGATCAATGGCCATGCTACCGTCTGGGTCGAGGGGCAGACCCAGGAGCTGAACGAGGGCGACGTCGTCGTCCTGCCCCCGGACCGCCTGCACACCGTGATCAACTCTGGTACCGAGCCCTTCCGGCTGTTCAGTGTGTGGTGGAGCGAGCCCCAGTGACCGGTGCCCTGCGTCGGGATCTGATCTTCACGCCGCCGCCCACCCCCAATGGGGCACTGCATGTGGGACACGTCGCCGGGCCGTACCTGCGCGCCGATCTCAACACCCGCCTGCTGCGGCTGCTCGGCGGACAAGCCGAGCACTGCTCCCATATCGACAACTATCAGACCTATGTCGCCAAGAAGGCCAGCGAACTCGGCCGCGAGACCGAGGAATTCAGGCTGGCGATGACCGCCGACATCGATGCCGATTACCTGCGATACGGTATCGGTTTTGGGCAGCGTATCGACAACACCACCCCCGAGTACCGCCGCTACCTGGCTGCGGCGCTGGCTCAGTTGTTCGCCGACGAGCGCATGCTCGCACGCACCGAGCTGGTGAGTGCGGAGTCCGGGCGCAGTGCCGTGGAGGCCTACGTCACTGGATTCTGTCCGCGCTGTCTGCAGCACGCGTTCGCGAACGTGTGCGAGAACTGTGGTGTGCCGCTGGACGTGGTCGACTTGATCGCACCAGCCGAAGAAGGCACCGGCACCGCGGCGTTCGTCCCTGCCGATCCAACCGACATCCCGACTGTCCTGCGGATCAGCGATGCCGATATGGGCTGGGTGCGTTCGTGGTTGGGCACGCTGAGTGTGGACAACCGCTTCATCGTCGAGCTGGTCCGCGACCTCGGTGAACACACCGTCACCGCGACGCTGCGCAGCGACTACGGATACGCGGTCGCCGAAGGCAGGGTGGTCAACGCCTGGCTGGAGATCTTCTTCGCGCACGCCTATTCAAGTCGGCCGTTCGCTTGGTCTCCCGGCAGATTGCACTCTCGACGACATCCGCGCCGCACTTGAGTGCGGCCCCGCCCCCCGCATCTCGTACTACTTCGGCGTGGACAACAGCTACTACTACAGCGTGCTGTTCCCGGTGCTGGCCCGTATCCTGCGCCTGCCCGGGCTCCTCCCGGAAGCATTAAAGGCCAATCGGTTCCTGCATCTGCATGGCCGCAAGATCTCCTCAAGCAAGAACAACGTGGTGTGGGCCCGCGATCTGATCGCCACAGCCCCGCGACACCGGGTGCGGGCGGCGCTGGCCGCAGCCTGTCCGGAGTACACGGCTCTGGACTTCGCCCCCGATCTCGTCAGCGGAGTTGCGGTACCCCGAGCGCCGGATGCGCAGGCCCGCACCACTTTCGACGCGCCGACCACCGACGTCGGCAAACGCCTGCGCGGCATTCTCGCGGAATTGGCCGTACCCGCGCGCTTCTCGGTCGCCGACCTGCGCAACCGACTCGACAAGGCCTTGGAATTCGCCGACTCATCTCGAGCCACCGCGCACGAGCGCACCGAACTGCGGCAGCTCGTCGCAGTGGTGCGGGACGAGCTGTTCATATGATTCGACAGGACGACGTGAACAATATTGACAACGCACAGCGCATTGGCATCGTCGGCGCGGGCTCGGCCGGCTTGGCACTCCTTTACGAGCTGTACCGGGTATACGTCGGCGCCACGCTGCCACAGGTGCTGCTTATCGACGGCGGCGACGCCAGACGCGGGGTCGGCGCTGTGTTCCGCGACGACCTGGACTGCGCGCTGGTCAACCGCCAAGCCCGGCACATGTCGGTGGTCTTCGACAACCAGCACGATTTCCTGGACTGGGTCGCCGAGCAGTCAACGACCCCGGACGCGATCGACGGCGAGTACTATACCCGAGCCTTCTTCGGCAGCTACCTCGCAGAACGCTTCGCCCAGATCGACCACCAGTGGACCGAGGCCGGTGCCCCGATCCGCCGAATCACCGGATACGCGGATGGATTCGAGGACATCGGTGAGATGGTGCTGGTCACGGTGGCCGATCAGGTGTTTGAGGTCGACCACCTGATCCTGTGTACCGGCCACGGTCGACAGCACCGCCGCGCCCCAGCCGCGGATGACCACCTGCGGCCATATCCCCTACGTGATCTCGTCACAGCCACTGCGGACAAGTCGCGGGTTGCGGTGCTCGGTGCTGGCCTCACCGCGATCGACTGTGCGCTCGCCCTCATCGCCAGCGACGACACCCGGGTCGTCTCGATGTTCTCCCGCACCGGGATTCTTCCCGATGTGCGCGCCGACTACACCACCGATCTGGCGCTGACCCTGCCGCCGCGCCCGGATTCGGTGGGCGCGACTTTGGCCGAGTTGAAAGCGCACTTTCGCGCCGAGCTGCACGCGCACGATATCACCGAAGCCGATCTGCGCTCCTACCTCGACCGGTTGCGCCGGGGCAGTATCGGATTCCGGGACACCACACCCGCGCCCGAGGCTCACCGCAAGATCCAGAACATCGCCATCACCATGGCCAATCGGGACCTGCCCACGTACTGGTTCGGCCTCGACGCCGCCGACCGCGCAGAATTCGTCGACCGGTACTACCGCCTGATGCAGGTGGTGTGCAGTCCCATCCCGCCACGCACCGCCCGCATGCTGCGCGAAGCCCTCGACGCGGGCCGGATCGAGATCGCGGTGGGCGTGGCCGAACGCGACGACATCGGCTGGTTCGTGCGCACCGACACCAAGGCCCGGCATTTCGACGCGATCGTCGACGGCACCGGCGAAGCCACCAGCCGTGAGCAGGATGAGTTCGAGCAACTACTCGTCAGCAACGGCTGGGCCGAGGGCGAGGACTACGGCGGGGTACGGGTCGACAACACCACCGGCCTGCTCGTTCGCCCCGACGGCGCGAACTCGCGCGTGCACGCGCTCGGGTTCGCCACCCGCGGCTCACTGCTCTACTCCTCGTCGCTGTATCAGGCGACCTGGAACGCCCGCGGCATCGTGGCGCATATCCGCGCGCAGGCCGCCGCGGCCGATCACGAGGTCGAGGACGGTCGACAGGACAGGAGGATCTCGCGATGACCAACGACAGCTGGACCCGACCGCCCACCCTCACCGGCGAGCACGTGCTGCTGCGCCCTACTGTGCTTGCCGACGCATCGGGGCTGGCCGCCGCCTACGACGACCCCGCACTCTTCACCTACTTTCCCCACGGGATCGAATCCGCGCCGCCCACCGTCGAAACAGTCGCCGCCGCACTGGCTTCGGGCCGCCACACACTCACCGTCATCGACCGGACGAGCGACCGGGTGATCGGCTCCACCTCGCTCTACAATGCCAGCGCGCTGCACGGGCGGGTCACCATCGGCTTCACCTGGTATTCCGCGGCGGTACACGGCACCGCCGCGAACCCGGAGACCAAACTGCTGCTGCTCGACCACGCCTTCGACATCATGAGAGCGGCACGGGTCGAATTCAACGTCGACGATCGAAACACCCGGTCCCGCAGTGCCGTGCTAGCCCTCGGTGCGACCGAGGAAGGCGCATTGCGGAACCACGCCCGGCGGCGCGACGGCAGTCTGCGCACAACGATCGTGTATTCGATACTGGCTGCGGAATGGCCGCTGTTGCGCGACAAACTCATCGCTCGACTGGTCAGCCGCACCACAGTGCCACTATCGCAGGAAGGTGCGCGATGACCTCACTCGACTCCGGTGGCCCGCTGATGCCCATCAAACCGGCCGCCAGCGGTGACTTCTACCGCGCGCGTGGCGCTTCAGCGATCATGTGCGTAGCCAATTTCCCCGACGAACTGCTGTCGTTCCTGCAGCTTGAGTCGCTGACCGTGCTGCAGAGCGCGCGCACACACGGCAGCGATCTGCTGGTGGAGCTCGGCTGCTATGACGGCCGGGCCCTGCAAGTGGCGCGGTCGGCCGATATCGATTACCTCGGTATCGATGTCAACATCGGTGGGATCGACCTGTTGCGGGCCCGGATCAGCGATCAGGGGTTGACGCGCCGGGCGACCGCGCTGGTCGGCGATGTCACCGACCCGTCGGTCTGGCGCGACGAATTGACCGGGCGCAAGCCGCTTTTCGTCTTCCCCTTCAACCTGCTCGGCAACCTGCCCGATCCCGCGACGGCCTTCGAGGCGCTGCGTTACTTCGGCGGGCACGCGCTGGTGTCGGTGTTCAACTCCGATCTATGGACCACCGAGGTGCGCAAGGGCTACTACACCGCATGCGGGGTGGAGCTGTCTGCCGTCGAGCGCGCCCCCTACGGCGGGGTGCGATTTCGTGGTGAGGACGGGTTCGTCTCGCAGTCGTTCAGCTCGGCCAGCATCATCTCGATGCTCACCGACTGCGGGTTGGAGGTGACGGGGATGGCACAGAACCATCTCGGTCAATGCATCACCGTGGCTTTCGACAAGTGACCAGCCATTGTTGAGAACAGTCGAGATCGCCGTGGTCGGCGCGGGTCCGCGCGGCACCGTGACCACCGAGCGCCTGTGCGTGAATGCGGGTGAGCACGCGGACCTGCGGGTGCGGGTACATGTCATCGACCCGTACGAGGCCGGACCGGGCCGGGTTTGGCGCCGCGATCAGCCCAGTGAGCTGCTGATGAACAGTGTCGCCGCCGACATCACGGCCTTCATGGACGAGTCAGTGCGCTGCGCCGGCCCGGTCACCACAGGTCCGAACCAGTACCAGTGGGCACAGTCCGCGGCCGACTCCCTGGTGGGAACCTTGGCCGATGAGGCGCGACGGATGCGGCCGTGGTCGTACCCTAGCCGGGCCATCCACGGTACCTATCTGCGTTGGGCCTTCGACCGGACGGTGGCCTACGCCCCGGACAACGTCACCTTGGTCGAGCATCGCTGTGCGGCAGCGACTCTAGGTAGACGTACTGACACCGGACACTATCCGCTGCGCCTGACCGACGGCACCGAGCTGACTGTCGACGCCGTGGTGCTCGCGGTCGGCCACTACGATCGCCGCCCCTCCGATCGGGTGTCGGGACTGATCACCGCCGCCGCCGCGCACGGCCTGACCTACGTGGTGCCCGGCAACGCTTCCGACGCCAACTTGTCCGGGATCACCGATTCGGTGATCACTTACGGGATGGGTCTGACCTTCTTCGACTACCTGGCTCGTCTCACGGTCGGTCGAGGCGGCGAATTCGTCGAACAGGCAGGTGAACTCATATACCTGCCCAGCGGCCGAGAACCGATCGTCTACGCCGCGTCCCGGCAAGGTATTCCCTACCGGGCTCGGCCGGAGTACCTCAGCGAGACAATGCCTGTGTACCGGCCGCGGTACTTCACCCCCGTGTTCGCCGATCAGTTCCAGGCCCGAACCCGCAGCACCCCACCCACTTTCCGCGGCGACATCTGGCCGACACTACGCCGCGAACTGGCCTGGGCCTACTACCGCACCGCACTGCGCGGTACCGCCGATCTCGATACCAGGCTCGCTGCCCTGCTCGACGATCCGGCGACCGATCTGGACAAGCTCGCGACGGCGATAGATGCCGAATTCGCCGGTCCGGTCAGCCATCTGGACTGGACCGAACTCCTCGAACCCGGTGCCGGCCGCAGTTTCGGCTCGCCCAAGATCTACCGGGAATGGCTGTCCGGCCTACTTGAGGACGACCTGGCCGCCGCGAACCGCGGCCCGGAACTCGACCCGGGCAAGGCATTGGCCGCCGCCATGCGCGACGTGCGTGGGGTGGTGCGGCGCCTGGTCTCGCACAGCGGAGTCTCAGGGCAGTCCTATCGCGACGACGTTGAACGCTGGTTCAACGGCATCAACAACATGCTCGCCTCGGGTCCACCGAGCTCGCGCATCGCCGAGATGCTGGCCCTGCAGCGCGCCGGGATCCTCGAGTTCACCGGACCGACACCACCGATCGCGATCGATACCGACAGCGCGCGATTCGTCGTTGAGTCGGTCGCCGTGGCGAGGTCGCGACGCACCGCGTCGGCGGCGATCGAGGCGTATCTGCCCGGTCCCGACATCACCGAGTCCACCGACCCGTTCCTGCGCGCGCTGGTGACCGACGGTCACGGTCGGGCATACCTGATTCCCAACGAGGACGGGACCGCCTACCGGTCCGGCGGACTCGAGGTCGATCGCGAGTCGATGCGGCTGGTTGACCGGTCGGGTAGGGCTGCGGCACCGCTGTTCTGCTTCGGACCGCCGCTGGAAGGGGTCCAGTGGGTCACCGCCTCGGGCGCGCGACCCCACGTCAACTCCCCCCTACTGCTTGAGGCCGACGCCATCGCCTGCGGCGTACTGAGCTGTACCGATCGATCAAAGGAAACTCCGTGCTGACCAGGATCGCGCACCATGCGACCAACCGGGCACGGCTGGTCCTCGTACTGGCCGGAATCGTGGCGCTACTGTGTCTGGCCAGTGGTGCCACCGTGCAGTCGGCACTGAAGTCCGGCGGGTTCGCCTCCGATCACGTCGAATCGGCCAACAGCTATGTCCACGAGCATTTTCCGGGTGCCGCGCCGGATCTGATCGTGCTCGTCAGCACCCCCGACGACGTGAGCGGCCCGAACGGTCGCGCCGCGACCGAGCGGGTGCTCGACACCCTGCGTGGTCGCTCCGAGGTGAGCGCGGTGATTGCGTGGAACGACACCGCCACCGGGTTCGGCGCCGCGCTGCGCAGCCGCGACGGTACCACCGGCCTGATCTTGGTCGACCTGGCCGGCGATGATACCGCCCGCCAGAACGCCGCGGGCACCGTGTCGAAGGCACTGGTCGCCGACTACCCCGGTGCCACCGTGCGAGTCGGCGGCAGCGCGAGCCAGTTCCACGAGATCGCCGCCAGCATCGCCGACGGTCTGGTGGTGGCCGAGATGATCGCGGTGCCATTGACGCTGGTGCTGTTGGTCCTCGTGTTCGGCAGTCTGGTCGCCGGTGCGCTGCCGGTCCTCACCGGTGTGCTGGCGATGATGGTCACGCTGGGCATCCTGCGAGTGCTCGCGATGGTTACCGACGTGTCGATCTTCGCGCTCAACATGACCACGGCGCTGGCGCTGGCGTTGGCCATCGACTACAGCCTGTTCATTGTCAGCCGATATCGGGAGGAACTCGGCAACGGCCGCGATACCAGGGCAGCGATCGTGCGGGCTGTGCAGACCGCGGGGCGCACGGTGCTGTTCTCCGGAGCGACCATCGCACTGTCGCTGAGTGCGCTGTTGGTGTTCGACGCCTACTTCTTGCGCTCTTTCGCCTACACCGGAATCGCTGTCGTCGGTGCCGCGACGGTGATCTCGCTGGTCGTGCTGCCCGCCTGCCTGATGGTGCTGGGACCGCGCGTGGATGCGCTCGATCTGCGGGTACCGCTGCGAAAGCTGTTGGGGCGTCCGGCGAGAGCGCCAGTCGCGCCCGGGGACAGTCGCTGGTATCGATGGGTGCGCTGGGTGATGCGCCGGGCGGCCTCGGTCGCCGTATTCAGCACCGCCGTTCTGATATGGCTCGGTGCGCCGTTCCTCTCGGCGAATCTGGCCTATCCTGACTACCGGGTACTGCCCGCTGGCTCGGCGAACTTCGCAGTCGGCGAGAGCCTGCGCCACGATTTTGCGGCCGACCTCTCAGCCAGCACCACGATCGCGCTGCCCGGTTATCAGGGGGCGCTCGATTCCTACGCCGCCGCGCTCTCGCGGGTGGCAGGGGTCCCGGCGGTGCTCTGCGCCGATGGGGTCTATGTCGCCGGACACCGTGTCACTGACGGACCGGCACGGATGCGCACCGAGGTGGGCACGTACCTCTCGGTGGCCAGCACGGTCGATCCTATGTCACGGGCCGGTGGTGACCAGCTGGCCGCGCTGCGGGCGGTGCCCGCACCCGCGAGCACGGTGTTCGCTGGGGTTGCACCGGTATATCAGGACGCGCTCACCGAGATGTACGACCGGCTGCCGCTGGCTCTAGGGCTGGTGGCCCTGACCAGTCTGGCCCTGTTGTTCCTGTTCACCGGCAGCATCGTGTTACCTGTTAAAGCCCTGGTGCTGAACATATTTTCACTCTGCGCCACCTTCGGGGCGATGGTGTGGATCTTCCAGGACGGGCATCTGTCCTCGATGCTGGGCTTCACCACCACCGGCTATCTCAATGCCAACATGCCGCCGCTGATGTTCTGTCTGGCTTTCGGCATGTCGATGGACTACGAGGTGTTCCTGCTCTCGCGAATCCGCGAGGAATGGCTCAATGGTGATCGCGGATCCGGTGCCAACGTCCACGCGGTGGCGATGGGCGTCGCCCGCACCGGACGGATCTTCACCGCGGCCGCCGCGTTGATGGCCATCGTGTTCTTGGCCCTGGCGATCTCGGACGTGTCCTCGATGCAGATGTTCGGCATCGGGCTGGCGCTGGCGGTGATCGCCGACGCCACCATCATCCGCCTCTGCCTGGCACCGGCACTCATGCACCTGGCCGGCGCGGCCAACTGGTGGTTGCCCGCTCCGCTGGCCGCCCTGCATCGCCGGGTGGCCCTGTCGGAATCTCCTCCGGAATCCGATCCGCCCCTCACATCTGTCCTATCTGCACCCGACCGACAAGGAGAACGAGCGTAATGGTGAAAACCTCCGCCACGGTGATGCTGACCGGCGTCACCGGCCTGATCGGCGGCGCCATCGCCGTCGAGCTGCTCACCCGGACCGATACCCGGCTGATCTGCCTGATCCGCGCGAATGACTCCAACGCCGCGCAGCAACGCCTCACTGATGCGTTGCGGCGCAGCGCTCAGATGTACGGCACCACCCTGAGCGTCGAGCAGATCGCACGCGCCGAAGCGGTCGTCGGGGACATCACCATGCCGCATGCCGGTCTAGACCCCGTGTCTGTCGGTCCGGTCGACGAGTTCTGGCACTCGGCGGCGTCGCTGGCGTTCGAGGAGCACAAGGCCGCCGAGATCGAGGCCCAGAACGTCGGTGGCACTGCTCATGTGGTGGAGTTGGCCCAGCGGTTGGGGGTGCGCGCATTCAACTACATCAGCACCGCCTACGTCGCCGGGCGCGCCTCGGGCATGATCGCCGAGGCCCCCATCACCGATGACGTCGAGTCCAACAACGCCTACGAGAGGTCCAAGGTCGCCGCCGAGACCCTAGTGCGCGGCACCGGTTTCGAGACGGTACGCGTATTCCGGCCCAGCATCGTGATCGGGCACTCGGTCACCATGGCCGCCACCACCTTCTCTGGGCTCTACGGTTTCGTCCGCGGCCTGCAGCGGGCGCGCGAGCTGGTCCGGGATTCGCTGGGTGACCTGCTGAAGTACCGTCCATTGCGGTTGCTCGCCGACGGCGCGACCCCGGTCAACTTCATCCCGGTCGACTACGTGGCAGGCGCGGCCGTCGGCATCGCGCTTGCCTCGACCGACAGCGAGGTGTACCACCTCGCAAACAGCACCCCGCCGTTTCTGCGTTCGGTTTGGGAAAGCGCGGTCCACGTGCTCGGGATGGAGCCGCCGATCTTCACCGACGACCGAGGCGAATTCACCCTCATCGACGAGAAGGTCGACGAGCAGATGGACTTCTACCGCGCCTATATGAACGACGACAAATACTTCTCGGTCGCCAACGCCGAGAAGCTGCTCGGCACAGGCGTTCTCGCATCCGCGTTCGACGGTGGCCAGCTGGTCCCGTATGTCACCTGGTACCTGGAGAATCGGAAGGCTGCCTGATGGTCGACAGCACCACCATCGACGCGTTCGATCTCACCTACCGCGCCGATAACGATCGGCACCGCACCGCCGACGGCGCTCAGCTGTACTACGAGCTCGAGGGTGAGGGCCCATGCCTGACCTTTGTCTCCACGATTTACGTGGTCAGCACCGCATGGCGGAACTTCACCCGCCGCATCGTCGGCGAGAATCGGCTGCTCACCTACGATCTGCGCAACCAGGGCGCCTCGACCGGCGACCCGGCCGGTTACGAGCGTCATCTCGACGACCTAGCCTCGCTGCTCGACGGTCTCGGCATCGAGAAGACCTGCCTGGCGGGCACCTCCATGTCGACGCTGATCTGCCGCGACTTCGCCGTACGCCACCCCGATCGCGTATCTGGGTTGGTGCTGGTCGGCCCGCCGATCAGCCCGTGGGGCTCCAAGCGGCGCACCCGGATCACCAAGGCGTGGCTGGCTGCGCTGGAATCCGGTGGGCCCCGTGCGCTGTTCGACGAGATCTACCCCTTGGTTTTCGGCGACCGCGCCCAGGCGCTCGGTGGCAACGCCGCCTATATCGCACTGCGCGAACGCTTCCTGGCCACCAATTCCGCCTCCCAGTTGCGGGCCAGCCTCAGCGACTGCCTGACCCCCGGAGAAGACGCCGACCTCATGCACCAGATCACGGCACCGACCCTGCTCATGGCGGGCGACGACGATTTCTGTATCAGCCCGACCGGACTGCGGGAGCTGGCCGCGATCATGCCCGAGGCCACTACCGAGATCTTCGACGGTTGCGGACATCTGCCGTTCTTCGAGGAGACGGCCCGGTTCGAGGAGTCGGTGCTGGCGTTCCTGCGCGGGGTCACCGCAGGCGCCGAGCGGTGGCAGCGGTGACCCCGGTCGCGCCGGTGCGCGAACTCGCCGCGCGCATGTTGATGCTGGCCGAGGAACGACCCGACCATGTGGCCTTGCAGTTCGAGCGCGAACCGCATCGCGGGGTCCGCCGAACCTGGGCCGAATTGGCCGACCGCAGTGTTGATCTCGTCGCCCTGTTCGCCGGTACCGGAGTTGGGCCCGGCTCACGCTGTGCGCTAGTGCTGGCCGATCATCCCGACACGATGGCGGTGTTGCTGGCGCTGTGGCGCCTGGACACCACCGCGGTCCTCATCGACTCCGCCTGGGGAACCCGACTGCGTGAGAACGTCTTATCCCACTCGGGCGCGGACTTCCTCCTGACCGTATGCCCCGAGCTCGACCTCGTGCGCCTGCGCCCCACCGGCGGCGAGTTCCCGCACGAGTTGCCGGAGGGCACCGCGATGCTCGGCTACACCTCCGGCAGCACCGGCGACCCCAAGGGCGTACCGTTCACCCACCGCAAGCTCGCGCTCACCATGCACGCCTCGGTGGCAGCAGCCGCCGGGCTGCATCCGAGCGCGCCGACACGTATCGCCTGCAGCGCAAGACTTTCCGGCTCTGGCACGTTGAACATGCACTACGTATGGGCCGCGTTCGCCGACGCCACGGTCGTGGTGTTGCCCGAGCTCGATCTGCGGACCGCATCCGGCTACTGGTGCCGCATCGATGAATTCGCGATCGAACAGACCTATCTGGTGCCCTCGCTGGTGGATATCGTCAATATGCTCGCGCGGCCCCGCCAGCCGGAATGGGCCGCACCGCTGTGTCTGTCGGGCAGTGCCCCCGTCTCGGCTCGTATGCAGCAGCGTTTCGCCGAGAAATCCGGCCTGCAGCTGATCAACTGCTACGGCATCTCCGAAGCCATGTGCGCCATCTCCTTCGGGCATCTCGGGGACGACGGTGTCGCCACCAACAGCATCGGCGTTCCGCCGTTGCTGCAAGCCCGACTGGTCGACTCGACCGGGGCCGTAGTTCCCGGCATCGGTGAGGGTGAACTGCAGCTGAGCGGACCCACAGTGCTCGACGAGTACTACGGCAACCCCGAGGCCACCGCCGCCGCGTTCGATGGCCGCTGGTTGCGGACCGGCGACATCCTGCGCCGCGACGCACACGGGCGCTATCACATCGCCGGACGCAGCAAGGACGTCGTGATGAAGGGCGGCTTCGCGGTGTACCTCAACGAGGTCGAAGAATCGGCCACCGGCGTGGACGGCGTGCTCGAGGCGGCTGCGGTCATCCTGCGTGGCACCGACAACGAGGATATCGGACTGCTCGTCCGGCTCACCGAGGACAGCGCACTGACCCCGGGCGAGATCCTCGGCTCGGTGCGAACCGAGCTCGGTCCGGCACGCACACCAGCCCGCGTGCGCATCGTCGCCGATGCCCTACCGCGGACCGGACAGAACAAGATCGACCGCCCGGCGGTGACCGCGCTGTGGCACGAGAACACGAAGGCGGCACGGTGAAGCAGACAACTCTCGACGAGACAGAATTCCTCACCCGCGTACAGGAATTCCTCGGCGAAACCTATGGTCCGGAGATGGCGACAGTGAGCCTGCACCACGACCTCGTCGGCGAAGCGGGCCTCGACTCGCTGCAACTGATCGCCCTACTCGGCTTCATCGAACGGCTACGCGGCCGCGACCTCAATGAGGTCCCCAAGCTTGCCGGGGTGACAGTGGGAAATCTGTACCGCCAGCTCTACCGCGACTGATCTCCAGCCCCGGCGTATCCACGCGCCGAGCCGTCGTCGGTGTAGGGCTGAGCAGCTTGCCGTGTCGCGGCGCTCGACCGATGGCCGCTCGGCAAGTGACAAGTCACACTGGTCTCGGTCCATTTATGCGAAAACTGGCGGTAGCGGGCTACCGCACATAGTGTCCTACTATGTGCGGTAACTCAGGGGTCGTCCTGGCGCGATACCCCCTCCACGCGAGGGCGACTCGGGAAACTATCTGCGGTAGCGATGGGAGGCCGGTGCGGATGGGTCAGGTTCGGAAACTCCCGAGCGCGGTCGGCGGGGTCCGCCTTGGTGATGCGGTGACGATCTACCTGGCGACGATCACGGTCGCCAACACGAAAGCGACCTACAAGACGGCACTCGATCGCCTCGTCGCCGACTTCGGTGCCGACACCGATGTGGCGCTGCTGGGGTCGCAGCCGGATCGGGTGGCCGGCTGGTTCACCTTCGTATGGGGCGACAAGTCGGCCAAGACGTTCAACATCCGGTTGACCGCGCTGCAATCGGCGTGCACGTACTGGACCGAACAAGGCTGGCTGGCCAGCAATCCGCTGGTGCGGTTGAAGGCGCGGCCCGCACCAGCGGATACCAGCAAGGCACTCTCACGGGAGCGCGTCGCGCAGATCCTGGGATCGGATGCGCCGCTGCGCGAGCGGGTGCTGTGGCACATGCTCTACGAATCCTCCGCGCGCGCCGAAGAGGTACTGATGCTCGACGTGCCGGATCTGGACACGGTGAACCGGTGCGCGGTGGTAACCCGCAAGGGCGGAGCCCGTGACCGGATCGCGTGGCAGACCGGCACCGCGCGGCTGCTGCCGCGCATGCTCGCCGGGCGGCGCCGGGGCCCGGTGTTCGTGACCGACCGCAATGCCCGCCCCTCGGTGGCCAGCAACGACGTCGACCCGGTGACCGGGCGGGCTCGGTTGTCCTACCGGCGGGCGGCCGAGCTGTTCGAGACCCACACCGCCCATTACGACGATGGCCCCTACAAACTGCATCAATGGCGGCATTCCCGGCTCACGCACGCCGCCGAGGACGGCGCGTCGACGCCGGTGCTGATGAAGTTGAGCGGGCATACCTCGGTGCGCAGCCTGGCGAAATATGCTCGGGTGTCCGATGAAGGGCTGCTGAGGTTCCAGGCCGACAGTGACCCGGCCGCACGGCGACGGCCAGACCGCTGATCAGCGCCCGGTGGGTTGGCCCGAGCTGATCTCGGGATTTCTGTCGGAGGCACACCGCTTACTGGCGATCGAGGCCCCGCCCGTCTCCAATTCGATGGTGGGGGAATGGATTTCGATTGCAGGGGTTGAAGTCGATGAGCACGTATCCCGTTCGTCGCCGACACGGCGATCCGTTCTCGCATGGACTCGGCAACGCTGAGGTCGATCAGCGCGAATCTGTGGCCGGTGGACTGCCAAGGCTGTGGCCGGGCACTCGGCAGCGAGCCGCCCGCGCTGGTGATCGACGACATCGGCGTCTACGTTGCGGCCAGCCTGTTCCATCCGCGGTGCCGGTCCTCGGAGTGGAACGACAGCGGCTCCATCACCACGGCGCTCAAGGAATACCTGTCCTATCGGACGTTCAGTTGCCTGCTGCCGACAGAAGTGGCTGGTCGGCCCAGCGACCTGCCGTTCCTGTTCGTCAACCCGACACTCGAGCAGGTACATCTGAGAAATACTGGTGGGGCGCGGTGGGAGATCGCCACCGTGGCGCACTTCGGTGACTGCGGCTTAACCGGGATCGCGCAGAACAACCCGTCGCCGGACACACGGATGCTTCTCGACGGCGACGGCATCGCCCGGGTGCACTTGGACCGCAGCGGGCAGAGTTGGGAATTCGACTGCAACGTCCCGGGAATGGTCGCCCGGATACGCCAGCTGCGCGGTGCCGCGCTCGGCGTCACCACCGCCTACCTGCCCAACGAGCATTTCACCACCACCCACGGCATCGGGCGCGCACTCCAGAACAGCGACCTGGCCCTGGGCTGGATACCGCTGCGGTAGACCGGCGAACCGATTCATTCGTCGTCGTCCGGGGCATCCGGATCACGCAGCGGCCGATGCCTTCCGCCCAGGTCGGGCAGGTGGAAGCTGTAGTGACCATCCATCCGGATGTGACGGCGGATGAACGCCGACAGCCGCGCGGCGTCCTCGTCACGGACCGGATATCCCTGGGCGCGCAGCTCATTCAGAGCCCGGTCCAGGTACACCGAATTCCACAGCACGATGATGTTCAAAACGAGACCGAGCGCGTCCAGCTGGTCTTCCATACCATCGAGGTAGGCGCGGTGCATCTCGCCCTTGCGGCCGTGGAACACCGTGCGGCCTAGGTCGTGGCGGCCTTCCTGAAGATTGTCCTGCGCCTTGGCCTCTCGCCGATAGGGTTCGTCGTCGGCCAACCGCAGGATGTGCAGGGTCTTGAAGATCCGGCCGTAGTGGGCGATGGCCTGGCCGATGTGGGTGGGGTTACCGTCGCGGGAGATCATGCGCGTGACCTCGTGCGCGGGGACCTCACCACGGTTCATCGACACCGCCACCCGGCACATGTCCTCCCAATGGGTGCAGATCTTGTCCACATCGATGCGCCCCCGCGCGGCCTTGTCCAGGGGCCCGTAGTCGGCGGCAGGGTCGATGCGCCACAGCCGCCGATCGGGCAGGCTCTTCAGCTGCGGGCGATACTTGCGGCCCAGTAGATGCAGGAGCCCGAACACGATGTCCAAATTTATGTGGACAAATCAAGTCGGTCCTCCGTCAGCGTGTTGTCGGTGCTTTCGAGAGGCTGGTCCAGGTCGGTCAGCAGCTTCTCGATCCGTTTGGCGGTGCAGTCGTGGCGTTCGACCTCACGGTCCCAGCCGTGGGCGGTGGCGTCGGTGGCGAGGGTCTGTTCGACCTGGCGGCGGGCGCGTAGACGGGGGGCGTAGGCGGGTGTGGTGACGAATTTCGCGCAGGTCAGGTAGAGGTCGCACTCGTATGGGCCTTCCTGCGGCAGTCGAAGGCAGTGCCCGAGTTCGAGCTCGGTCTTGAAGAAATTCGTCTTCAGCCAGTCGACTGCTTCGTCGGGTAGCGCACCGGATTTCAGCTCATCTGCTGCTGGACCGGCGATGGTGGCGCCGGGTTCGGGGACAGCCTTGTAGTCGCGCAGAACCTCCTGGTCGCTGATCTGTGCGTAGACCAGCGCCATGCTGACGCTGGAATGCCCGAGGACTTTCATGATCGTGTGCAGCTTCGCGCCGCGCTCGGCGAGCTGTGTGCCGACCGTGTGCCGGAATCTGTGGGCGGTGACAGTGCCCTTGCCGGCACCGCCTCGGCCACCGGGGCGAACCAGCCCGATTGCCTTGCATGCCTGGTCGATCGGGGTGCCGAACAGGTAGTAGAGCGACAGCAGTTTGCCGTGCTGCATGAACAGGTATCGCACGGGCCGGCCGGTGAGCTCGTCGATCAATGGCCGCTCAGGGGCGTCGCGGCGCAGTTCGCGGCCGGTGTCGTCGGCATAGCGATCCAGACAGTCGATCGGCAGTCGCCGGATCTCGTCTCGTCGTGCGCCCGACCAGCGCGCGATCAACAGCGCGGCGCGTTGGAACGGGCAGGCGAGTTCGCTGATCACCGGCATCAGCCGGTCCAGCTCGTCGTCCGGGATGAACCGGGGAACTCTGATCGGGTTCTTCGGGAAGTCCCCGGCTCCGAGCAGACCGCGGCCAGGGACGTCGTCCCACTGCCAGGCGGCCGTGTCGCGGAAGAACTGGGACAGTCCGGAGCCGCGCTGGATACGGGAGGCGACACCGAGGGGCTTGCCGGTCGTGGCGGCGGGTTCCTCGGCGATGTGGCCCAGCCAGGCCAGGCAGTGGTCACGGGTCACCCCGGCCCACGAGACGACGTCCGGGTGCTGTTCGCCGAGCCACTCGCCGAAGCGGCGGACAGCGAGCTCCAGTTTGCCGACCGTCGAGGGCCGGTCGGTGAGGCGTCGCGCGGCCAACCACCTTTCTGCGACGACCTGCATCCGCGGCGGCAGCTCCAGCGGCGGCTTCCACGACGGCATCTTCTTGCGGGGTTCGGTGGCGAGCTGGCCGCGGTGGAACAGCACGACCTGGAGCTGGTGAAGGTGGGTGATCCACTGTTTGGACGCGTTGTCGCGGTAGCGCTCCCGCGATGGGTAGAAGTACCGCAGATCCTCACGCTCGCTGAAACGGCGCACCGCGTCCAGTGCCTCCGCGATGTGCTGCTCGGTGATCGCTGTCGCGTCGAGAAGCCCTGTGTGAAGGGCGATTCGGCTCACTGTCCAGTGCATCGCCTGTCGGGACGATTCCCGGTTGAAGCCCAACGCGACGGCCTCGTCGATGAGGGCGTCGGTGCCCATGTCGATGCCCATCTTGGTGGCGGGGTCGATGACGCGCAGCCGCCCGGCGCCGAACATCCAGGGGTAGTCGAACACGGCGTATCCGCGGAAGGCCAGGAACAGCAGATACGGGCGTGCCCGGAAAGAAAGCGGGTGGGACGGATTGTCGTGCGTTTCGCCCGGCAGTCTGCCCACCCGCTCCACCAGCGGCGCGGCGTACCAATCGCTCAGATGCGGGTAGCACTCGACGAATTGCCGGTAGTAGCGCAGCTTGTCGTTGCGGTAGGAGGAATGAATGTCCTGAGACCGCACGTAGTCGACATACTCGGCTTCTGGGCAGTGGCGACCCGTTCGCAGGCTGAACGTCGGCGCTTCGGCGGTGACGAAGGCGGCGGCAGAAACATGCCCGGCCCTCACCGGGCGCTTCCTGTGGTGCCGCCGAGATTGCCGAGGGCGCGGTTGTATTCGGCGACCACGGCCGGATCGGAGACACGGGTGTAGATCCGTGTCGACTCGGGGTTGGCGTGGCCGAGGCGCTTTTGCAGTGCGAGCTCCCGCATGCCGCCGTCCCACATGCGGGTCGCATGGGTGTGCCGGCAGGCGTGCTGAGTCACCCACGGTTCCCGAACCCCCGCACGGGTGCAGGCGCGGGTGAACATCCGCACCAGGCCGTCGTATGACAGGGCCTCCAGCCGTCGACGACCGCGACCGCCGACGAGGAACACGATCGCGGTGTCGGCGCCGGAGGGGCGTTCGCTCATCACGTAGGCGCTCACCGCCGCCAGGGCCTCGGGTTCGTGCAGGTCCACGACGCGCTCGGTCCGCGACTTCGACCTGGCTCTCTTGGGGTGGTCTTGGCGGTGGCGGATCACGACGCGCCTCCGTCCGTAGGCGATGTCATCCAGGTGCAGCCCGAGCACCTCGCCGGGACGCAGGCCACCCTGGAGCATCAACAACACGATCGCGCGGTCTCTCACATTGCGCAGCTGCCCCAGCAACGCGGCGACCTTCTCGTCGTCGATGGGCCGTGGCGTGCGCTGCACGGTCTTCACCCGCACGGCACGCCGCACCGGCCGCTGGCGGCTCGCGCGGCCCATGAACGGCCGGTGTCGCTCCGACACCCGCGCGAGCGCGGGATCGGGCCGTTTCTCGATCGGGTTCGCGCCGTCGAGCAGGCCCGCGAGGATGGCGTACTCGTAGAACGACGACGTCGCCGCCAGAATCCTGTTGACCGTCGTGGCGGCGAGCTTCGTCGCCGGGCCGTTCTTGTCGATCGTGGCCACCGTCAGCGTCATCCGTTGCCGAGGCCGCCGCGATGGCACTGAACGCAGGTGCTCCAGCAGCGGGATCGCGTCACGCGGGCCGAACCGCTCCCAGCTCAGATCGTTCGCGGCGAAGAACCGCCATAGATGGCGAAGATCGTAGGCGTAGGAGACCAACGTGTTGGGCGAGCAGTCCCGCGCCGCCAGGAACCGCAGGAACCCCGAGACCACCTCGATCGGCTTGCCGCCGTCGTCGAGAAGCTCGACCTGGCACTTGCTGTCGATCTGTTGATGCGAAACCCGCACGGACACCTCCGAATCCGTCCCGGCCGACCGCCGGACCATCCGGTAGTTCGTAGCCGTGGGACGTGAGGTGTCCAGGTAACAATATACGACCCGTTGTCGGAAATGATGTCGTCGGGAACCTTGCTGCCCTCGGGTTGCCGCAGGATCACGTCGATGACGTTGAGCGAGTCGCGGGGCGTGCCCGACACCACCATCGCGTTCAGCCCGGCCGCCTGGTCCGAGAGCATATTGAGCCAGGTTGCGCCGCGTTTCGGCCCGAAATACTTTCGGTTGGGTCTGGCGTGAATGGTCTGGACCGGGACGACGAACCGCATCCCGTCCACCGAGGCGACACAGCCACCGCCCCACAACCCGACCAGCGGCACATCGGCTTGTGCGTTGACCAGCACCGTGTTCGCAGCGGCCATCGTCTCCGCGCGCAGATAATGCTGATCGACATGACGCAGCCGGTCGCGGGTCAGCGCGTCGGAGCCGGGCGTGGTCACCGGGACCAGGCCGACGTTCATGGCCTGGCTGCACAGCACCGCCGCCACCGACACCCCCAGATCGGCGACCCGGGCGCTGGTACCGGCGACATGGGTGAACGACTCGGCGAACTCCGGAAGCCACGACATCACTTCGAGGACCATTTCCGGGAGATCCACCCGCGGCATCATCGCCGCGGTGCGGCGGCGCAGATCGACCAGACTCGGCGGGTCCGGCGTCGCTGACAACACCGCCACGTGCAGTTTCCCGTCCTCGTCCACCGACGCCGACGCGTCCTCACCCAGATGCGCGGCGAGCTCCCGGTAGGAACCGTCGAGGCTTTGGGCCAACTCGTCCAGCATCTCGCGCGGATTGCCCGGCAGCCCGAGAGCGTTCATGCCCCGGTCCCGGGCCTCCTCCCACGCCATCCCGGACAGCAGGTGCGCGCGGGGGTCACGCCATTTGGAGGAATGCT
Source organism: Nocardia sp. TBRC8007 (assembly GCF_056629435.1). NCBI lineage: Bacteria > Bacillati > Actinomycetota > Actinomycetes > Mycobacteriales > Nocardiaceae > Nocardia > Nocardia sp. TBRC8007. The sequence continues at coordinate 10,232 of NZ_JBWSOR010000030.1, read as the reverse complement.
CAGCGAAGATGTTGCGGTGCTTGAGATGCCGATGGAACTGCTCGAGCACGCACAGGGTGTAGGCGCGGCGGTCCACGGTCTGCTCCGGCCGCTCCAGCGGGTACACCAGGCGCTGCCAGCCACCGGCAACCAGGTCGTGATCCACGCGCCGGGCGTCGAGCCACCGCGCCGGTAACCCGCCCCGGCCACTACGCTGCGGGGCGATCATCTCCGCCAGCGCCACAACCGCTTTGAGCACCGGCGCGGCGTCGGCGGTAGCGCCGAACTCGATGTGGCGCATCATCGCGGGCAGGAACCCGCGCACCGTCGCGTACCGGTTGGCCAGCTCCTTGAGCCGTTGGGAGTCGCACTCCGGATCAGCTTGCGGCACAAGCTCATCGATCGCCGCGAGCGCGGCCCGCAACTCGGCCTTGGACACGGTGTTCTCGATCAGATCCCACACCAGTTCCAGGGACAGCTCCGGTTCGGCCTCGCTCATCTCCAGCAGCACCCGCACCGCCTGGGCCAGCTTGCCGGCGTTGCGGCTCACCCGCGGGTAGCGCTTGAGCTTCTCGTCCTTGGACTGATGTTCGGCCTTGGCCATCAAGTCGGTGACCATCAGCAGATCGAACAACTCGAGCACGTCATCGCCACTACGGCTCCAGCACCGGTTGATCCACAGCCCAGAGCCACGACCCGTCCGGCTGCCGGCGGGCAATCTCGACACTCACCTGACCGGTGGGCAGTGTGGATGCGGTCAGTGCCAGGTCGCCACTCACCAGTGCCGGATGCTGCTTACTCGGTGGCATCTCCGGGGCGGCCGCGACGAGCTGCTCGAAAACCTTGCGGATCTCCGCATGGCCGGTCGAGACAGCGCCCGGTGGGAACGCCAGCACGGCGGTGGGTTCGTACAACGACACCAGCCCGTCGATGTCGCCAGCGTTGACATACTCGACGAGGTACCGGGCCAGGTCGTTCGGCTCGGTGGCCACCTTCTTGTTCGTCATATCAGTAAGGCTCCTAACGAATATCGGTATTCATGTGCGATGAATGTGCGTGTTCCGGCCGAAAGTCCCCTATGCGGCCGACGGTCGGGCCCGCACGGACACCTTCGCGTTCTGCCGGGTTTCAGGCTGTCAGCTCCCCCGTTGTGACAGCGTGAGGACACACGCGAAGGCGTCCGTGCCGTCGACCACTCCGGGCGGTGTGGTCGGTGATTCCTGCCCGACGATGGTTCGCAGAACCCGCTGGGTGACATCGGGAGCCGGTTGATAGGGCAGGCCCAAGGCATGGGCGATGTCCCAGGTGTGAATGACCGTGGCGCGAATCTGCTCCTCGTAGAGCTCCGCGATGTCGAACTCTCCCGCGAACCCCGCCACCCGGCAGCGCCGGTCGAGGTCAGTCGCGGCAGCGAAGGCGTTCTCCACGAGCCGGGCGGTTCGCCGATAGCCCGCCTCAAGTCCGGCACCGCCGTGGAAGTGGAAATTGGCCGTCCGGGTGCCCAGAGCTGTTCGATCGTCCGGTCCGAGCACCTGCTCACGCTGCACCGCCTCGCCGGTAATGGCCGCGGCGACGCCGATGTTCCGGTCCACGAGGTGCAGATAAAGGTCACCCACGTCCCGGGTGGAGTGTGGGACCGGACATCCGAGGTCACCGTGCGTGACCTCGGAAAGGAAAGAAGCCAAGTCTTCGGTCAGGGCGTACAGCATGGATACATCCACAGCGCGTTCTCGCTTCCATCGTCGTCGGTCTCCGCACCCGGTCGAGGCCAGAGTCGGGATCGTGGGGATTCCCGGGCCGCGTTCGGGTCGGGGATACTGAACGTGCCGAGCCCAGGCACGCTCGATCATACTCTACCGCGGTAGATGATACACGGAAGGACGTTCATGTCGGAGGAGGGTGAAGCGGGGGATGAGCCGGATCTGGCCGCGCTGATATTTCGGGTGCTGCCACAGTTGGCGGCGCTGGAGGAGCCGATCCTGCAAGGGGCGAAACTGTCGATGTGGGAGTACGCGATTCTGACCGAGCTGGCATCGGCGGAGGTCGTATCCCAGGTCCAGCTGTCGCACCGCACCCGTCGCGACCCCACCCGACTGGGCAGGCATCTGGACGATCTGGCCGCGCGCGGCCTGGTCGTTCGCGCCCGTGCGAGTAATCGACGTCAGCGCACGGTCCGCTTGACCGACAACGGGAATGTTCTGTTCGCGAGAGTCAAGAAGCGCGTCCGGGCCGCGGAGGACGAACTCCTCCACTCGATCCTCACCACCGGGGAGGCCGCCGACTTCAGGCATCTACTCACCCGGCTCGCGACGCCCGGTACTTCGACTGGCAACACATGATCGCGTCAGGCCAGTAGGTGTCCGTCGTCCGGTGACCGGACCCCCGAATAGTCCGGCAACGGATACTCTCCTCTCGTGCCGATGAGCCGGGTGAGAAATGTGCGGACGGGGCGCAGCGGTCCTGACACGACCAATCGGAGGACGGCGAGCCGGAGCGCCAGCGCGCGACGGGTTCTGGGCAGGAGTAGCCGCACGGTGACCTCGGTTCCCTTCTGCACCTGGGTCGCCAGCGGCCGCATCAGTTTCTCGTAGCGTTCGAACGCGCGCGTGAAATCATCTGGTGTCGTGGCGATCTCACCAGCGAGCAGATAGGCACCGACGACGGCGAGGGTGGTACCCATCCCGGTCATCGGGGATCCACAGTATGCGGCGTCGCCGAGCAGCACCACCCGGCCTCGTGACCACTTCGGCATCCGGACTCGGATCATCTCGTCGAAGTAGAAGTCGGGGGCCTCGGACATGGCGTCCAGAATTGCGGGAACCACCCAGCCGCACCCGGCCAGCCGCTCGCGAATCAACTGCTGCTGCTTCGCGACATCACCCCGGAGGCCGGCGTCGGCGGGCATACGGATGTTGACGATCGCCGTCGATGCCGCAGGATCTCGCTCGGGACGCATCCCGACCGCATTGCCGGGTACCGGATAAACCCCGCCCCATGCGGTCTCCAGCCTCGTCTCGGGCGGAGTGGGCATCGTGAAGAATCCGACGTAGGCGCCGAGGTATTCAGTGAACCGCTCGTGTGGGCCGAACACTCGTTTACGCAGGTCCGAATGCAGACCGTCGGCGCCGATCACGAGATCGAAGCTGTCCACGGCGCCGGACGCGAAGCGGACCTTCACCGCTTCCAAGTCCTGGTTCAGATCTTCCACCCACTCGCTGTACCGATAGTAGAGCACGCCCGATTCGTCTGGGAGCGAGGAGATTGCGTCGCGAAGCACCCGGTTGAGATCGCCGCGGTTGAGTTCGACGTCGGCGAGGAACCGGTCGCCACCGAAATCTTCGCTGGACATCCGGGCCATCGTGCGGCCGCGCTCATCGACCACCACCATGCCGCGTTCGTCGAGCCGACATTGCTGGATGCCCGGCATCAGACCCATCAGTTCCGCCGCCCTGCGGCCTGCCCCACGCAGCGAAACGCCTTGACCACCAGGCCGCGGTCCGGGAGCGCGTTCGACAACGGTGACGTCCACCCCCGCGCGCAGCAATTGCAGGGCAACCGAATTGCCCGCGATGCCGCCCCCGCAGACCAGCACGTGAACCGATCGAGGCACAGTGACTTCCCCTCCATCCCGCAACGCCATCAGCGGAATCAGTCTTCCAGTGATCCTCGCATCGGCACAACCCTGCGGTTGTCACACGAATCAACCATGGGATCTGCCGTCGATCATGGCTATTATGCTCGGATCTCCGCATCGCAACGGTCTGGCAAGGAACGAAAAAGTTTGTCGCAAAGTGTCTTACGCTGGTCGTCGGCAAATGGGGGCTGAACATCGCATCGGCCGCTCCGCTCGGCCGGGATCTGCACACCAGGGGCGGGATGTGCGCACGACCGACGGGCGCCGACGGCGGTCGAACCGTCATGTGGCACAAGCCACGCCGATGCGCCGGTCGCCGACGTCCTGGCAGGTTCGCTTCTACATACTGGTGAATTAGCGCTCCGGTGTTTCGATCGACGTGTTCGGCCTGATTCTTGGTTACAGGCAATCCGATCTTCGAGTGTTGACAGACGCTGATGGTCGAGGTAGATCTTGTTGTGCATAGAGCAATCTGGTGCGTAAGCAGAACTTGAAATATTCGAGATCGGGAGGGGCTTGGGATCATAGGAGCTTGAGCGATCTGCATCTATCCATCATGCCCATTTGTTAATCGGCTGGACTTCATTTGATCTCGCAGGTATGGCTGATGTGTGCAAATAGCACTATTCGCAAGGTGCTGATGCGTTACCGGCTCTACTGCGGGGCTTGTTCTCAATGATATTCAGAGTTTGTGCAAGCAGGATGTGAGTGGGGGAACCCGAGGAAGCTCGGGCTGTATCGACGAGTGTTGCTTGTCCTCCTAATCGTCATCAGGACCGTGTCCTCACTCGAATTCTATCGACTCGGTTGGTGACTTATGAATACGGCTCAAAGCCGTTAATCGTGGATAGCGCGGCGTGAAGCCATTTCAGTCCATTGCAGTCAGATCGATCATGATCCGACTCTCGTGAGTCCGTCATTGTTCGTGTCGGAACAGTGACGGTAATCGATTCGTCATAAGTTCTTTAGATTTAGGGGAGGCGATTGATGAAGCCGAATTGGTCCTATGGTCTTGGTGAACTGTTCGACCGCAGAAGTGACTCTGGCAAACCGATGACATTTAAACTCTCCCGCCCCTTGGACATCGACAGGGAAAAACGGTCGAGTCTTGATCTGCCAGCCCTCACGTCCCTGGTCAGAGACGCTGCGGGAGTGCTGGACGAACTCGGCGTGAAACCCGGTGATCGGGTGGTCGTCTACAAGGCAAATCATTTCGACTGCATCCTGCTGGCGGCGGCGATCGCCAGGACAGGCGCTATTCCCGTCATGCTCTCGGGACTGCTTCGCAAGGAAGCGGTACACGGTCTCATCCGGCGCGTCGAACCCGCTCTTGTCATCAGTGATACGGGCCGTATCGAACGCGTGGAAATATCGCCCGAAAAGTTCCCGGATCTCGAAGGCGGAATTGTCAGCCTGGACGGTGTCGCACCGCATTCTCGGAGCTTCCACGAAGTTGTTGCGAAGCCGTATTCGAAAGTCGTGCACCGACCGGACGATGAGCTTCTCATGCTGACGCACACCTCGGGAACCACCGGATTGCCGAAGCTTGTCATGTTCCCTCCTGCGACAATTCAGAAGCAGATGGCCCGCCTGGAATGCCGGCACTTTCCACCGCTGACATTCCGCAGGAATGATGTCGTCGCGATGTTCACTCCGTATGTCCACGCCCGTGCCTTCACGTGGATATATTCGGTCCTGACGCTGTCGCCGGCAACGGTTCTGGTTATGGACGACAATGCGCCGGACATGGTAGACCGTATGTTCCGAGCCAACAAGCCGACATTCATGGAAGCGCTTCCCATCGACTACACGTCGATGGAACCGCTGCTCCGCACTGGCGCCAGTAATCCGTTTTCGGAGGTCCGGGTGTTCGTCGGAAACTTCGATGCGGTGCGGTGGCCGGTCATCCGGCGCTACCTGAATGCTTCCCGGCACCCGTTCCCGCTCTGGCGCGAAGGTTACGGTCAGTCCGAGACCGGCGGTATGGGGATGACCGTGATATCGCGGCGGGCGGCGAACCGCCCACGCGACCACAAACCGGGACCGCGCGTCGTCGGGCGTCCGATGCCAGGGTTCGTCGAGTTGAAGGTGGTGGACCCGAAGACATTCGCTCCCCTCGGCCGGGGGCGTCCGGGGTTGATTCTCGCCAAGACCAAGGCCAGATGTGCCGGGTACTACGGAGAACCGGAGCGTTGGAAGGAAAAGGTCGTCGGCGACTGGTGGAATACCGGTGACCTCGGAATCTTGACCAGAACGGGCGCACTGAAGGTTATCGACCGGGAGGTGAATTCTTCGTCGGGAATGGGTTGGCTCGAGTTCGAGGACACGCTCGTGGACCGGCTCGCCGAAGGTACCGACGTCGCCCTACTTCCTCGGCGCGACGGACCGCCACTGCCGATCGTTGCGACACGTGACGGACGACTGGACGACGACGATTGGGTGCGAGCACGCACCGGACTGCCTGAATTGTCGACGCCGGTGGTGATCAAGGCAAGTGACATGCCGCGGACAGCGACCGGCAAGATCGTTCGCGAAAACCTGCGCAGGGACTTCCTCGACACCACCATCGCTCCGGGATCGGGGCGCTGGACATGACCGAGACCGTCGGCATCGAGCGAAACGGTTTCACTGTCGAGCCTTTCACCGCCGCATGTCATGACGTATGGGAATCACGTAGCCACGTCGTGTTCGGCGTGAGCCCCGGCAACAGTTACTTCAACGTGGATCGATTGCGGGAGATTCTCAAGTGGCTGACCGCCGAGTTCCGGCGAATCGACGTGGTCATCCCTGATGAGTCGCTCGAACATACGTTCCGGGCACTGGGGTACGGCCCCGACAAAGCGACCAAGAAGGCGCGCGCGGAGACGAATGTCCTCCGGAATCGAGTAATTCGTGCTTGGGAGGCCGTTGGTGGTCTGCGGAGCTGCGACGGGCTGCATCGGATGTCCGAGCTATCCGCCGAGCCGGTATATGCGGAAAGTCTGGAACACTGTGCCCAGCAAGTCAATTCGGATACCGTGTTGCGCGCGGCATGTGACGAGACGACCAGACATGTACTCGCTGCCAAGGGTTTGCACGAAGAACCCGCAGCCGATCAAATCGATGAAGCGATGAAGTACCTGATCGCGGAACTCCCGTTCTTCGTTTCGTCGCGCTGGATATTCGATGTCGACACCTCGCTGAATTTCTATCATCAGCTGCTCCCGCTGGCGAATGTCATATTCGCCGGGAAGAGCCTGCTGAAACCCGAGGATGGACAGGGCTACGCCACCATCCGTATGACGAGTGCGCTGGTCGGATAGCCACGCTCTCGAAAATTTCGAATACGCTACCACAGGAAGGCGACAATGTCGGAAAATGTCGATCAGTACGATCAGATTGCTGCGAGCTTCGATGAGATAGAAGCGGTGATTCGCTTCGTCAGGGAAAATCTCGATTGGCCGTCGTTCCAGCGCGCGCTCGGCCCATTGGACGATCTCCGGGTGCTCGACGTGGGTTGCGGCGAAGGTGGATTCACGCGGCGTATCAAGGAACTCGGTGCGAAAGAGGTGGTGGGCACCGATCTCTCGGCCGGGATGATCGCGCTGGCCAAGCAGACCGAGGCTCGCGATCCGCGTGGTATCACGTACCACGTGTACGACCTCGGAGCCATGCCGGTTCTTGCGGAATTCGACGTCGTCACCGCCATACACGTTCTGCACTACGCGGACAGTCGGGCGGCGATGGCAACCATGGCGAAGGTCATGTACGCCAATCTCGCTCCGGGTGGCCGGCTGGTGGCGCTGAGTGGAAACGCGGATTCCAGTGCAGAATCGCAGGAAGCGGCGGGTTTCATCAACTCTCGGCCCGCCGATGCGCGCGAAGGTGACAAGTTCACAGTAGCGGTGATGACGAACCCGCCGACCGAGATCGAAGTGCATCACTGGCCTACCGAGACCATCGTGAACGTGCTCCGCGAGGCCGGTTTCGTCGACGTGCAGTGGGCACCAGTGACGATCGGGGATTCCGTCGCTCCCGAGGATCTCGACCGCGCATTGCGCTGTGCCGCTGATCCCACGAGCCTCATCATGACCGCTACCAAACACTGACCGGCGCCCCCGCAGGCGATTGGGCGCGGCGCGCACAATCGGTGTTCAACTGTGAACTTTACCGATTCGCGCCGCGGCGGTTAACATGCAGGACCCCTGCGAAGTCGTGATTGAGGGTGTGAGCTGGGGTTACGGCGTGTCGTTGGGCAGGCACGGCTGGTTGGGCGGTGATGATCAAGACGCCAATCACGATTGGCACTGAAAGCCGTTGCCGTGCCTGCGTGGTCATCATCTTCGTCCCTGCAATCCGAGATCAGTGTCATAGCCCCACTGTTCAGAAATCCACTCCGGATCCGCGCGTTGCAGGGCAGCGACGGCCTTCTTCAGCGTCGCTCATACCAGGAGTTCCGCCATCGGCCAGGTCATTGCAGATAAGACCGCACGCCGCGGCGCTACTTGAAGTGGTGCACGCACGCCAGCCGCTGCGGGTCCGTGCAGTGTCCGGGGGCGCGGTGGTTGCTCAAGGCCACCACGACATCGGAGCGGACCGCGACAATCTTGCGAGGAAGTCTGCATCGCCACCGCTGACCTACTGACACTCGTGCAGCGGATCCCTTCGATGCAGAAACACATCGACAAAAAACTCGTGACCCTCGCCGACCTCCGCCCCGCTGAACAGGACTCCGAAGATCACTGAAGGCGACTTCGCAACCTGACACATAGTGTCAATATGGCCCATAGTCCCCATATGGGTAGACGCCTATAAGCGTCCTTGTAGTGTGATCTCTCCGCACTGACCAGCGACAACCCGGCCGAAATCGGTGAGTCGGCGTACAAGAGACGCGATGATCGAGGGTATGGGTGAGCCCAGGGGTCCGACAATGCATCACGCAACCGTGCTGGACGTTGCCGGAGAGATGATCAACCGCGTGAAGGACACCGATCCGGGCGATACGGAAGCTGCGCTGTTCGCCGGGTGGGAGGGGCTGCGATTGATGCTCGTGCTGGATTTTCTGCTCGAACAGCAGATTGCGCTGGTCGATCGGCTTCCGTTCCCGGGATTCATCTGGCAGCCCAGTGTATGCCGACCCAAGCTCGATATCGCGATGTGCTGGTCGGATCGGCCTCGACACTGCTCGCAATGTTCTGGCGGGCAACCGCGACGCCGGGTACCGGCGCGGTCCTGCTTCTGGACTGGCTGACTCGCTATTCGGCACCAGCCGATAGCGCCACCACGGACGACGGGGGTTGCGATCCTCGGCCACCCGTGAGGGTGGCCGCCACCGGCGATGACGCCGAGCTGTATCGCGGCGGCGTCGTTGCGATCCTCGGCCACCCGTGAGGGTGGCCGCCACTTCGCCAGTCCGCAGGTGATCGTCGACCCGGATAGCGTTGCGATCCTCGGCCACCCGTGAGGGTGGCCGCCACCCGGCGTCCGTTCGAGTGCTTCGATAACGACCTGAAGCGTTGCGATCCTCGGCCACCCGTGAGGGTGGCCGCCACAGCACCGCAATCAGGGTTGAGGCAGTAGCCGGAGTTGCGATCCTCGGCCACCCGTGAGGGTGGCCGCCACGCCGGCGGCGTCCTCGACCTGAGCGTCGAAGATTTCGTTGCGATCCTCGGCCACCCGTGAGGGTGGCCGCCACTTCCGCCAGGAAGCGCATGCCTGCACCTAGCGTCTGTTGCGATCCTCGGCCACCCGTGAGGGTGGCCGCCACTGGTCCGGATCGCACACGATTTGGACACTTAGCGGTTGCGATCCTCGGCCACCCGTGAGGGTGGCCGCCACCGTTATACGGTTCGACTTTCGGGCGCGGCGCGCCTGGTTGCGATCCTCGGCCACCCGTGAGGGTGGCCGCCACGCCCCTTGTCGCGGTTCATCACGTACCCACCGGTCGCGTTGCGATCCTCGGCCACCCGTGAGGGTGGCCGCCACGGGGGTGTCGTGGATCGGGTGCCCGAATGTGGTGTTGTTGCGATCCTCGGCCACCCGTGAGGGTGGCCGCCACCATGTGATTTAGTGCAGTCTGTACCCCAAGCAAACAAGTTGCGATCCTCGGCCACCCGTGAGGGTGGCCGCCACGGTGCGTGAACTGGGCGGATGTCAATCCGGGTCGCGCGATAGGCATTGTTTCGTGTAGCTCGAATACGATAACCGCTGTTCGTCAGTTCGGAACCTCTCTGGGAATTCGTGTGCACTGGAGGTTCTTAGCTTCTGGCGTGTCAGAAGCCGCGTCGGTTTCTGTTGATGCGTATCAACCTTATCGGTCGGAGGCGTGCGCATTCCAGGATGCTGGGCGCAAGCGGGATGGTCATCGTCTTGGCGCCGGATGCCTGGCTCGTGATCAGTGCTGCGAAGGCTGAGGCTCATCTCAATGGGGGCTCATCTCAATGGGCTCGGCGGATTCCAGGGGTCGTCGCAACATTGCCTGGTTTCTTAGGCAGTGAGTAGATCACGAAGGCGCTCGGCTGGGGTATCCCAGCCGAGCGTTTTGCGTGGGCGGTCGTTGAGTTGCTGTGCAACGTGTTCGAGGTCTTCGTGACCGTGGACGCTTAGATCGCTGCCTTTCGGGAAGTATTGGCGTAGTTAG
>NZ_JBWSOR010000029.1:0-57657 GCF_056629435.1 Nocardia sp. TBRC8007 | reverse complement strand
ATGTCCTTGTCCTGCTCGGCAACCTGTTTCCGCAAACGGAGCAACTCTTGTCGTTCCGCTGGTGACAGAGGTTCCTCTCCGTGGACAGCCATGAAGACATCCTTCCAGCAGGATCGGTGATCCTGCCAAGTCGGTGTCCGCCACCCAGGGTGAACCTCACGGCATGCGCACCTGCGTCAAGGCGATGGTGTGCGGGGCGTTGTTGAGCTGACGATCGCCGTGGCGCGACAGCCGATGACGAGACTTGTCGGCGCTGGCGATCTCGATCGGCGCTGCACCTGTGTGCACTGCGAACGCACCCGAGCTGCGGAACCGTGACGCGCGGCCGGTGCGGCCCAACAGTCGAGCTGCGACCACCGGTCCGACACCGACCACGTCGAGAAGGCTGCTGCCGGACTCGGCGACGGTGTCGCGCATGCGCTGCTGGTTGGCCTTGAGCCGGGCGTCCAGAGCCCGCACATCGGCGACGAGGTCACGGGCGAGTTCCTTGCGGGCGTGTTCCACCGGTGAGGACGGGCGGACCCGCCGTAACGCATCGGCGGCCTGGTTCGCGGTCAGATCGGTGGATACGCCACCGGGCAGCAACTCTCGCATCACCGCGTGCAGGTCGGTTGACTGTCCGGATGCGCTGCCGGGTCAGATTCGTGCGCCGCTCATCGAGCATTCGCAGCGCGGTGCTCGAGCCCTCGGCCTCGACAGGCACCGCATCGCCGTGCAACGCCGCCACATTGGCCGCCGCGGCCGCGTCGATGTTGTCGTTCTTGCGCCGCTCGCCCCTCGACAATTCCCGGACCCGCGCAGTGGCCGTGGATGGCACGTCGATGACCGTCTCACCGTGGGTGATCAGCCATTGGGCAAGGTGCCGGCCCAGACCCCACGCGTTCTCCACAGCCCAGCGTCTTTCGGGAAATCGTTTCGCCCACAACAGAAGTCGCCGATACTAGGGGAGAGTGGCATCGATCCGGATCGTCTCGAGCGTCTTGTTGGTCGCCTCATTCAGCGCTGCCGCCGTATGAGTGGACTTGTGCGGGTCGACCCCGATCACCACCGTCAACCACGTCTCCTTGTTTCCTCGTCGGATATAGGAAGCCGCGGGTGACATTCCGGCTTTCGGCCTGTGTGTCCCACACCTCTGTTGAGTCAGGCCCGCGGCCGGTGCCGAGCCGGAGCACCAACCCCCGGCGAGCCAGCCCGAACGGGCGGCAGGAACCTCACGAGCCAGCCCCAGCCCGGCACCTGCGGCAGACTACGGCCAGTGATCATCCAGCCCGCCAACCGGTGACATTCACATAAGCCGGAACCTCAGCTGGGACCTCAAGTTGGTCATGGTCCGCTACCTGGGTATGTTCCTGCCCGGTCCTCTGGACGTGTCAGCCATTCTGGTCGACTACCTCGCCGAGTATTGGATTCAGGCGTCGGTGCGCAGGCGGTAGCCGACGCCACGCACGGTCTCGATCGTGGCCAATCCGAACGGGGCGTCGATCTTCTTGCGGAGGTAGCCGATGTACACCTCGACGACGTTGTCCGCGCCTTCGTAGTGCGCGTCCCAGACCGAGCGCAGGATTTCGGCTTTGGTCACCACGTCGTCTTTGTTGCGTATCAGGAATTCGAGGACGCCGAACTCGCGGGGAGTGAGGGTGAGTGGTTCGTCGCGGCGGGTGACGTGGCGGCGGGCCGGGTCGAGTGTCAGCGTTCCGGCGGTCAGGATTGTAGGGCGTTCGGGCGCGCCGCGACGCAGCAGAGCGCGCAGTCGGGCGACGAGGACGACGAAGGAGAACGGTTTGGTCAGGTAGTCGTCGGCGCCGAGGTCGAACGCGTCGGCCAGATCGTATTCGCCGTCCTTGGCAGACAGCATCAGCACCGGTGTCCAGATCCGGTGTTCCCGCAGTTCTCGCACGATCTGGTAGCCGTGTTTGCCGGGAAGCATGATGTCGAGCACGATGACGTCGAAGTCGCTGGTAGCGGCCATGTCGTGGCCGTCGTGGCCGTCGTGGGCGATCTCCACGACGAACCCTTCGGCGGTCAAGCCCCGTCGCAGGGTCTCGGCCAGTCGTTCCTCGTCGTCGACCACCAGGACTCGCATCCGGTTAGCACCTCCTGTCGGTTCCAGTGTGGTCCATTACAGCCGTTCCGGCCTGTGTCGCCGACTCGCTCTCAGGATTCTCACAGTGCGGTGCGGTGACACTTGCGGACATGTCCGCGACGACCGACTTGATCCACGACCTGATTCTCGAGATCCAGAACGAGCAGTCGACCGCCGAGATAGCGATCGGCGTGGGTGTGGCGTGCGGGGTGGTGATCGTCGGATCGCTCGTCGCGCAGCGGTGGTGGCATCGCGGCGGGGACGCGTCGGCATTCGGCTGGCGGTTGGCGCGGGTGGTGGCGGTGGCGGCGATGTTCGTCGTCCTGAGCGTTCAGGTGTCACGGTCGGGTTGGCTGATCGGCGCGGACGAGGCGACGCTGCGCTGGTTCATTGAGCACCGTTCACCGGGTTGGACGCGGGCGGCGTTGATCGTCACCGATATCGGCAGTCCGGGGGGCACCGTCTTGCTGGGAGTGCTGCTGTCGGGGTTGATCGCCTGGCGTCGCCGGTCGCTGGTTCCCGCGGTGGCGTTGCTCGTGCTAGTGGCGACCGCGGACGTGGCGAGCACGCTGACCAAGGTCGTGGTGGCTCGTGATCGCCCGCCGGTGCTCACCAGGCTGATCACCGAAACGGATTTCTCCTACCCGTCGGGTCACACCACCGGCGTCGCAGCGCTGGCAGGGGCGACGCTGGTGGTCTACGGCACCGCCGACAGCAGTCGGTTGTGGCGGGGCGGGGGCATGCTCGCCTGGGGCGTCTTCGTCGGTGTGGTCGCGCTGACCAGGTTGTATCTCGGTGTGCACTGGCTGACCGATGTCGTCGGCGGTGTGTTGCTGGGAGCGCTGGTCGTACTGGGCGGGTCGCTGGTCGTGGGCGGATGGGTCGAACGTTCGGCCCGCGCGTCGAGCGGCTTGGCACGCCGCACCGGGTCCGGGCGGCAGGCGTCGGGCGAGGTCGTCACAGCTCCCGAACCAGACCGAGAGTCGGGCGGCGCGCGGCTCGTGCCGCAGCGGCGCCGACGGTGATCAATGCCAGTAGCGGGGGCCGGAGTAGTCCCGGGCGTGTTGCCGCCACAGGCTGTCACCAGACTGTTGACAGTCAGCACCAGCCCGGCCGCCATTCCGATGACGCTTCCCGTCCTGCTCGATGAGGACCGATTCATTGCTGCTCCCTTCGCCTCGGACCGCCTCGATCGCATCACGTGGGGCAGTTCCGGTTCACCGCATCCCGATGGTGGCGCGGTGCACCTGTGGAAACTCTGAGTGCGGGCGGCGACACCTCGGCTGTGCCGACTCTCAGGCGGGCACAGCGGAATCACAGCCGGGGCGGGGCACGGTGGTCCGGCAGTCGAACAACCGAATCTCGAAAGGACGATGATGCCCAGGAACCGAAAGCTCATGGCCGCCGTGACCGCGATCCTCGCGGCGGGAACGATCGGCGGTGCGATCGCCGTCGCCAACGCGGCTCCCGCGCCGCGACCACCGGCCGCCACGGACTCCCCGGAACCCGGTGACACGCCTGACGGTGTGGACATTCCCGAGCCGGGCGACACCCCCGATTTCCCCGGACTCGCCGATCGTCATCACGGTGGCGGGGGCATGGATCCGGTGGACCTCGCGGGCGGGGCGGATCGCGGCAAGCCCGTGCGCCCTGATCACAATGGTGCCGAGACTTTGGGCGGGCGCGGGTACTGAGTCCTCGATCCGATCGGGCGGTCGTCCGCCCGATCGGCATCCTCGACCGATCCTCGATTACGGCGAAAGGCTTCCCAATGCTGATGTCAAGCCCTGACGCCGATGTCAAGCCGCCGCGGTAGCAGGTGGCGCGGCTTGGTAGCGCGCTCCGTCACGGATCATGGCCCACAAGACGTTGATTCGGCGGCGCGCGAGCGCCAGCAGCGCCTGCTTGTGACCTTTCCCCTCAGCACGTTTGCGCCGGTAATACTCCTTGGAGGCAGAGCAGTTCTGCAGGCTCGACAACGCCGACAGATACATCGCGTTGAGCAATCCGCGGTGGAAGCGGCGAGGCCGTCGGAGATTGCCGGTGACCCGGCCGGAGTCGCGTGGAGTCGGGGCCAGGCCGGCATATCCGGCGAGTCGGTCGGCACTACCGAAAGCATCCATATCGCCGCCGGTGGCGGCGAGGAACACCGCACCCAACTGCCTGCCCATACCGGGCAGGCTGAGGATCACCTCGGCGTGCGGGTGCTCGCGAAACCGAGCCTCGATCAGAGCGTCGATCTCGGCGATCTGTTCATCGAGGGCCATCACCCCCTTCGCCAGGCGGACCACTATCGAGGAAGCCAGCTTCTCACCCGGCAACGCGGTGAGCTGAGCTTCAGCGGCCTCGACCGCCGTCTTGGCGAGGTCTGCGGCACCGCGCACTTTGCGGTTACGCAGCCATGTCTCGATCCGTTTGGCACCGCTGCGGCGGATCGCCGCCGAGGTCTGGAAGTCGGTCAGCAGCACTATCGGGCCCTTGTTGGTCAGCTCCAGCCCCCGCTCGAGTGCCGGGAAGATCTCCAGCAGTTGAGCCCGCAGCCGATTGATCTGACGGGTCCGGTCGCAGACCAGATCAGTGCGGTAAGTCGTCAGCGTCCGCAGATCCACGGCGACCTCGTCGCCGGGCCACAGCGGACCCAGGTCCCGGCGCATGCGGGCCTGGTCGGCGATCACGAACGCGTCTTTCGCATCGGTCTTCGCCTCGCCCCGATAGGTCGCCGAGGCGCGGTGCACGGCCAGCCCGGTGATATAGACCATCGGCTGCTCATGAGCCAGGAGCATCCCGATCAACAGCGCGGCACCACCATGGTTGAGATCGACTGCCCACAGCACGTCTTCGTCGATCGCCAAGACCTCGCCGATCAGTTTCAGCAGCGCCGTCTCATCATTGAGGACCCGACGCGAGAGCAGCCGTTTTCCGTCGGTGTCGATCACCACACAGTGGTGGTGTTCTTTGCCGATGTCCACTCCGGCCCAGATCCGGGGCACGGTCACCTCCGGCTGCTCGTCGGGTGTTCACAGCCCAGCAGACGACCACGCCAGCTTTGCCCTACACAGCGATCGAGTCGCATATCCCAATTAGCGGTCGGGTCGTCGCGGGACTCCGGGCGGCCAAGCCTTTCCAGCCATCGGACGGCGACGTCATGACAGCCATACCCGGAGCCCCTGGGTTCCCCGATCTTACGAATGACCAGTCCGAACCCAAGACAAGAAAGTAGGGCGTGCATGATGCGGATTCGGCCCCTGCCGCGGCCTGGTGACTGGGGGCTGCGGGTGCGGTCCGCGCTCATCGTCGCGGTCGCGGTCGCGGTCGGGCTGGGTGTCTGCGCGCTGGCGCTGGTGGCGTTCCTCTACCGGTCGCTCACCATCGCCGCCGACAACGTCGGGGCCGCACGGGTCCGGGAGGTCACCAGCCAGCTGCGTTTCGATACCCCCGCCGAACTCGACCGCAGCTTACTGGCCACCGACCGTAGTCTCACCGCTGTCCAGGTGATCGGCGCGGGTGGTCGCATTGTCGCGACCTCCACCGACGGCTCGGCCGAGCCGCTCACCGCGTCACAGCCCGAACCCGGTCGCGTGGTCCGCAACGCCGATCCGATCGCCCCGGACACCGGACTGCGCTTGACCACCGCGAGCGTCGACGGGGTGGGCGGCCGGTACACGGTGGTGGTGGCGATGGACCACGAAGCCATCGAGGACACCGTCAAACTCGTTCTCTCCCTGGTCGGTATCGGGACGCCGTTCGTAGTCGTGATCGCCGCGAGCACCACCTATCTGCTCGTGGGCCGGTCGCTGGGCTCGGTCGAGACGATTCGGCGGCGGGTGGAGGCCA
Source organism: Nocardia sp. TBRC8007 (assembly GCF_056629435.1). Taxonomy (NCBI): domain Bacteria; kingdom Bacillati; phylum Actinomycetota; class Actinomycetes; order Mycobacteriales; family Nocardiaceae; genus Nocardia; species Nocardia sp. TBRC8007. The sequence continues at coordinate 51,740 of NZ_JBWSOR010000029.1, read as the reverse complement.
TCAGCAGCGCCGATCTGACCGAGCGGGTGCCGGTGCCGCGCCAGCGCGACGAGATCGCCGCGCTCGCGGTCACCATGAACGAGATGCTGGCGCGTCTGCAGTCCGGCCATGAAGCCCAGATCCGATTCGTCGGGGACGCCTCGCACGAATTGCGCAGTCCCTTGACGTCGATGGCCGCCGCGCTCGATGTGGGTGTGGCGCGCCCAGAGCTGTTCGACGCCGCACTGGTGCGGACCACGCTGATTCCCGAGGTCGAGCGCATGCGCGCGCTCATCGACGATCTGCTGCTGCTGGCACGCGCCGATGAGCGTGGATTGCCGCACCGGGCAATCGATGTCGACCTCGACGATATCGTCGCCGCCGAAATCTCCCGGCACCGTCAGCGATCGGGAGCGATCACGATCACCGCGGAGCTGCGACCGGCCCGCGTCCAAGGTGATCCCGCGCAGCTGGCGCGAGCGGTCGGCAACCTGCTCGACAATGCCGTCCGCTACGCTGCCTCGACCGTCGCTGTCCGGCTCATCGGCGACGTGGACACCGCCCGTATCGAGATCGCCGACGACGGGCCCGGCATTCCCGCGGACGATCGCACGCGCGTCTTCGACCGCTTCTTCCGGCTGCAACAGGATCGTGGCCGCGGTAGCGGCGGCACCGGACTCGGGCTGGCGATCGTCGCGGAAATCATTACCGCACACGATGGATCGGTGTGCCTGACCGGCAACTCCGCCGGTGGCACGACCGCCGTCATCACCCTCATAGTCAGCAGGTGAAGCGCGGACACAACCGGCGTGGGTGGTGGCTTTTTCGTCTGGTGCGCAATGGATTTCGCTGCTACGGTCGGCTCGTTGAGCCGGTGGATTCACGAGATTCGTCCGGCGCCCGCCGCGCCGACAGCGTCCGCTGGCTGTAGGCGACACCCGCACACAAGATGAGCAGCAGCACCGCGCTGGTGCCCTAGGTGCCGAATCCGAGACCGCCGCTGTTGTGCGGTTTCGACAGCAGGTCACCGGCGGTCGCGCCGAGCGGGCGGGTCAGCACGAACGCCAGCCAGAACAGCAGCACACCGGAGACCGGGGTGAACCTGTGCGCCAGCAGGATCGCGACCATGGCCACCGCGATGAGCGTCGCACTATCCCGATAGCCGAGTCCAGACCGGGCAGGTGGACCAGCATCGTGCATCGGGTCGTGCGCTCGACCAAAGTGCCGATAGCGGACTGATTCGCCGTGCCGGTGATGTAGGGGTCGGACCGGGGCGCGGTGCCAGGATTGCTCCTGGTTCGTTTCCTCGGCCCGCCCTCCGCACCGGACGTGCGACTCTCATCGCGTCCGGCGCTCCACGGATTGCTACTGCTATGCGGGAACGGTCGTTCCCGCTGTGCCTGACCATGGTGTGGGGATGTTGTTCGCCCGCCATCGATAGTGGGTGACCGTGATGGTGGTGGTGTCGAACATGACGATCCCGTCTGCTGCCGGACGGTTTCCTGGCCTGCCGGTCAGAAACCTCCGGTAGAGCTCCGCCCATGTGATTCGCTTGTGCCGCTCGAGCAACCATTGCGGTAGGGATATCGAGTCGCCTGAGCTTGCCGCTTCCCGGTTTGGGAATGAGTCTCCCCCCGCACCGGAAGTGGTGTGAACGTCCGAGCCTTCACCTGCTCTCGGACCTGGCCCAGAAACGTCACGATCTCCTGATCCCCAACGATGGATGCCGGTGCCAGCCGGTCGACACCGGCCGAGCGAGCACCCTTGTTTCCCTGCACCCGTTCCCACGCGACGGTGAGGAAATCCGGATGATGGACGAGGTTGAACACGTCATCGAACAGGCGGCCAGAATCGGTGACCGCCCAGTGGTGGGGCTTGCGTTGCATCTGTCGTACCCGCCATACCGCCCGATCGGGATCGGGCCATGACAGCTCACCGGTATTTACCAGTGCCTCCTTCTCTACTCGCTCACTACGTCGAAGCCGCTGGGGCCCTTCGCCATGTACGAGGCTTTCCCTCGCTCGGACTACTACGGCCCCTCCGCCCCACCACAGCCCTCGACTGACGACGCATCAACCCGAACCGGCGCTCCTGGTCGGAGATCGCCGGTTGGGAACCGCACAGCGGTTCCCACGTTCACTGCACACCGATCGAGGAGTGAGGTGCCCAGCTATGCCCCTGCGATATCGCCACGGCTACGCCGCAGGCATTCACCGTGGCCTCCGGAACCGGCGTCCTAAACCGATCCCGGAGTTCCCAACACCCGCAAAAGGTGTTGGTGCGCATCGCAGACCAGCCCGAATCCACCGGGTTTGGAGCGGGCGGGAGTCTCGAGAGGCGTTAGAACACTGGTTCCTCGCGTATACCTTCTCCTCTTGCTTGCCGGACCCGGACCATCCGGTAGTGCTGGCCCGTCTCGTCGTTGTCGGGGCTGCTTGTCACCCTCACCGGCGTCTCCCGGCTCGGGCTGCCCCCAGATTCGTTATGCTGCTGCGACAGCACAACTGCGCAGGTCTTACCTCCGCTCGGTAATGCAGCGCCTTGTGGCGCACCAAATCACCTTCCCAGTGTCCGGGCACGGCACGGTCGTCGACCTCAGCGGGCCGCTCGCTGATCATGATCATGTTATCGACGAACCGTGCCGTGCGTTGATCGGGTCGACGCTGCGGCTTGCGCCTGGTTCTTCCGGACCGAAGTGCTTGCTGTACTTCGCGTTTGAGTCCGCCGCGTGCCTGGAAGTACAGGGCCTGATAGATCGTTTCGTGGCTCACCCGCATACTTTCGTCGTCGGGGAAGTCCTTGCGGAGCCGGCCCGCGATCTGTTCAGGTGAGAATCGCTGCTCCAGCCCCTTTTCCACCTTGGATCGTAACGCCTGATCGGTCACCAATTTGGACCGCTTCGGCCGCGACCGCGCCTGCGCAGCGGCCTGATGTGCCCGATACGGCAGGTAGCATCCCTCGACCTGGTGCATGCGGACCTCCCGCGAGACCGTCGACTGGAACCAGGCGTCCAACCGGAACCACACTCGGGAAACCGTAGTCAGAGAGCATCACTTCGATAGGAAGGGGGCGATCCATGAAAGATGAGGTACAGATTCTGCCGTCGGAGTGGTACACGACCGAAGAGGTTGCGGTACTGCTCAAATTGGACGCGTCCAGCCTGCGCCGCTGGCGCACCGCACATCCGCTCCAAGGGCCCCCGTTCGTGCAGGTATCCGACCGGGTGATCCGCTACAGCGGTGCCGATCTGATCTCTTACCTGAGAAACAAACGCATCGATCCGGCGGCGGCGTGATGGACGGGCGAGTGCAGGTGATCCCGCTCGGGGTCTCGATACGCGGTGATATCGAGTTCCGTGGGAAGGTCGGCGCGCATCGCGCGCGGGTGCGTTGGGCCGACCCGGCGACGAAGCGCCGTGCATCCAAGTCGGAGTCGTTCGCCACCCGTGAGGAGGCGGAGTCGTGGATCGAACGTATCGAGCAGGCCGCCGCTCGTGGCGTTGATCCGAAGACCGCGACGGCCACTTTGGCGGAGTACGGGAAGGTGCATTGGGATGCCGCGATGCGCGGTGTGGAGCCCAAGACACTCGACCCGTACCGCGCGGGCTGGCGGCTCAGGATCGTGCCGATGCTCGGGCATCTTCCGGTCACGATGATCACGACCGGCTTGGCCGACCGGGCCGTGTCCGCGTGGATCGCCGACGGGTGCGGTGAGTCCACCATCAAGAACACGCTTGCGGCGTTGGCACGTGTGTTGAACCAGGCCGTGCGAGATGAGGTCATCGACCGTAACCGTGTCGATGTCGGCGGGTGGCAACGTCAACTCGCACGGCACGAGGACGAACTCGACAATCCGCGGGCGCTGGCGCTGCCGGATTGGGCGACGCTGCAACAGCTTGCCGCGGCGCTTGTCGAGGCTTCGGCCGGCCACTATCAAGGGTGGGGTGACGCGGTCGTGTTCGCCGCCTGCACAGCCACTCGTATCGGTGAGGTGTCCGGGTGCCGGGTCCGCGACATCGACACCGAGCAGTGGGTGTGGACGCTGCGGCGCCAGACCACCCCCGGCCCTGGTGGAATGCTCGACAAGGGCACAAAAGGCAAACGCGCGCGGACCATTCCGCTCATCGCGAAGATACAGCCGGTGATTCTGCGCCGGATCAACGCCGCTCGTGCTCGCGTGGATTCCGACCCTGCTCTACGGGATGCGAAGGACGCCGACTGGCGAGAAGTGTTCATGAACGCCCGATTGTTCGTCGGGCCGCGGGGTGGTCGGATCGCGACCGGGGTTCTGCGGAAGGCGACGCACTGGGATGAGGTCGTCGCGCAGCTGGGCTACGAATATCTCCGGCGCCACGATTTGTGGCACACCGGACTGACCTGGTTCGCCGACGCCGGAGTACCGCTGCACCGGTTGCAACGGATCGCCGGCCACACCGATCCCCGGATCACCCAGCGATACCTGCACCCGGATATGGAGGCGTTGCGCGACGACGGCAAGAGGCTGTCACAACACCTCGAGGGCGGCCCTGGTCCCAAAGTGGTCCCAAGTCTCCAGATAGCTAGATAGCAGGAAACCCCTTCCGGTACTGTTCGGAGGGGGTTTCCTCTGTGTCGGGCTGACAGGATTTGAACCTGCGACCACTTGACCCCCAGTCAAGTGCGCTACCAAACTGCGCCACAGCCCGTCGCGCCGATCGTTCCGGCGCTCAGAAAGATTACCGCACGATCAGGCGAGTGGGCGAATCGCCAAGTCAAAGCGCATTCGCAACGGTACGCCTCGGGTAGGAGCGGTATTTCCTCGGGGATATCTGCGGGGCACGATGAAGGTTGTTGTAGTTGATGCGGAGTTCGGTGAACCTATGGCCCGGACAGCCGAATGGAGCTGGGGTCGGTTCAGGCCAGTTCTCCGTGTGGAAGGAGGTCGGAAGTGTCGGGTGGCGGTATGCGACTGATTGTGGTGGATGCTGCGAATGTTGTCGGTTCACGGCCCGACGGATGGTGGCGTGATCGCTCTGGTGCGGCCCGGCGATTGCTTATGGAGGTGGCGAGGCTGCAGAAACGCCTCAGTTGGTTGGATGAGGTGGTAATGGTGCTCGAGGGAGCCGCGAAGGCCGCGGTTGCCGGGAAAGAGGGTTCGGGACTGGATAATCTGCGCGTGGTGCGGGCAGACGGTTCTGGTGATGAAGCGATCGTTGATGTGGTGGCCGCGGCTATTGCGGAGGACGGTGATCGTTTGATCACCGTGGTAACGGCGGATCGAGAACTCCGCGATCGTGTGGAGGCACTCGGGGCACGGGTGGTCGGCCCTCGCTGGCTGGTGGACCGCATCGAGATATAGCAGTTCGTGCGGTGGCGAGTTCGGCAGGCGGCGGGATACGTGGTGGTATGGCCAGTAGGGGGCCTGTGGTTTTCCGGACGGTGCGGAATGGCTCTGCGTGCGTCCGGCGTTTCATCCGTCCGCTCAGTCTGTTTTGGGGCAGTCTGAGCGGTATGACCGCCTCCGATACCGTAGGTACACCACTGCTCTACCGGATCGAGATCTCTGAGCCGGGCTACTTCGACAGGGTGTGGTGGAAGATTGCCAGCACCGGCGAGCCGAGTCAGGTGGCTGCCGCGTTGACTGAGCTTGCTGTCCGCACAGAACGTGATATCGAGCGCGGTAGAAGCTTCGGTCGTTGTTGGTATCACTACGACGTGCGGTGGTCCGACGGTGTGATACTGGAATCCTTTCAGGGGGCGATCCGGTCGGTACTGATCCCCGGTGAGTTGCGCTGCCTGTCCGTCGCGCTGGCCTCGGCTACGATCACCGGCCCGTGCTCCGCCGAGCGGCCGCCGTATTGAGGGCACCGGCGTCGGGGCGTGCTCTCGCCCACAGTGGGCGCCATAGCGTTCCGGAGGAGGTTTCACTGTGCTTTTGTCACTCGATAGATACGGTCGCAACCAGATGATGCCGATGACGGTGATGTGTCCGTCGATACGTTCGGCAGCGTTGTAGCATCTGTCCGAGATGCCATATCGCTTGCTCAGTATCCTGAAGCATTCGTGACCGGAGTTGATGGTAGTTGTGGCTGATGGCAGGCTTGGTTGTTTCTAGTGGTTGTCAGGAGAGAAGGTTAGCGCGGCTTTCGATTCGTGCCATTGCCGGAGTCCGGTCATGCCGATGCCCAGCTGTTCGAACGTCGGTCATCGCCGCCCGGCGATACCAACGAATTCGTTGCCGTCGACCGTAGCGACCACAGCGGAGGTGTTGGGCCGCAATGATTCGCTCGATCATACGAACAGCGATATCCGTGCTGGTGGCTACTGGCCTCATGGTTGTGGGTGTGCCAGGGCCCGTGTCCGCATCGCCGGCGCTCACCGTAGAAGTGACTGGTGGCGCGATCGCAGGCTTCGCCGCGGACGGAATCATCAAGTACTTGGGAATCCCTTTCGCCGCGACCACCGGAGGCGCAGCGCGATTCAGACCGCCGCGTCCAGTACCGCCGTGGTCCGGTGTACGGCCTGCCACCGGTCATGGGCCCAGTTGTCCGCAGAACGAGTACATTCCTGTACTTCCGCTGGTTGGCCCCATGAGCGAAGACTGTCTGAGCATTGACCTGTATGTGCCCGATGGCGTCGGCGACAGACGACTGCCGGTCATGGTGTTCTTCCATGGTGGGGGCTACACCAACGGCACCAATAGCCAGTATGACGCACCCAGCCGGATGGTCGCCGAAGGCGACGTCATCGTGGCCATCCCCAACTATCGGCTCGGACCGTTCGGATTCATGGCGCTGCCGGAATTGGCTGCTGAGTCCGGTGGAGCTACGGGAACAGTAGCCATTCAGGACCAACAAGCCGCTCTGCGGTGGGTACGCGACAATGCCCCGGTTTTCGGCGGCGATCCGGCGCGCGTTACGATCTTCGGCGAATCGGCCGGTGGTGGAAGCGTTTGCACACATTTCGCGGCTCCTGCTTCTGATGGTCTTTACCATAAAGCCATCGTCCAAAGCGGTTCTTGTACGAAAACCTTTGTGGTCCCCAGTAGCCGCGGCGCTGCCACTGCCCGCTCGGAGCGTTATGCCGAGGGCCTCGGATGCGGCGATCCGGCAACACGATTGGTCTGTCTGCGTTCGTTGCCCGCGGCGAAGCTGCTGAAGTCGGCGAGTGCCTCTCCCGACCAGGAGACCCCGCTCTGGATCCCCAGCATCGATGGTGTCGTCGTAACCCGGACACTCGATGCCGCGCTGGGTCGAGCCGATCGAAAGATTCCCTTGCTCATCGGAACCAACAGCGATGAAGGGACGCTGCTCGTTGTGGCATCCGACTATGGGCGTGGTCACGTCCCGGATGCCGAGAGCTATGAGAGCTATATCCGCCGATCATTCGGCGTCCACGCCGACCACATACTCGCCGAATACCCCCTTGCGCGATATCCATCGCCTGCAGCCGCGCAATCCGCGGTGATCACCGACGGTTTGTTCGCCTGTCCCACGCTGCTCACCAGCCGGGTTGCTCGCGACTTCGGGAATCCTCTGTGGCAGTACGAATTCGACCAGGCGCCATTCGGCGATGCCAATGTTTTGTTGCCGGGCGCTTTCCACACCGCTGAACTGTTTTATCTGTTCAGCAGTTTGATGGGGATACCGATGCCGTGGACCGGCCGATCGGCTGATTTCGCCAGGCAGATGCAGCGGTGGTGGACGACTTTCGCTCACACCGCAGACCCGAATAGCCCCGGCTCACCCGTGTGGCCTGCCTGGCCTGTGTCTACCGGACATGGTCAGGATGGCCCGGCGCTGATCATGCGATCGACCGGCAGCACCGTGTCCCTGGATTTTGGTATTCGACACAATTGCGACTTCTGGTCTCGACATACGCGCTGAATTCACTGTTCATCTGTCGATAATCGGCCCTGGCTGCTCGCGCAAGCCGGTGAGTTGGGTACCGACTGGTGGAAGCGGTGGCATATACGTGGTGTGACGGCGCGGATGCCACCACGGAGGTCATTACAGTCGGTGCGCTCCCGCCCGCCTGGTGAGAGCAACCGTCGCGCGCTCGACTTCTGGGGAATCTTCCGGTGCCGGGCGTCCTTCCTGACCTTCCTGCGGAGAGTTCGAGTCGCCTGCGTATGTATCGGCATCGACTTGCGTGCTCTCCAATCGGCGCACCGCGAACGCCGCGATGGCGCCGATGACGCCGAGGCCTGCCCAGATCGCCCAGTCCGCCCCAGCGTTGCGGGCGGCGCCGACGATAGCGCCGGTAGTCAGGTTGCCCATGAGGATTCCGATGCCGACCACAGTGTTGTAGAACCCGTAGTGCGTCGCCACCAGTTTCCTTCCGGATAAGGCGACGACGGTATCCATTTCGAATGGGAAAACGGCCGCAGTGCCGACCGCCAGTATCGCGGCGCCGGTCAACAGTGCGATGACTGCGGCCAGCGTGCCGAGGCGATGGGGATCGGGGATCACCGTCAGGGGCAGGAAGGAGGCCGCGAGAATCACTATGCCGACAACCAGACTTCGGTTTGTGCCCCAATTGGCCCGCAACCACGCTGTAATACGCAGTTGTCCAGCGATGGCCACCACCCCGGACACCACGAACAGCGCCGATACCAAGGCCTGCGACTGCGATCCGGCGATGAACTCCGCCTGCAGCGGCAACGCGAGGTATATCTGGAACGACAGTATGTAAGAGCCGATCATTGCCACGGAGAACCAGACAAACCGGCGATTGGTAGCCACTGTCCGCCATTCGCCTAGTACGGAGGGCCGCTCAGCGGGTTTCTCGGCGCGCCGGGATGGCAGCGCGAACAGCTGTGCCACCGTCAGGGCCGCGAACACCGCCGCTGCCGCACCTGCGGTCACCGTGAAATCGATGGTCAGCAAGGCCAGGCCGACCAGTGGGCCGGCGAGAATGCCTGCTTGATAGAACATGTTGAATACTGCGAAGGCTTCGATCCGGCGTTCGCCGGTATCGGCGGCCAGATAGGCGCGTACAGCGGGGTTGAACAGTGCTCCGGCGAAACCTGTCGCTGCAGAGGCCAGCAGCAATCCCGGCAGCGAGGTAGCGAACGCCAGCAAGGCGAAACCACCAGTGCGCAGCAGGCAGCCCGTGACGATCAAGGGTTTGTAGCCCAGCCGGTCGGCCAGCGTGCCACCGATCAGGAACATCCCCTGCTGGGAGAAGTTGCGCACGCCCAGTGTCAGTCCTACCGCCCATGCCGCCAGCCCGAGCGGACCGGACAGATACCCGGCCAGGTACGGCATCAACATATAGAAACCGAGGTTGATGCCGAACTGGTTGATCATCAACAGTCGGGTGGCAGGGGCGAAACCACTGAACTTCCGTACTACGGTCACAGTGCAGGCTCGGGGGTGCGAGTGATATTCCTGGGATCGATCACGGTGGTGCAACGGGTCCAGGAGTGCGCCACCTGTTGGACGGGATAGGCGATCGTATTCGGTTCGACCGGCGGATCGGTGTCGAGTAGCCCGTGCTCGGCGCAGTAATCATCGTTATAGATCGTGTCGAAATAGCGGTGTGGGCCGTCCGGGAAGATCGTCGCGATTCTGGTATCGGTATCGAACACGCGTGCCGCCCACCCCGCGACCAACCCGACCGCGCCGACGCTCCAGCCACCGGTGGCGTGGTGTGTCGCGGCTAGCGTGCGGCATGCCCACACTGCCTCGGAAGGGGCTACCCAGTGGACTTCGTCGAAGGCCTCGTAGTCCACATTGACCGGGTAAATGCTCGACCCAAGCCCGCGCATCAGCCGTGGGCCCGCTGGTTGTCCGAAAATCGCCGAGAACACGGTGTCCACACCGATCAACCGCAACTCCGGATTGAATCGTCGAAGCACCCGCGCGACACCCGCGGAGCTACCTCCTGTGCCGACCGCGCATACCAGCACATCCACGCCGCCCAGTTGTTCGACCAGTTCGAATGCCAGCGATGTGTAGCCCTCGACATTATCCGGGTTGTCGTACTGGTCTGGACACCACGCATCGGGCTCGGCCGCGAGCAACTTGGTCACCCGATCGCGTCGGGCCTGCTGCCAGCCTCCGATCGGGTGCGGTTCGGTCACCAGATCGATTTTTGTTCCGTAGGCCGTGAGCATGCGCGCGATGATCGGCTCCAGTCCCGGGTCGGACACCACGGTCACCGGATGATGCTGGACCATTCCCGCGAGTGCCAGCCCCAAACCCAAGGTGCCGCTGGTGGATTCCACGATCCGCGCACCCGGCTCCAGTTCGCCGCGATCTGTTGCGCTGCGCACCATGTGCAGCGCGGGACGGTCCTTCATCCCTCCAGGGTTGAGCCCTTCGAGTTTGGCCCAGAACCCCCGCCCTACGGGAGCGAGTGGCGCTCCGATCCATAGCACTGGGGTATTGCCGACCAGCCCATGTGGGTACCGGCTGGCTATCGGCGCCCCGATCAATGCTGCTGCGGGATCGCTGAATGTGTCGAGCATGACCTTGGTCATGATTGTCGCTTTCTGTATCGGAACCGCTGAACGGCGGTAGTGGTGTGCATGAGCAGCGGACACCGGCCGGCGGATAAGTGGAGCCGGCCTGGCGCCTGCCGATCAGCACCGGGCGATACAGAGCAAGACCAGAGTGACCCGGCCTGCGGCGAGTGGTGGACCCCGTACTCCGCAGACGGTGGCCGAGGTAGCCGACGCTGCGGCGAAGGTCACGAGCGCGCTGAGTGCAAGCAGCAACGGTGCCGCCAGCTTCCAGCCGCCAGGAAGTATGGACTGTGCGATGTAGTGGGTGGGGTGCGGTACGCACTCGCGGTCCAGTGAATCGGCCATCCCACGGAAGGGAATCTCTGCCACGACCGGTTCGAATTGTCGTGTAGCCACGATCGTCAGTGCGGGAGCGTGCGCCTCATTACCAGCCAGGATACAGTGGATTATCGGCACAATCAGCAACACCGCAACAAATAGTGTTGCCGCGGTGTCAACACGCCGAAACCGACCGGATAACCGCACAGTGAGGCGACTATAGCAACTGTTGCTGAGAAGCGGGCAGCGCTGAGCGCCCTCGCCGATCGCGTTGCCGGTTGGCATGTGGCGGAGGTGGCTCCGGTATCCGCTGAAGGAAGCGGCAAAGTATCCGGTGCGAATGTGTGGGAAGCGTCACGCTTAACCGGTGGCTCTATCTCCGGATACTTATTCGACACGAGCTACGCCATCGCGGCGTGGAATATCGAATCACTCATCGCATTCTGCATGATCCAGGGTCTCGGCGACGGCCTGCTCATGCCGCTGGGCATTACGATCATGACCCACGCCGCTGGTTCGCAGCGAATCGGCCACGTGATGGCTGTGCTCGGTGTACCGATGTTGCTCGACCCGATCGGTATGATCGCGCTGACAGGGATTGTGTTGATCTCGGCTTTCTTCCTGCCGCAAACCAAGTCGGCGGATCCGAAAGCCGCCGAAGAGGCGGATGCAGTGTACATATAGCCAGATATGCTTCGTGGACATCTGCTCACCAGGTTTTTCCGGGACATATCCAGCTTCGCGCCCACGGCAGTGCGATTGTGAACCCGAAAATCGTTGCCACCCGCCGCCTTGCGAGCGATTCAGGACCGCACGGTCAGGTGTAGCGGGCGATGAAGCGATCGAGAGATCGTTCGATATCGCCTCGGACAGCACGGGCGACACCAGAGCCGATCGGCCCGAACAGCGGTGCGCCACCGAGTTCCATGTCTATGGCGACTTGCGAACCCGAGCTTTTCGGGGTGACGATCAGTTGCAGGCCCAGTTTGGTGCCTCCCTTGCCCACGCCGGTCAAATGTAGGCGATGGGGTGGTTGCGCGGCTCGTACCGTCCAGGTAATCCGGTTGCGCAAGCCCTTGACAGAGGCGATGCCCACTAATTGTGTACCGACGCTCAATTCGGTGGGGACGGTGCCGCGCCATGCTTCGTGCATGGTCAGCCACGTGCCGAGTTCAGCGAGATCGGAGGTGTGTGACCAGGCCTCCTCTGGGGAGATCGGGACGTCGACCGATACCTTCAGCTTTGCCATGGGCGCATGGTATCCGGCGCTGCCCGATCGAGTCGGAGCCTGTAATGGTCATCCGCCCAATTCGAGGAAACCTGGTGGTGATGAGAAGTTCTGAAGAGACTTCGATGGAATGCTGCTACTGTGCGAATAGTCGGGTTCTGGTCGCCGTTGGACATGATCCACACGGACGGTGATTCACATGTAATCGCCTGTCCTGTGACCATTGTGTGGTAGGCGCTCGGGCGGAGTGCTGGTCGATGCGGGGTTCCGGTACCCGACGTGGACCCGATCAATCGGTCCGTTCACGGTCGGCAGGCGAGGAAGGCGAGCGAAGCAGAACAGCGGAGGGCCGAATTCCTCGAGACCAGTCAACGACGAAAGAACTGATGAATCAAGATATGGCTGTGGCGCTTTCATGGATCCTTGCCGCCGCTTTGGTGATCGCCATAGTGGGGGCGCTCTACGCAGTGCGGTACGCCAGGGCTCAGCGAGCCGAGCTCGAGGCTCTGACCAGGGAACAGCGTGCGACGGAAGATACGCTGGAGCGGTTTGTCACCACTACGCTCCCCGAGGTCGCCGATGCGATACGCAGGTTCGAGCCTCGGGTGCCTCCGGTGGAGGTGCAGGCGGGTATGGAGGATTCGCGGTCGGTGCGGTACCTGCACTGGATCTGTGAGCGATACGTCGATGATCTGAGTCTGATGCGTGCGGAAACCAGAGAATTCGCCGACAACGAAGCGAAGCGGGCGATCAAAGCCGCCGAAGAGGCTGCTCGCGTCGAGGTTTCTGCTGCGGCACGGCAGGCGACCAGCGCGGCGGTCCGCTCGTTCGGCACCTCCGTGGTCAGTCTCGGCGCCGATGTCAGCCAGGTGGTGAGCGCCGCGTTGCGTGAACATCGCGACGATCAGGTGTACGAGACGCTTACTCGCATCGATCACACTGTGCAGCAGATGATCCGTCAGGCGCAGTCCTACGTGATCGTCTGTGGTGGTTTGCCCGGTCGGCGTTGGCCTGCGCAGTCCTTGACCGACGTAGTCGGTGGCGCTATCGGTCGGGTCCGCGAATATCTGCGGGTGCGGCCCAACCAGCTCGATCGTGTTGTGACCAGCCGCGCGGTGGAACCGCTCGTGCATACTCTGGCGACTCTGTTGGACAACGCATTGCGGTACTCTCCGCCGACTTCCTATGTGGACGTCAGCTTCCAGGAGGGGCACCATGGTGTCACCGTCATCATCGACGACGCGGGTGTGCGGATGAATGCCGAGCAGATGGAGGAGGCCCGCCAGGTGCTCGCACAGGAGAGGCCCGTTGACATCCACCAGCTCGGTCCGTCACCGAAAGTCGGTTTCCCTGGTGTCGCCGCGCTGGCTCGCCGTTATGGCTTCACCGTTTACATCGACGGACCGAACGTCTACGGCGGTATGCGCGCGATGGTATATATCCCGGAGTCGCTGCTGGTCAGTCCGCAGAACATCCAGGAGGTCGCACCAGTGAGCGAGGCACAAGCAGAGCCGATCGTGGCCGCTCCCGATGCGTCGAGCGCGCGGTCGGGCAACGAGGAGCAGGAGCTGTCGGTGCACGAGATCACCAGCGGAGGCCTCCCCAAGCGACGACGACGGACGGTCGCTTTGGCTCCGGTCGGTCCGCGTGCCGAATCGGGCATGGCTCGCCCTGAGATCGCCGCAGCATGGCATACAGGCTCCAAGCGCGGCCGCGCCGCCGCATCCGATGACACGGAAGGGATGACATCCTGATGGCCACACCCGTGACCGACAGCAGTAACAAACTGGGCTGGCTACTCGAAGATCTCAATATCTCTGGTGTGCGGTTCTCGGTCCTGCTGTCCGACGACGGATTGCGAATCGCGCACTCTACGGGAATCACTCGCGACGAGGCGGAACGCTTTGCTGCCGCCGCCTCCGGTTTGCGTTCGCTCGGTAAAGCACTCGGTGAGTTCTGCGGCGATGCCTATAACGGCGTGCGGCAGAACATCACCGAGTACGACCAAGGGATGATCCTCATCACCGCGGCAGGGGAAGGCGCGCTGCTCGGCGTCGCGACTACCTCCGATATCGATGTGGGCCTCATCGCGCACCGGATGAACGAGCTGGCCGGTCGAGTCGGACGTGAGCTGAGCAGCCAGCCGCGCAGGCGCATAGACGGTAGCGGAATGCCATGATCGAGCACAGCGAGCGAGTCGAAGGCGCCACCCCGCCGGGTAGCACGGCGCCGAGCGTTGATGTGGTGATGTCATGAGCAAACATCGTCGCGATCCGGACTTGGTTCGGGCTTATGTGCGTACCGGGGGGCGTACACGCCCCACTCGCGAGCTGGACTTGGTCACTTTGGTTCTGACTGCCAAAGATCCGTTTCCTGGCGCCTCATCCGACGCGCGCCGGGTCATGACGCTGTGCAGTCGCCGAGGTGCGCTTTCGATCGCCGAGATCGCTGCATACCTCGATCTGCCGCCATCCGTCGTGAAGATCATCGCGTCCGATCTCATGGACAGCGGGCATTTGGTCACCCCGACCCCGGCCGAATCCTTGCCGGAGATCGCTCTGCTGGAGGAGGTACTCAATGGGCTCCGTGCTCTCGCCGTCTGATCGGACCGTCGACTATGTGCCGGAGACCGTGACCCGCTCGGTGAAGCTGTTGGTGGCAGGCAATTTCGGTGTGGGCAAGACCACGTTCGTCAGCAGCGTCTCGGAGATCAAGCCGCTGCGCACCGAGGAGACCATCACTGAAGCCAGTGTCGGCGTCGACGACATGGTCGGCTTACCCGGCAAAGCGCAGACTACCGTCGCTATGGACTTCGGCCGGATCACGCTCAGCCCGACACTCGCGCTCTACCTGTTCGGTACACCTGGCCAGCAGCGGTTCGTCCCTTTGTGGGAGGAACTCGCCAAGGGCGCACTCGGTGCGCTCGTGCTGGTCGATACCCGCCGCATCGAGAAATCCGATGAGGTTCTCTCGGTTCTCGAAGAACGTGGCGTCCCGTACTCAGTTGCTGTCAACCAATTCGAAGGGGCATGGCAATACCCGATCGACGAGGTTCGTGATGCCCTCGATCTGGAACCGGACACCCCGCTGACATCACTGGATGCGCGCGACCGAGGCACATGCCTGCGTTCGTTGATCACACTTGTCGAATTCTTGTTCCACCGTAAGGAGTCTCGTCGTTGACATGCCATAACTCGTTCGCGGCGGTGGAATCGGCACGTGCGGTGTTCACGGTACCGGTGATCAGTTCTTCTCGCGCGCTCCGCATGCCGAATGGTTCGGATCATTGTTCAGCAGGTTTCCGAGCATTCTGATCGAGCTATCCAGTCACATTCCGCAATCCCCATCGCGCAATGTCCCGGACCGTTCCAGGTCTGCCGACATCCTTGCTGGATCCGGTGCCGGGTTATGGGGGAAGCCCTCCACCGATACAGAAGGGAGACAATCTACTCGCGGGTCGGGCAGTACCCACGTCCATTGCAATATGTGCCGATTCGACCTGGAATCCGATACATCCATATCGACTTGACGCACCTGAGCGAGGCGCAGAGCCGCGCATCGACCACGCTCGTCGAATGTTCATTCCCCTCTGGAGTCTCTTCTTGTGACCACGCCACATTTCTCGCCATCCACCTCAGCGTTTGCGAACGGCTTTCCCGCCCAGCACGGCTCACCGATAGACACGGCCGGACCACGTTATGCGCTGTATTCGGAGGAGTATGCCGCGGATCCGCACCGGGCCTATCGTGAGATGCGCCGCAAGTACGGCTCGCTCGTTCCGGTGGAGCTGGCACCGAATGTGCCCGCCACGTTGGTAATCGGTTACCACACCGCGTTACGCATTCTCAACGACCCCGAGCACTTTCCCGCCGACCCGCGTACTTGGCAGAAGAACATCCCCGGCGAGTGCCCGATTCTGCCGATGATGGAATGGCGGCCGAACGCGCTGCGCAGCGCGGGGCTGGAACACATGCGTTACCGGCAGGCGAATGTGGCGAGTATCGCCGAAATCGATTTGCACGCCTTGCACAGTATTGTGGAAAAGGTCGCTGTCCCACTGATCAATGCCTTCTGCCAGGACGGTGCGGCGGATCTGGTCAGTCAGTACGCGTTTCCGCTCACTTTCTCGGTGCTCAACGCCATGATCGGCTGCCCACCGGATATCGGACAGCAGGTTGCGACCGGTATGGCCGCCATCTTCGAAGGCATCAACGCGGACAAAGGCAACGCGATGCTCACCGATGCGCTGTTCGATCTGGTGCAGCTGAAACGAAAAGAGCCGGGCGACGACGTTACCTCCCGGCTATTGCTCCACCCTGCCGAGTTGGAGGATGTGGAGATGATTCACCAGCTGGTCACTCTCTACGGTGCCGGTATCGAGCCGCAACAGAATCTGATCACCAACACACTGTTGCTGATGCTCACCGACGGCCGCTTCGCGGGAAGCTTTCTCGGCGGAAGCCTTTCCACTCGCGATGCTCTCGATGAGGTGCTGTTCAACGACCCACCGCTGGCCAATTACTGTATCAGTTACCCGAAGCAGCCGATCCTCATCGACGGTGTGTGGTTGCCCGCACACCAGCCGGTCGTGATCAGCATGTCAGGCTGCAACAACGATCCCGCGATCGGTGTCGGGGAGCGGACAGATAACCGGGCGCATCTGGCGTGGAGCGTCGGGCCGCACGCCTGCCCGGCTCGTTCTGCCGCCTACTTGGTGGTCCAGGACGCCATCGACCAACTTCTCGATGCGTTGCCCGAGTTGAGTTTGGCTGTCACACCCGCCCAATTGACCTGGCGACCGGGTCCTTTCCACCGTGCCCTGGTCTCCCTGCCTGTTGTTTTCCCGAAATCGCCTCCGCTGAATGTGTTCTAAGGAGATTCGTATGGACCTGAAACCCTTGGTGCTCGACCCGATGGGTACCAACATACAGGGAGAAGCAGCTCGCATCCGCGCACAGGGACCGATCGCACTCGTCGAGCTGCCCGGCGGCGTACGAGCTTGGGCGGTCACCGATGCAGGCATCCTCAAGCAACTGCTGGCCGACCCCAGGGTGTCGAAAAGTGCCAAGCAGCATTGGCCGGATTTCATCAATGGGGAGATCCCCCCGGATTGGCCGCTGTTCCTGTGGGTGGCGGTGGACAATATGTTCACCGCCTATGGCGCCGATCATCGCAGGCTGCGCAAGCTGATCGCGCCCGCGTTCACGCACCGCCGTACGCAGGCTATGCGGCCGATGGTCGAGCAGATCACTACGGATCTGCTCGCCGAGCTCGCGGCAACACCGGCGGGTGAAGCGGTAGACCTGCGGGAGAAGTTCGCCTACCCGCTGCCGATCCAGGTCATCAGCGCTCTGATGGGTGTTCCGGAATCTCTGAACGCCGGCTTGCGCACATGCGTCGACGGCATCTTCGACACTTCGCTCGGACCGGAGGAGTCGCAGGCCAACTACATGGAGATGTACCGGATCCTCGGAGAACTCGTCGCCCACCGCCGCGCGGAGCCGGGCGACGACATGACCAGCTTGCTGATCTCGTACCGTGCTGAGGACGATGGCTCGCAGCTGACCGAACAGGAGTTGATCGATACACTGCTGCTCGTGATCAGCGCTGGGCACGAGACCACGGTGAACCTGCTCGACCAGGCGATTTTCGCGCTGTTGACTCGTACAACCCAGCGCGACGAAGTGACTTCGGGAGATGTGGCCTGGACTGACCTGATCGAAGAGACGTTGCGGTTCGAGTCGCCGGTGGCGAACCTGCCGCTGCGCTTCGCCGTCGATGATATCGAGGTCGATGGCATTCGGATCGCCAAGGGAGAACCGATCCTCGCGGCCTACGCCGCAGCCAACCGGGATCCTGAACTCCACGGCCCGACCGCCGACGAATTCGATATACGGCGGCCGAGTAAAGAGCACTTGGCCTTCGGCTATGGGGCGCACCATTGCCTAGGGGCGCCATTGGCCCGGTTGGAAGCCGAGATCGCCTTGCCCGGCATTTTCCAGCGTTTCCCGAACATGCGTCTCGCCGCCGACCCTGCCGACCTCGGCACCGTGTCCAGCTTCATCTCCAACGGCCATGCCAGGCTACCGGTCTACTTGGAGCCCACGGTTTAGAACGGTTATCGCTGCGGGCGCCTGTGGTCACATGGTCGTCTGCGCCCGCAGCGGTGATTCCCGGCTCGGCCCGATCGGCGTTGTCAGAGGTGCAGCTACCCAGTTATCCCGCGACCACCGAAACCCGCGCCTCGTTGACCTTGACGTCTGACGTTTCTGGGTTGCCCTCGGCCTTTACGTTGATTCGCTTTTTGTCGATTCCAGCGGATTCGAGTTCGGCCACGATGTTGTTGCCACGGGCCTCGGCCAGAGATTCGGCGGCATCATTGTCCGACTTCCGGGCGTAGGTTTTGATCTCTATCTTGGCGTCGTTCCCTTTCAGCGCGAGCGCCACCGCTCTGATGGCGGCGGTATCAGCCGAGCTGAGGTCTGAACTGCCGTCGTCGAAGGTGATGGGTGCCGCGGACAGTGCCGCATTGATCGCATCCTGGATCATTTGCTGCGCGGTGTTCAGGGCAGAGTTCACGACAGAGGAGACCGTCGTGGCGATACTGCTACGCAGTTCGCCCGCGTCTGTATTGGTCGAGGTCATCGATGGCGTCGAGGTGATCGTGGTTGTCGATTCCGTGTCGCTGCCGGACCCACATGCCGCAGTGATCAACAGTACGACTGCTGTAGCGGCAATTCCACTGACGCTTCTGGTGAATACCATCTGCCTCTCCTGTAGGTGGTGGAGAATCCTGCTCGCGTCATTCGCTGCGATGGCTGCAGTCAGCTGCTCGGGATTGTCGGCAGCTTGTCGAGTCGAACCCGGTGGATGATCCGTATGCGCACACCGGTGCCGGTACCGATCCTCGCACAGGTGCGTCATCTGGTGTGTTGTTTTGTGGTTGCTCAGTATGTGTGGTGCGGTCGCCCACGTTTCATCATCGGTATCCGCGGCTACCAGTCGACTGCGTCGAGTTCGTGGAGTCTGCGAAAGACCAACATCGAGCCGGGAGCGACATGATCCATGGCAGCGTACTCGCGCACGGTGAAGTATCGCAGCTCGGCGATCTCGCCTGCCGGTCGCGGCTCGCCATCGATCACTGCGGTGAAGCAGGTCATATGTAGTCGGGTGCCCGGGGGATGTCCGTATGCCATTGCCTGGAATACCCCGAGTTCGCTGAGCGATATCACGCCGACATCGAGTTCCTCACGCACCTCACGGCGCAACGCGGCCTCGGGTGTCTCCTCTGGGTCGATTTTGCCGCCGGCCATATAGAAGACGTCTTTACCGACCGAGCGTGCCTGTAGCAGGCGTCGGTCCCGGATATGGGCCAACGCGGCTGTGTGAATCACCGGCCCACTGTATCGAGCGGCTTGTCCCAGGTGGAAAGCCGATATCGGGGTTGTGCTACGGAGCCCGGCCGCCGCGGCGGATTCGGCAGGGTGTACCGGATGGTGGGGTAGTGCCGCCGCGGTGCCGGAAGTGAGGCAGGCCCGCCCGATTGCTCGATCCGGGGGGGCGAAAACGTTCTGCTGGGTTGGTCGGTCAGAGTTGCGCGGTTTGCTCGCGGGGAGGCAGTCCGTCGGCTTGGCGGAGGATATCGGCGAAGGATTCGAGGTAGAGCAGGGTGCGCAAAGAGAGACCGTTCACGGCTTGTCCGAGACGACGCAGAGCTGAATTATCCAGATGCGCGATTACTTCCGCGTCTGCGGTTTGATCGGAGCCGGGGTCGAAACCGAAATATCTGGGGTCGAGGCCGAAAACGTGAGCGAGCCCGGCACGGGCCCGCTCGGGGAGCGCGGTGGCCTGTCCACGCCGTACCTGCGCCAGGTAGCCGGGTGCCAGGTCGTACCCGGCGGCGGACAACCATGACGTGACCGTGTCATCGGCCAGCGGGCGCCCGTGTGCTCGCTCCCACATCTCGAACGCTAAGTTCAGCCGGGTTGTGATATCGATGTCCACGACCGCCTTCCTTCTGGCGATATTGCCTGTTGAGGGGCCAAACATGCACTAGACCGTAGCGTGGGAGTAGTCGATCGCCGTGATTTCATGGCAAATGTCCGGATGCCTAGGGGAGGGAACGGGCGCGATCCCTGCTTCCCTGAGTGCAGACATTGAGGAGACAGGTATGCGACTGGATTCCATGGAGGCCCGCAAGCGATTCGCGATCAGTACGGTCGCACGGTTGGCGACTATTTCGGCCACGGCGCGTCCGCACCTGGTTCCGATTGTCTTCGTTGTCGTCGGTGAAGTGATCTACACCAGTATCGATGCGAAGCCGAAGACGACCACTGCGTTGCGTCGGTTGGCCAATATCGCGGTGAACCCGGCAGTCGCCGTGTTAGCCGACCACTACAGCGACGATTGGACTTACCTGTGGTGGGCGCGGGCTGACGGTGAAGCTCGTATTACCGATGCCGCCGAGGCCGATGCCGCGAAGCGCCGATTGACCGACCGCTATCCGGTATACCAGGACCAGCCACCGAGAGGACCGGTGATCGCCATCGATGTCACGCGATGGTCGGGATGGTCCGCGCACTGAGCATTGAGTGGGGGATTCTGTTCTCTTGTAACGGCATTCACAGAACAGGGCACCGTGCTGCGCGTCCGGTACAGTCCGAGTGGCCGTGTTCTGGAGACGGAGCTGCCACGCTGGGTCATGTATAGAGACGATTGTGAGGATGGTTATGCCCTCGAATTTCATGCTGAAGGTAATGAACACAGGGCATCGCGCCTTGCTGAAGATCAGCTTCGGAAAGCTGGGCGATCGGATCGCGGGTATGCCGTCACTCGAGCTCACGACCATTGGGCGCAAATCCGGTCGACCGCATGCGGTCATGCTCACCGCTCCGATTGTCGATGGCGATACCTATGTCGTTGTCGCCTCACGCGGAGGCGATCCGATCCATCCGGCATGGTTTCTGAATCTGCGTGACAATCCAGACGTTGTCGTCTCGGTACGAAACGGTCCGAAAGCACCCATGACAGCTCGAGTGGCGACTGATGAGGAGCGGGCGAGTTTATGGCCGAAGGTCACCAGTGCCTATTCGGGTTACGCCGACTACCAGACAAAGACCACACGGGAGATTCCGCTGGTTCTGCTGACGCCGAAGAATTGAGCGGCTCGTCTGCGATCTGGTGCGGATCAGATCCGAGGTCGGATCCGGTAGTCGTGTAGCACCAGAGCTAGGCACTCAGCTGCTGCCTGCGAGACCACAGCGCAGGCAATCGAAGAACGTCCTGGGTTCTGCCGTAACCAGCGGGTTTCTCGCGTATATCTCACCCACGTGGCGGCGAACAGGTAGGGCCCGACGTCGTTCAGGCATGCCAGTGTGTTCGACCACGACGTCCAGTCCGTGAGCGGTGCGGGCGCAGCCTGTGCCGCTCACGGAACCTGCGGTAAGGCTATCGCCGAATGACGTGCTCCGTGCTGTCCGTAGCGTGGTTGCGACGGTTCTTTCAGGTGCCTGCTGCCACGGATATTGCCGGTCCGAATGTGGCGGCGCGCAGTATCGCCCCGTTGTCAGCGAGGAGCTGCCGGGTGCTCGAATGCGGGTATCGGAGATCCGATCGTATCGGTCAATGCCACCGGTCGCAGCATGCGACATCTGTAGCGATCGACACCGGGCCGCCGATGGGCAGTGCGGGCACGGTACCGAGAACATCGTGGCGGCACCGCCGCCCAGCGGATACGCCGCATTGCCACGCCAGTGGTGTTCTGCCGATGAACCCGACACACCATGCGTTCCATGGGTGGCGGCGGGTCGTCCCGCCGAGGCGGTTGGGCGGAGATGACCCGCCCAGCGCGATCGGTGTCGAAGATGCTGCGGATCAGGGTCCGAAGAATCCAGATTATTCGCATATTTCGATAAATTTCGATGAATAAATGAATTATATTCATTTTTGTAGACATCATTTCGCATGAAATTCATACTTCAGGATGACCGCAAATCATCCCGGACAGATTGTGTAGTCGTCCGCTGACGATCGGAGTACAGATGAGGATCGGAATCCCCCGCGAGGTCAAAAACCACGAGTATCGCGTGGCATGCACGCCGGCCGGCGTGCATGAACTCGTCTCGAGTGGTCATGAGGTGTACCTGGAGACAGGCGCCGGTCGAGGTTCGGCTTTTCCGGACGAGGCGTACACCGTTATGGGCGCGCACATACTCGATACCCCCGACGAAGTCTGGGCAACCGCCGATCTGATACTCAAAGTGAAGGAGCCGGTGCCCGAGGAGTACGGCCGTCTGCGCGCGGATCAGGTGCTGTTCACTTATCTGCACTTGGCCGCCTCGCAGGAGTGCACCGACGCATTGCTGTCTTCCGGCACCACTGCCATCGCCTACGAAACGGTGACCGGTCGTGATGGTTCGCTGCCGTTGCTCGCGCCGATGAGTGAGGTCGCGGGCAGGCTGGCCGCGCAGGCGGGCGCCTATCACCTGATGCGCAGTGCTGGTGGCCGTGGGGTGTTGATGGGCGGTGTGCCGGGTACTAGGCCGGCTAAGGTCGCCGTGCTCGGTGGAGGTGTCGCGGGCGGCAACGCGCTAGCGGTGGCTTATGGCATGCGTGCCGATGTCACTGTCCTGGACCTGAACATCGCGAGGCTACGCGAGGTCGATGCGCAGTATGGCGGTCGCGTGCGCACGATCATGTCCAATAAGTTCGAGGTGGAGGCCGCAGTGCGGGAGGCGGACCTGGTGATCGGCGCGGTGCTTGTGCCTGGCGCCAAGGCTCCGACTTTGGTGTCCAATGAACTGGTCTCGCAGATGAAGCCGGGTGCCGTACTCGTCGATATCGCGATCGACCAAGGCGGTTGCTTTGAGGACTCGCGGCCCACCACGCACGCGGAACCGGCCTACCAGGTACATGAGACGATGTTCTATTGCGTGGGGAACATGCCCGGTTCGGTGCCGCATACCTCGACGATCGCGCTCACCAATGCCACATTGCCGTATGTCGTTTCGATCGCGGAGCACGGATGGCGGGACGCGGTGGCCGCTGATCCCGGCTTGGCAGCAGGGCTGAGTACCCATCACGGTGCGCTCCTGTCGGAGGCGGTGGCCCAGGCGCACGGTTACCCAGCGCACAGCTTGGCCGTGTGAGGTATCCAGCAGCGCTCGTCAGGCGGTGCCCGGTCGTGGGCGCATATGCTCGAAGATGAGAATGGTCTCGGTCGAGGCGACTGCTGGGTGAGAATTGAGGTGACTCAGCACGAATGCGCGCAGCTCGTCGGTATTCGCGGTGGCGATGTGCACCAGATAGTCATCAGCGCCCGCGATGAAGTACACATTGAGTACACCCTCCAATGCCGATATGTGCTCGCCGAACCGGGCCAGTTGTCCACGCGCACTCGCACGTAGGCGCACTGCGATCATGGCCTGCAGGCTGCGGCCCAGCGCCGCTGGGGAGATGTCGGCATGGAATCCGCGAATGACACCGTGCTGCACCAATGCCCGTACCCGTCCCAGGCAGGTCGAAGGCGCGATCCCTGCGGCGGCGGCCAGCGCGTTGTTCGTCATGCGTCCGTCTCTGGCCAGATGGTCGAGTAGGGTCCGGTCGATATCGTCGAGCACGGTGTCTGCGGGCGGGTGGCCAGGCTCGGCGGTCCCGCTCGCTGCATCGGTCCTGCGCATATATCGACAGTACTGAACTTTGTTCGCTGAACAGGGGGGTTTTGTGAATATTCCTCGGTTGCTCGGGTAACAGGGTCAGGTGCGCAGTCGGGGAGACGGACGTGCTTGCTCGAGTTGTGCGGCCACCGGGAGGATTGTGGTCTCACCGTTCGTAGGACCGACCAACTGAACCGACAAGGGGAGTCCGTCTTCTCCGATGCCCACGGGCAGGGCGGCTGCTGGATGCCCGGTGACGTTCCACAGCGCGGTATAGGCGACCATCGGAAGAGAAGTGAGCTGCGCGCGTACTGTGTCCGCCCCGTCGAGTACCCCCAGCAATGGCGGGCGTATCGCGATGGTCGGGGTGAGTAGTAGATCGTACTCCGCGAAGATCCGATCTACCTTGTCTGCCAGCACTTCTCCCCGCCGTATCGCCCATTCGACCACGCTGCCGCACGTCCATACACCCAGCGCGGCCGTCTGTTTGGTACGGCGTTCGACTAGCTCCGGATGGTCCATCTCGGCTATTTCGGCACGCACGCCTGCATAGAACTGTGGAAAGAACGCATGGGTCGATTCCGGATATTCCGGGTCTGTCTCCATTACCGCATGCCCCAGATCCCGCAGAAGATCCGCGGTCTCGCGGACAGCTCGCGCATGCATAGGATCGAGTCTCACCAGCGGTGTAGGAGATTTCATGCTGTAACCGATCAGCAATGGCCGAGTCGGTCCACGGGCCGCCGTCTCGAACGATATCGCCGGATCTGGCGCCCGGAACCGGTCGGTGGGAGTGTTGCCGCGAAGGACGTCGTAAACAACAGCCGAGTCCAGCACACCGTGGGTGAGTGGTCCTGCGACGCCCAGCGCTTCCCACAGGTGTTTGTTCGGGGCCATGGGCACGCGCCCGCGTTGCGGTTTGAGGCCGAACAGCCCGCAACATGCCGCCGGAATCCGGATCGAGCCGCCGCTGTCGCCACCGATCGCGGCGGGTACCAGCCCGGCAGCCACCGCAGCGGCCGACCCGCCGCTCGACCCGCCGGTGGAGCGGGTGGGATCCCATGGGTTGCGAGTCGTCCCGAAAGTGGTGGTCTCGGTGAACGGCCACTGTCCGAACTCCGACATCGTGGTTTTACCGATGATGATCGCTCCAGCCGCACGCAGCCTGCGCACCAATTCGGCGTCCGCCGCCGCGGGCGTCGAGTTCGCACGAGTGCCGAAGGTGGTTACCACACCAGCGACGTCGTACTCGTCTTTCACCGCGATCGGAATACCGTGCAAGGGGCCCACGGCATCGCCCGCGACCTGCTCCCGATCACGTTCGACAGCCGATGCCCTGGCTTCCGTACGTAACACGCGAGTGAAGGCACCGAGTTCTTCGGTGGCATCGATCTTGTCGAGTGTCGCTTCGACGAGCTGCCGCGCCGACAGAGTTCCCCGCGCCAACAGCTCACGCTGTTCACCGATCCCCAACGAGACCATCTCATGCTGGTCCATCCGCCACTACTCCCTCCGGCGCCTGCGAGCTGCCTCAGCCCGAAACATTGCCGTCCGTGGCCATACCCAGACCGGGAGCGGCCAGGTGACCATTCCCGTTCCGGTCATGGGGGAATCTGTCTCTTTTCTGTTCGGTCTCGCTCAGGCGGATGAAGCCTTTAACGCGACCTTGGCATTGCGTCCCGATGTCTCGGCGGCGATCGCGGCCTCCGTTACGGACTCCAGCGGATAGACGGTCTCGATGCTCAGCGGAATCTTGCCGCGGGTCGCCATTGCGAACAGTTCGAGGGCCATCCGCTGGGTATTCTGGGGGCCCTTTCGCTCGACTTGTTTAGCGGCCCAGAACCCTTTGATCGTAGCCTGTTTGAAAATGAGCGTGCCCACATTGAGCGGTACCGGCTCGGCTGACAACTGACCGAAGGAAAACAGTTCACCTTCGGGTGCCAGCAAGGTCAGCTGGTCGGCCGCGGCGCTGCCACCTACCTGGTCGATGGCCCGGGTGATCAATGCACCAGAGGTCGCGGTCTCGACCTGGTCCATCCAGTCAGGGCTCTCGGTGTCGAGTACAGGCTCGTATCCGAGTTCACGCAGGGCCGCTACCGAGGCGGGTCCGCGCACCAGGTTGAGCACACGCAGACCGCGGCGCCGGGCAAAGACATTGACCAACCTGCCGATCACGCCGTTGGCGGCGTTGATCATCAGCCAGTCGCCCGACCGCAGGCCGAGGCTGTCGACCAGCACCATCGCGCTCGATGGCATGACGAGTATCTGAGCCGCGATTTCGTCGGGCACTGTGTCCGGCACCGGATAAACTTTCCAGCCCGGGCATACGAAGCGCTCGGCCCACACGCCATCGTGATAAACCGCGACCCGCTGGCCGACCGAGAGATCGCCGACGCCGCCGGGCCCCAGCGCGGTGATCCGGGCGACCGCCTCAGTACCGGGAACAGCGGGCAGTGCGAGCCTGTATCCGTAGAGACCGCGCATGATCTCCAGATCGTGGTGATGGACCGGCGAGAGAATCAGCTCGAGCTGTACTTCGCCCTTTTCAGGTTCCGGTAACGGTCGCTCGGCGAGAGTGAGCACGTCCCTCGGTTCGCCGAATTGCTCGATGATTACAGCACGCATATCCACTCCTTCTTGCTCAGTCCACGGCGACTGTGTCTCGAGGCCGATATTGCCGCGGGTCGCGTTGGAATACGGGCACACGGGGTGTGCCTTGTGGGTGAGCGCTTGCGCGTTTCCTGCTGGACAAATAGAGAATCGATAGCTACAGGGTAACTGTATGGTCGAATGTGTCGGTGCTGTTCGGACCGATGTACGACGCGTGCGTCGGATGCGGAATCGTGGATATCGGTTTCGGCTTGTGTATCGCTCGGGCGCGATGCCGATCGGATCTATGCTAGGGAAGACGTATGACGCCGGTTCGCTCTTCCTATGACGTCGTGATTGTCGGGGGCGGTCACAATGGCTTGGTGGCCGCTGCGTATTTGGCCAGGGCCGGGCGGTCGGTACTGGTGTTGGAGCGGCGGCGGTATGTGGGCGGTGCCGCCGTGTCGGCCCGGATTTTTCCCGGTGCCGATGCTCGGTTGTCGCGGTACTCGTATCTGGTGAGTTTGCTGCCGCAGTCGATAGTGGACGATCTGGGGCTGAGGTTCGTGACTCGGCACAGGTCGGTTTCGTCCTATACTCCGGTCGATGCGGGAGGGCTGCTGATCTCCGCGGAGAAAGGGCGGACTGAGGCGAGCTTCGCGCGGCTCACCGGGTCTGTTCGAGAATTTCTCGCGTGGCAGCGATTTTATAGCGCCACTGGGTATTTGGCGCGCCGGGTATTCCCGACTTTGACGCAGCCGCTGCCGTCCGAAACCGAGTTGCGGGAAATTGTCGCCGAGCCGGCGCTCTGGGAAGCGCTCTTCGAGCGGCCCTTGGGGGAGATGATCGAGTCGTTCTTCGATAATGACATCGTGCGCGGCGTGGTGCTCACTGACGCATTGATCGGCACTTTCACCCATGCACATGATCCGTCGCTGCGCCAGAATCGTTGTTTTCTCTATCATGTGATCGGCGGTGGCACCGGGCAATGGGATGTACCGGTCGGTGGTATGGGCGCGCTCACCGACGCATTGGTCGCGGCCGCGCGTTCCGCTGGTGCGCGGATTGTCACCGAATGCGAGGTGACGAGTATCGAAACCGACGGAATCGCAGCGGAAGTCGGATTTTCAGATGGCAGAGTTGGTGCCCGTCATGTGTTGGTGAACGTGGCGCCGTATCTGCTTGCGGAGTTGCTCGGCGATCCATTCCCGCCGAAGCCAGAGGGGGCGCAGCTGAAGATGAACATGTTGTTGCGTAGATTGCCGCGCCTGCGTGATGCGCATACCGACCCGCGCGAGGCGTTCGCCGGGACTTTCCACATCGGTGAGTCCTACACCCAGCTCGATCACGCCTATGGCAAAGCGGCGAGCGGTCGTATCCCCTCCGCGCCACCGGCCGAAATCTACTGCCACACATTGACCGATCCGACGATCTTGGCGCCTGCCTTGGCTGCGCGGGGCGCGCACACCCTTACCCTGTTCGGTTTGCACATGAAAGCGGAACTGTTCGCCGCCGATCCGGAGAGATCGAAGAAGGATGCAGTGAAAGCGACACTAGCGCAATTGGATTCGGTATTGGCCGAATCTATCGTCGACTGTATGGCGACTGACGAGCATGGTGAGCTCTGTCTGGAGGCCAAGACTCCGCCCGAACTCGAGCGTGAGGTCGGATTGCCTGGTGGGCATATCTTCCACCAAGACCTGGCTTTCCCCTATCTCCCGGAGGGCGCCGATCGGGCCGATCCTGCTGTCAGGTGGGGTGTGTCGACCGGTCACCGCAACATATTCCTGTGTGGTGCAGGGGCTGTCCGGGGCGGCGGGGTCAGTGGCATCCCCGGACACAACGCCGCGATGGCCGTACTCGACATCGCTCAGGAGGGTTGAGCACGCAGCGCGATCTTGGCGTTGCGGCCCGAAGTCTCGGCGGCGACCACCGCCTCGGACACGGACTCCATCGGATATACGGCTTCGAAGTCACTCTGCAACTCGCCCTGGGCCGCGAGTTCGACCAGTTCTTCGGCCATCTGGATGATTCGCGTGCGGCCGAGCCTCTCGTTCGACTTGTTGATCCAGAAGCCCTCGACTACTGCCTGCTTGAAGATGAGGGTGCCGGAGTTGATCGACATCGGCTCCCCCGTCAACTGACCGAAGGAGATCAGTCGACCGCCCGGGGCGAGCAGCATCAATTCCTCGTCTGCGGCGCGACCGCCCAACTGGTCGATGGCTCGTGTGATCAACGCACCCGAGGTCGAGGCCTCGACCTGATCCACCCAGCCCGGGCTTTCGGTGTCGAGCACCGGATCGTATCCGAGTTCACGCATCGCCGCGACTGCGGTGGGTCTGCGCACAAGGTTCAGCACATGTAGCCCGCGCCGCCGGGCGAATAGGTTGACCAGCTTGCCGATCGCGCCGTTGGCGGCGTTGATCATCAGCCAGTCACCGGACCGTAGATCGAGGTGATCGACCAACGCCCGCGCGCTCCATGGCATGAGGAGCACTTGGGCTGCGGTTTCGTCGGGAACCGTGTCCGGCACTGCGACCACCCGCCAGGCGGGGCATACGAATTGTTCGGCCCATACGTGCTGATCCCGGTTGAGTGCTCCACGCTGGCCGACCGTCAGGTGGGTGACGCCAGGACCTACCGCTTTGATCCGGACAACTGCTTCGGTGCCGGGGACGGAGGGCAGAGCGGGTTTGTATCCGTAGAGGCCACGTACGATCTCCAAGTCGTGGTGGTGAATCGGTGAGAGGATCAGCGCGACTCGTACTTCGCCCGGTCCGGGGTCTGTCACCGGCCGCTCGGCTAGGGTGAGCACATCCCTCGGTTCGCCATATTTCTCGAAAACTACCGCACGCATATCCGCTCCTTCCCGGATCAGTCCACGGCGACAAGAACCTCGACATCGATGTTGTTCCGGGTCGCGTTGGAATAGGGACACACCTGGTGTGCCTTGTCGGCGAGCGCTCGGGCATCCTCCTCGGGCAGATGAGGAAGCGAGACTTCCAGGGTAACTGCCAGTCCGAACCCGCCGGTATCGTTCGGGCCGATGCCGACCTTCGCGCCGACCGCGGAATCATCGATATTCGCCCCGACTTGTTCACCGACCAGGCGCAGCGCCGAATGGAAGCACGCCGCGTAGCCTGCCGCGAAAAGCTGCTCGGGGTTTGTGCCTGTGCCGGTGCCGCCCATTTCCTCGGGGATGGACAGATCCACGTCGATCTTGCCGTCGGTGGTGCGCGCGTGGCCGTTGCGTCCGTCGCCGCTGGCCAGGGCTTCGGCGGTGTAGCGGATCTGCATGGTTAGTCTCCTTCGTTCAGTTGGGACATCAGCGATTGCGTCAACCGCTGCAGGGTGTTGCGCAACGCGAGAAGTTCCTCCATGGGCAGGCCGGCAGCCTTGGCCATTTCGGCCGGGATGCCCCCCGCCTCAGCGTGTAACGCGCGTCCATGTTCGGTGAGCTGGATATCGACACGACGTTCGTCGTCCACGGCCCGTCGCCGCTCGACCAGGCCCATCGCCTCCAGGCGTTTGAGTAGCGGGGAGAGTGTGCCGGAGTCCAGGTCGAGCGCATGGCAGACATCGCCGACGCTGCGTCCGTCGCGTTCCCACAATGTCAGCATCACCAGATATTGCGGATATGTGAGTCCGATTCGCTTCAACTTGGGACGGTAGACCGCAGTCATGACCCGGGATGCTGTGTAGAGCTGAAAACACAGCAGCTCGTCGACAGTATGGCGATCGGTCACTCGTATGAATATAGAGAACAACTATATTGTGCACAATTAATCAGTAAGTGATGCTGCTCACAGGGGCAGTCGGCAGTCGAACTCGGTTGCCGTGCCGGCCGGCTCTGCCTGCGTCGTCCGTGTCAGGTAACGCATGTAATGCGCCGGGACGACGAACAAGGGCAGCTCAGAGCTGTGACAGCACCTGCGCGGCGATCAGCTCCAGATGATCGAGGTCGGACAGGTCCAACAGCTGTAGATAGATGCGCTGGCAGCCGATCGCGGTGTATGTGCCGATCTTGTCCACCACCTCAGCGGGCGAACCGGCCAGGCCGTTGACCTTCAGCTCGTCCACCTCGCGGCCGATTGCCGCGGCGCGGCGTGCCACTTCTGCTTCGGTCGTGCCGACGCACACCACCAGGGCGTTGGAGTAAACCAGGTCCTCGGCGCCGCGGCCGCATGCCACCGCGGCGGCACGGACCCGATCGAACTGCCGCGCGCTGTCCTCGACTGATGCGAACGGGATGTTGAACTCGGTCGCGTACTGTGCGGCCAGTCGCGGAGTGCGGACGGTACCCAGACCGCCGATCAGCAACGGCATCGGATTCTGCTTCGGCTTAGCCAGCGCGGGGGAGTCGGTGAGCCGATAGTGCGCGCCGGCATAGCTGAAGGTGCCGCCGGGCTCGGTCGCCCACAGTCCCGTAATGATCGCCAGCTGTTCTTCGAGTCTGGCGAACTTGTCGGTGGGGAAGGGGATGCCGTACGCGGTGTGCTCTTCAGCGAACCAGCCGGTACCCAGGCCGAATTCCGTCCGTCCGCCCGACATCTGGTCTACTTGGGCCACCTGGATGGCCAATGGGCCTGGTAGCCGGAAGGTGGCCGCGGTAACGAGTGTGCCCAACCGAATCCGTGTGGTTTCCCTGGCCAGCCCGGCCAGTGTGATCCAGGCGTCGGTGGGTCCGGGTAGGCCGTCGGAATTGCCCATGGCCAGGTAGTGGTCGGAGCGGAAGAATGCGTCGAAGCCCAATTCCTCGGTGGCCTTCGCGACAGTCAGTAGCGTGTCATAGCTCGCACCCTGGTGTGGCTCGGTGAAGATACGCAGTTTCATGGGAACATCCTGCCTCGCTGCGCGGTCGCGCCGATCAGCGCGTCGTGGTGCAGGAATCAGGGTATGAAGCGGGCGAGCAGACGCCGGTGAGGTCGGCGACGAGTAATCTCGCGCCCAGTAGCAGCGCGCCCACCGCTATCGCGCCGAATACAATTACCCACAGTAATCCGGGCAGCCGGGTGAGCCGAGCGAGCTGATCGGCATCGGAGTCGATCTGGTGATAGCGGGAATGCTGCTGTCTGGACCGTCCGCGTTGCAGCTCTACCACCGGCCGTACCCCCGCGAACAACAGGAACCAGGTGCCCAGATACGCGAAACCTGCTTGCAGCGTGTCGGTGCCGAACCAAGATACGAGGAAGACCACCGCTTCGAGCCCAACCACCGTGAGGGCACCATAGAGGTTTCTGATCTTGATCAGCAACATGGCGAGCAGCGCGATAGCGGTCCAGAGCAGCAGCGTGATACGGCTCGCTCCGAGCAACGCGGCGAACCCGAGCCCGAGTATCGACGGTGTCGGGTATCCCGCCATAGTAGTGAGGATCATCCCGAGGCCATAAGGTTTTCCGCTCGACACCGTGAGGCCTGAAGTATCCGAGTGCACCCGAATACCGGTGAGTTTCCTGCCGGTCAGGAGTGCGGCCAGCGCATGCCCGCCTTCATGCGCGATGGTGACGATATTGCGCGCAAGTCGCCAGATCGGGTGGTAGCCCACCAGTACGAGTGCTGCCACCGCGCTCGCTGCCACCAGCCACCAAGGTGGTTGCGCTTGGGGGGTCAGCAGACGATCGGCGATGGAAGCACCGCGCTCGACGAATTCCGCTCTATCCACCGCCGCACCTTAACCACCCGCAGGCACCACGTCCTGAAGCACCCAGTGCTCTGATCTGCTCGCTGCTGGACGGCATTGCTCTCGCGTAGTGGTATCGCCCGATGATCTGGGCGCACTGCCCACTGAGGTGATAATTCAGTGGGCAGTCATATCCGAAGGTCTTTCAGACCGTATCCGGGACTGTTCAGGGAGGTGGATCCGCCCCGGTGGGTGGTGGCTTCGCGGCGAGCGCGGCCAGCTCCTCGTCGGTGAGCAACCGCGAACGGATCAGAAAGCGCACCCCCTCGGGTGCTTCCAGGGAGAAACCTCCGCCCCGCCCCGGCACCACATCAACGGTGAGGTGGGTATGGTGCCAGTACTCGTACTGATCCG
The DNA here is from genome assembly GCF_056629435.1 of Nocardia sp. TBRC8007. Lineage (NCBI taxonomy): Bacteria > Bacillati > Actinomycetota > Actinomycetes > Mycobacteriales > Nocardiaceae > Nocardia > Nocardia sp. TBRC8007. Next base: position 19,489 of record NZ_JBWSOR010000029.1, on the reverse strand, counting down.
CGCTCATCCAGAACGGAGTTCCCCCCTCTAGGTGCCCGAGCAGCACGTCCGACGCACCGACCCTGAACTCGCCACGTGGGTAGCACATCGGCGAACTGCCGTCGCAGCAGCCGCCGGACTGATGGAACATGACCGGGCCATGTCGCTCGATCAGAGTGCGCAGCAACACCGCTGCCCGCTCAGTGAGTTCGACTCGGTGGACTGGATCGGGCATCAGAAGAGCCCTAGCTTGTCCGGGGAGTAGCTGACCAGCAGGTTCTTGGTCTGCTGGTAGTGGTCGAGCATCATGCGGTGGTTTTCGCGTCCGATACCGGACTTCTTGTAACCGCCGAAGGCGGCGTGCGCGGGATACGCGTGATAGCAATTGGTCCAGACCCTGCCCGCCTTGATCCGCCTGCCGAGCCGGTAGGCGGCGTTGATATCCCGGGTCCACACACCGGCCCCGAGGCCGTAGAGGGTCTCGTTGGCGAGCTTCAGTGCCTCGTCGATGGAATCGAACGTGGTTACCGACACCACCGGTCCGAAGATCTCCTCCTGGAAGATCCGCATGTCGTTGTGCCCACGGAAGATCGTCGGCTCCACGTAGTAGCCATCGGGGTATTCCGCCACCTTGCGCGGACCGCCACCGGTGAGTACCTGCGCGCCTTCCCTGCGGCCGATGTCGATGTAGGACATGATCTTCTCGTACTGGTCATTGCTGGCCTGGGCGCCGATCATGGTGTTATCGTCCAGCGGATCGCCGCTTCGGATCGCCTCGGTCCGTTCGACGCACCTGGCGATGAAATCGTCGTAGATCGACGAGTGGATCAAAGCGCGGGAGGGGCATGTGCACACCTCGCCCTGGTTGAGCGCGAACATCACGAAGCCCTCCACGGCTTTGTCCAAGAAGGCGTCGTCGGCGGCCATGACATCGGGCAGGAAGATATTGGGACTCTTCCCGCCCAGTTCAAGTGTGACGGGGATGATGTTCTCGCTGGCGTACTGCATGATCAGCCTGCCGGTGGTGGTCTCGCCGGTGAAGGCGACCTTGGCCACCCTCGGACTGCTCGCCAGCGGCTTGCCTGCCTCCACGCCGAAGCCGTTGACCACATTGAGCACACCCGGCGGCAGCAGATCGGCGACCAGTTCGACTACCTTCAAGATCGAGACCGGAGTCTGCTCAGCGGGTTTGAGCACCACCGTATTTCCCGCGGCCAGCGCGGGTGCGAGCTTCCAGGCAGCCATCAGGATAGGGAAGTTCCACGGAATGATCTGCCCGACCACTCCGAGCGGCTCGTGGAAGTGATAGGCGATGGTATCCGCGTCGACCTCGCTGATACTGCCTTCCTGGGCGCGGAGCACGCCGGCGAAGTAGCGGAAGTGATCGACTGCCAGTGGTAGGTCGGCAGTCAGCGATTCCCGGATCGGCTTGCCGTTTTCCCAGGTCTCGGCGACCGCCAGAGAATCGAGGTTGTCCTCGATCCGGTCGGCGATCTTGTTGAGCAGACTGGCGCGTTCGGCGGCCGGGGTGGCACCCCACGCATCGGCCGCTCGGTGCGCGGCATCCAAGGCGAGATCGATATCAGCGGCCGAGGAGCGTGCCACCTCGCAGAATGTCTGTCCATCCACTGGGGAGGGATTCTCGAAGTAGCGGCCCTCGACGGGAGCGGTCCATTCGCCGCCGATGAAGTTCTCATAGCGCGTGGCGAATTCGGTAAGGCTGCCTTCGGTTCCCGGCTTTGTGTAGTTCATGGCGGATGACTCCTCAATTGGTTTCGACCGTGCAGCGCGCGGCGACTCCGTCGTGATGCGGATCACTATGCCGTGCGTAGGTTGAGAAAACGTTGAGGCGCACGACATGGGATCACGCCAGGTGGGAATTCAGCTTCGGAGCGCGCTGTGCAGCCGGGCCGCCGCGAGGGCGCGTCGGCCGTCATCTGTGGGTAGCAGGCGGAGTGCGTGTTCGTGGATCTCGATGTCGTGGGGTGCGCGCTCGCCGTAGCGCAGCGCGTGCTCGGCAATCCCACTGGACAGCACCGCGGTCCGCACACCGACCTCGAGATACTCGCGCCACTGCACGATCCCCGGTGTGTTCGACTCGGGGAGCAGGGGACCGCGATACAGTTCGACGGCTGTGGCGGTGTCGCCGGCCGCCAGTGCGGCGAGTACGTCGACCGCGTCACAGGACAGCGGGCTCAGCAGCCGATAGACCCGGTTGGTGATCCCGCCGCCGGTCGCACGCCGCAGGTAAGATATCTCGGATTTGAGGGTGCTCGTGCCGACCGGGCGATCCCCGTACACGGCGAAGTGCAGACGTTCGTGGGTGAATCCCTCGGGTTCGAGTGCCAGCAAGGCCAAGATTTCCACATGCCGGGGGCGTAACCGCACGGGTGCCCCGCCGCGGGTCAAGTAGCCGCCGCCGAGACAGGTCAGCCGGACCCCGGGCGGTGCGTCTATTCGGTGACGCATGGTGGTTTCGATCGCAGTGACCAGAGCGGCCACAGTGGACATGGTCAACGGGTGGGCGCGGTCCCAGGTGGTGGACAGATCGAATACGCCGAGTTGCCGCCCGTCCATCGCGCGGATCGGCGCGCAGTAACAGACCCATCCATGCAGGACAGCCACCAGATGCTCGGCGGAGAACACGGTATGTGGCTGTTCGGTACGCAGTGTCAAAGACAATGCGTTCGTGCCCATATGCGCTTCGTCCCACCGTCCGCCAGGGGCGAAGTTCACTTGCTCGGCGCGGCGACGCATGATCGGACTGCCGTGCGACCACAGAATAGTGCCGGTCTCGTCGGTGATCGCCGCGACGAAGCCCGCATCCTCGGTGATGTTACGCAGATGGCCGCCGAGTTCGGATACCGGTGCGCGCAGCGGGGACTCGGCCCAGCGAGCGGCTATGTCAGCTGCGGCAGGGGGTGCGTACTCGCGCGCCGGATCAACAGTGCGCAGCGACCGGAGCCAGGACTGGGCGACCTCACTGCGCACTGTGGGATCGCTCTGTGGTGTTCCGGTGGGTATCCATCGGGACCACTCTTGTTCCAGTGCGGCTCGTCGCCGGGAGAGGGAATGGCGCGATGCCATCTCGTGGATCCTGTGTCGTTCATCCGATTGACTGTGTGCTTCTTCCATCATGCCTCAGCGAGTGGTCGAGGTATTCCGTTTCGGCGTGCGGGGCCGGCTGGAATCGATCCCGTGGTGTCGCGGTGTGCCCGTGGCGCGGCGTCGGTGCCGGGCTCAGCGGGCGCTGTCACTGAGGTGTGGCGATGTGGGCAGTCGCTGCCCAACGCAGGGTCGGTGCGGGCGTGGTCGTTCTTGGTACTGCCGGCGTATCGGACATCGAGACAGGAGCTGGCGATGTTCGGCTGGTCCGCTGAGTAGCTGTTCCGAGTGATCGCGCCGACTCGGCACGATTGGGTCCGGTCCGGATTCGTCGTTTTTCAGAGCACCTCGGCGTACATAGCTCCATCGAGGATGCCGAACTCGACTTGTCCGGGGAATAGCGGCGGCGCGCCGACGGCGCGTTTGGCGTGGTTCAGCGCTATAGTTTCGGTCGCCCACCGGTGCAGTGGTTCGGGCAGGCGCAGGATTCGATGATCGGTGCAGCGGATATACGGGTAGGTGATTTCGCCGGGGCTGGCGAGAGGATTATGGATGTCGAGGGAAGCGACGTCCAGTATCAAGCCTGTGTGCTTGGCGGAGGCGACGTTCGGCGGCTGTAGTTCGATGTCGTCCATAACCGAGAACGGTAGCTCCAAGGATGCTCGATTCCGGTGATTCCGTCCGTATGTCCGCAGGTTTTCGCAGGAGCGATCCGGTCCGACGCCGATCCGGTCAGCAAATGTGTCGTCGATCTCGACATGCTGTGCGCGCGTAGGCTTTCTACTATCGTTTGGCGTGAAATAAATTGTGCGCGTTGACTATACAAAATGAACGCGCGGTGACGATTCGGTTATCGGGAGAGTGGAGATCAGTGCTGTACGCAGTTGTGGCAACCATCGTCGTCACCTTGTTGGCTGGGTCGTCGGCGGCGATGGCGTGGGATCCGTCCCGCCGCGACCGGCCGGGCGAGTTCGAACCAGAGCGGTACGACAGTGGCGTCGCGCCGCAAGGGCACACCGAATCATGTAGTGCCGAGTGGCCGCGAAAGGAGATGCGCTGAGCAGGTGGTATCCGCGTTCTACGCGGGCATCTTCCTACGGAAAGCATCCGCCCCGAGATGGATGCGCCCCTCAGCTGTTATGAAAATCTCAGGGCGAGAATATGTTTGTCACTCCGTATATGAAATTCCTTGTCGGCGAGAGGGATCCGGAAGGGCGTCGGTCGAATTCAGATAACAATTCGACATCGGTCGAGAAATGTCGATGTCGAATTGTTATACAAAAGCGCTTCTCTACCGTGCTTTTCGAGTGATATATGGCCACGCGTCGTCCATGCCGATGCACGAGCGCATGCACGTACCGATTGGTTGCTCGCTGATCTGACGCGGTTGCCGCGATATGGCAGTATCCCGGTCGAGGTCGGGGTCTGAGGATCGACTCGGGCACCGGCCGGTTCGGCCACGGCGGCCCTACCTCGGGGTAGGGCCACCGGTGGCGCCGAGCCGAATTGTATGAATCGGCGTCGAATCGAGGGCTTGTCGACTGCGCCATCGATCCGGCCGGAATGCCGCTGGACGGCGATATAGTTCAGGGACGCCAGGTGATGCGGCCACCTTGGAAGTCTTGGGCTTTGCCTGCGGCGACATTGTATTCATCGCTGGTGGGGTAGCCGTAACGACCGGATTCGGCCCCCGCGGCCTCCCAGCTTCCTCGGATAGCTCCCCAGACGACGTGGGCGCCCGTGGCGGGTGACCAGTAGATGGCACCGCCTTCGAAGAGATTGTCGCGGCCGTTGTCTGTGCGTGCGGGGGTTTCGTCGGTGATGGGGAAGCCCAGCGGGCTGCTCTCCCAGCCGTAGGAGCCCCACTTGTCCCGGATCGCGCCACCGATCTGATGCGCTGCGGTGCCGATCGACCAATAGATGGAGCCGCCTTGAAAAACGTTGTAGCGGCCAGACTTCGACGGTGTCGCTATTTCTCGCGTGACCGGATAGCCGAGCGGCCCGCCCTCGTAGCCGAGATCACCCCATTTGCTGCGGATGGCGCCACCGATTTGATGCGCTCCGGTGTCCGGGTGCCAGTAGATGGAGCAATCACGCTGGAAGGCCTGGTAGCGGCCACCGCGGGCGGCGGCGGATTCGGGGGTGACGGGGTCGCCGAAGAACGCGTGCCCGCCGGCTCGGTCGTATTCGGCTTCGATCGCTCCGCCTACGTCGTAGGGACCGATCGGGCGTGCGGTCACCTCGGCCGCGCTGCCGGTCAGCAGCACGCATGCCATGGCGGCAGTAGCGCAAGCACTGCGGAGGCGGGAACAGTACGGGTGACGATATAGGGCCAAGTGGACTCCCTGAGCGGGTGTGATCAGGCGTAAGACGCAGCTGGATCTGTGGTCGGTGTGCTGCGCTCCAAGCTACCCCGCGACGTGCTGCCGCCGCCGGACCGAACGTGCGTGAACGGCCGAGTGTCGCGGCGGCGCCTGCGCGCTGTTGCTCAGGTCATCCGATCGAAATCAACGCAGTACTTCTGCCGCTGCTGCGGCTATGGTCGCGGCGATAGTACTGAGAGCGGACGACTCCAGCCGCCACTGCTGCCAGTACAATGGGACGTCGATGACGACGTCGGGATCGATCGAGACCAGACGGCCGGTGGCGTGATCATCTCGTGTTTGCAGGTCTGGCAGCATGCCCCAGCCGAGTCCCAACCGGACCGCCTCGGCGAACCCTGTGGACGATGGGACATAGTGGCGTGGCGGGTCGAGAGGAGTGCGGCTGCGGCGTCGCAACAGACGGTCCTGTAAGTCGTCTTTACGATCGAAGAGCACTACCGGAGCGTCCGCATAGGACTGCGTGGTCGCACCGTCGGCGAACCAGGTGTTTGCGAACTCGGGGCTGGCCATCGGCCGATAGCGGATCGCGCCGAGGTGATCGACTTTGCATCCTTGCACCGGTTGTGCGGTGGAGGTGATCGCCGCCATCACGGTGCCATCGCGCAGCAGCCGCGTGGTGTGTTCCTCGTCTTCGCGATGGATTTCGAAGCACACTCCGCGCGGTGCGCGACCGAGTGCGGGGATTACCCAGGTCTCCAACGAATCGGCGTTGACCGCGAGAGGTACTCGGACCGGACTATTACCGGGATCATCGCCGAGTTCACGGGCGGCATCCCCGGCCAGCAACTGGATCTGCCTGGCCAATCGAAGAACCGTGCGGCCGGATTCGGTGGCCCGTACCGGTTTCGCGCGCTGTACAAGAATCCGGCCCGCCGCTTCCTCCAATGCCTTGATTCGTTGACTGATCGCCGAGGGGGTGACGCGCAACCGCCGCGCCGCGGCCTCGAACGTTCCCTCGGTGATCGCGGCCTCGAAGGCGCGAAGCTGGTCGAACTGAAGATCCATATCAAGAAATGCTAATCTTAATTAAGAAAGATTAGCTTGTCTTGATGTAATGCGCGGCTTAGCGTCGCTGGACATGAGCTTCTCTTCGGCAGTGGTGGCGAGTGCGTCCGGGCTGGGCTTCGGTCTGTCCCTGATCGTGGCGATCGGTGCACAGAATGCCTTCGTGCTGAGGCAGGGGATCAGTGGCAGGCACGTGCGCACGGTGATCGTGGTGTGCGCGATATCGGATATCGCGCTCATCGCGGTCGGTGTCGGAGGGTTCGGCGTTGTCGTCGAGTCGGTTCCGGTGGTGCTGGTCGTAGCGCGTTATGCTGGAGCAGCGTTCCTGCTCGGCTATGCGGTCCTAGCTGTACGACGCGCGTTCCGCTCTGCCGCGCTGGTCGCCGAATCGGTCCGGACCACTGCGGCACTCGGTACGACGGTGACCACTTGTCTGGCATTGACCTGGCTCAACCCGCATGTCTACCTCGATACCGTGATCCTGCTCGGCTCGTTCGCCAGTACCTATGCGAGCCCGGACCGTTGGTTTCTCGGTGCGGGGGCGATGCTGGCCAGTGCGCTCTGGTTCACCGCTCTGGGTTTCGGCGCTCGGCTGGTCGGACCGTTGTTCGCTCGTCCGCTTGCCTGGCGGATCCTGGATTCGGTGATCGCGGTAGTGCTGCTCGGTCTCGGTCTCGGTCTGTTGTGCTCCGGTTGACCACGGAACGCATCGGAGTTCCTGGTGCCGCATTCTCGAGGCCGAGAACATCATCCCAGTGCGCACTGGAGACACACATGCACTGGAGACACACATTGAGCAAACGTACATCGAGCGCGAACACCTGGCGGCCGCGCTGTCCGGCTAGGGTGGACGCCATGGTCGAGTCGACGCGAATCGTGCTTGCTTCCCGGCCGGAAGGCGCGCCTATCCCGGAGAATTTCCGGACCGAGACCGCGGAGATTCCTGCTCCCGCCGAGGGAGAAGTGCTGCTGCGTACGCTGTACCTTTCCCTGGATCCATACATGCGCGGCCGGATGAGTTCCGCCGAGTCTTATGCCGCCCCGGTGGAGATCGGTGCGGTGATGGTCGGCGGCACGGTGTCCGAAGTACTCGAATCCCGGGATCCGGCGCTGGCGGAGGGTGATGTGGTGCTGGCCTATTCGGGGTGGCAGACGCATGACGTCGTGCAGGCCCGCAGCGTCCGTAAACTGGACCCGGAGAAGATCCCGGTCTCGACAGCACTCGGAGTGCTCGGCATGCCGGGGTTCACGGCGTACGCGGGGCTACGCGAAATCGGCAAGCCTCAGCCGGGTGAGACAGTAGTGGTCGCCGCCGCGACCGGGCCGGTGGGCTCGGCTGTCGGGCAGATCGCCAAGATCGACGGCGCGCGTGTTGTCGGCATCGCGGGCGGGCCGCGTAAAGTCGCCTATCTGAACGAACTGGGCTTCGACGCCGCGATCGATCATCGCGCGCCGGATTTCGCCGAGCAGTTGGCGGCGGCGGTTCCCGGCGGTATCGACGTCTACTTCGAAAACGTCGGCGGTGCCGTGGCGGACGCGGTCTACCCGCTGCTGAACACCTATGCCCGGGTGCCGGTCTGCGGTTTGGTCGCGAACTACAACACGGTCGGTACCGCGCCGGGGCCGGACAGGCTGCCCGATTACTACCGTCGCATCCTGACCAAAAGCCTCACCGTGCGCGGATTCATCCAATCCGAGTTCGTCCGCGAGCTGTACCCCGACTTCCTACGCGATATGGGTGAATGGGTCGCCGAAGGGCGGGTCCGCTACCTCGAAGATGTCGTGCCCGGCTTGGCCGCCGCCTCCGAAGCTTTCATCGGTATGCTCGAAGGCCGTAACTTCGGCAAAGTCGTTGTGAAAGTCGCCGACTGACGGTCTGCTCAGCGCACTGACCTACACGGAAGAAACAACGGATCACCGATACGGTGACCGCGAACCGGTGGCTGTACGCCGAGCTATGCGCGCAGCGGCGTGTCGGAGGGGAATGTCGCATTCGGATACGGTCTAATTGATACCGTCGCGCGTCTTGCGGCAATCACCCGGAAAACAGGTTGAGACCACTATTGCGGACGCTGGAGCGGCGTCCGCGGTCGGTGCGTAGCGTCCCTAGCGCGCCGGCCGCCCCGGCAACGCAGTCCTTTCTCTCGAATTCTGTCTCCACTAGCACCTCAGCATGCGAAAAGGAGCACGAACGTGAGTATGATCCTGGCCTCGATACATGAGACCGTTGTCGCGCAATTCGACGATCCGACCGCGGAAGCGCCGCCGCTGGCCGACAAGCTGTTGCAGATGGGGCGATACTTCACCTGGTTGGTCCAGCTATCCGGTATCACCGCGATCACCTATGGCGGTGGCAGGTTCGCGTGGGAGAAATGGACCGGTGGTGGTCTCCAGTCGCCCAAGATGATCGCCAGCGCGATGGCAGGCGGTGCGGTGGCGACCAGCGCGGGCACGATTATGAATTCCGTCATCGGGTGATCCGGCGAGACACGTGACCACCGGCTCGGCGATTGATTCGTCGAGCCGGTTCGCATATCCAGCAGTGTCGCGGCCGGACCAGGTCAGCGATCAGACCGTACGTCCGCAACGGCAGAAGACAGCGGGTCGCCTGGTACCGGGGCAGGCGTTCTCTGCTCGGCGCGCACTTCGATCTCGACCCGAGTTCGCGCGGCACCCGGATCCCACATCTCCTGGAACGGGCCGACAACCGAACCCCCGATGCCGCGACGGCGCGCACGCGTTACCGCACATGCGAACCCGGCCGGAACAAGTATCACCGGAACGACCGCCACCACGAACAGCAAGAAACCGTCCATACTCACGCATGCTACTGCTGACTACACCGTATCGTACGACTCTGGAGCCATCTGGACGAGGACATCTCGCCGTAGGCCGACCGGTCAGGTTTGAACTGCGATCGGGACCCGGTCGGTATTACGAAGCTCCTTCGTGGACCGTGGACTTCGGGTTCGATCCGAGGATGGGCGAGACTATCGGTGCGATCACTTCCGCGTCAAAGGCTATCCTGCCCGGCCGCACAACGTTCGAGATATTCGCTCCTAACTTGCTCGGCTCGCACTGTCGAGGGCGATCCAGGGGCGCCGTTCTTTCAACGATACGATGAAATACGTTGTCGGTGTCAGGCAACCGCAGGTGGAATGGGCCAACAGCACTCGTATCGGCGCCTACGACCCGGACGTCATCCGCAAACTCAAAGACGAGATCGATGGCACGATCTATAGCAGTGGCAGTGGCACACTGGTGCGATCCCTGGCTCGAGGCTGGACTGATCGACGAATCGCACCTGTTCGTATATCCGATCGTGCTCGGCAAAGGCGAACGGCTGTGGAGCCACGACGTCGATACGGTCACGCTCGTGCTCCGAGAGTACGCTGCCTACGACAATGGTGTCGTCCATCTCTACTACGGCCCGATGCCGACCTGACGCCACATGCGGGATGGCCGAGTCGGATCGCCGGAGCGCACTCGGCGTACTGCGCCGACCGCAACGTTGTCACCCTCTCGCACGGTATGGCTTCGATTCCTGGCAGGCTTGCAGTAGGTATCGAAGTCGGTCAGGCGCTGTTGGTGGTAGTAGTACTGTCTTCGCCTCTGCGGAAGGGAATGTAGGTTGTCCATCGAGTTGCGTGATGACACCGGTTATCTCAATATGGCATTGGGTTGGGATCCCACACGCCAGTGGTTCAGCGAAGGCGATATCGACTTGAACGCCGCCGCACTGTTGTTTCGGGGAGATCAGCTGACCGATGTCATCTACCACGCGCAGCTGATATCGCAGGACGGCTCAGTGCGTCATCACGGTGACAGTACCACCGGAGAAGGCAAGGGCGACAACGAGATCATCACTGTCGATCTGACCCGGGTCCTGCCTGAGGTCTCGACTGTCTTGTTCCTGGTGACCTGCTACAGCGGTCATACCTTCGCCGATATCCGGAATGCCTTCTGCCGCTTGATCGATGGCTCCTCAGGTAGCGAGATCACCCGCTACGAGCTCAGTGGCGTACCTGCTACCGGGTTGGTGATGGGTGCCGTGGTCCGCATGGGCGGTGGCTGGGATTTCCGCACCATCAACGAAGGCATCGACGCACAGCACCCGGTCGAAGCAGTGCCCTATCTCGGTCGGTATCTGGGCTGACAGTGATGGTTCCTGCTCTTGCCCGCCCAGCGGGCAATGCGGATTCAGGCGAGTTCGGCGAAAGATTCGACGCAGGCGATGCTTCCGGCGACGATCAACTGGTCGCCATCGACGACCATGGTATCCGGTGTGGCATAGGTGAATTCGCCGTCATGACGTTTGACAGCGACAACAGTGACATTGAAATGCTGGCGTAGCCCGCTTTCGGTGAGTGTCATGCCGATGGCTGCGCGCGGCGCGGTGGTGCGCACCATCGCATAGTCCTCGTCGAACTCGATGTAGTCGAGCATGCGTCCGGTTACCAGATGGGCTATTCGTTCGCCCATATCATGCTCCGGCAGTACCACGTGGTGGGCGCCGATACGTTCCAGAATGCGGGCGTGCTGGCGGCTGGTGGCTTTGGCCCAGATATGGGGGATCTCGAAGTCGACCAGCAGTGAGGTGGTGAGGATACTGGCCTCTAGATCACCGCCGATCCCGACGACCACGTGTGAGAAGTCGGGAACCCCGAGTTGTTCCAGCGCATCTTGATCAGTGGTGTCGGCGACCGCGACGTGGGTGAACTCGTGCGAATAGTGCTGTACCAGACGTGGTATGGAGTCGATCGCGAGCACTTCGGAGCCGTGTGTGACCAGTTCGCGGGCCAGCGAGCTGCCGAAGCGGCCGAGGCCGATGACCACCACCCGAGTTGCCGGGTGTTTCGGAGGTTTGTTGGAAGGTTTGCCGAGCGATGCTCTGGACGGTGTCTTAGCCAACGATGGGTCGCTCCTCCGGTAGTTCGTAGTACCGTTCGTACTCACGCAGAGCGAGTGCGGATGCCAGAGTGGTCGGTCCGACGCGGCCGATGAACATCATCGCGATCAGCAGCAGATGCCCGCTGGTCGGAAGGTCTGCGGTGATGCCGGTGGTCAGGCCGACAGTGCCGAAAGCGGAGACAACTTCGAAGAGCACCGCGTCGAGCGGAAGTCTGGTCAGCCGCAGCAGCAGCATGGTTGCGGCCACCACCACCGCGACCGCGAGCAGCGCTACTGTGATGGCCTGACGTTGTGTCGCGGCAGCCAGTCGCCGCCCCATCACGTGAACCGTCGGTTGCCCGCGGATCTCGGCATAGATTACGAATGCCAGCAGCGCGAAGGTCGTGACCTTGATGCCGCCTGCGGTGCTCGCGCTGCCGCCGCCGATGAACATCAGTACGTCGTTGACGAGCATCGTGGTCGGATGCGTGGTGCCTATATCGATGGAGCTGAAGCCTGCGGTGCGTGGGGTGATGCCGTGGAAGACGCCGGTGAGCAGTTTGCCGGGTAGGGACAGTGGGCCGAGCGTGCTGGGATTGTTCCATTCCAACGTGGTCACCAAGGCGAATCCGGCCAAGGACAGGCCGGCGTAGGTGAACACGGTGACTTTGGTGTGTAGCGACCAGCCGGACATTCGGGTGCCGCGCCACCGGGTACGGATGGCGCGCACCACCTCGTACACGACCGGGAAACCGAGGCCACCCAGGATGAACGCCACCATAATCGGCACAATGGTCCACGCGTCGGTGGCATAGCGCATGAGACTGTCGTCATGCAGAGCGAACCCGGCGTTGTTGTATGCCGAAATCGCGTAGAAGACACCGAAGCGTACGGCCGAACCGAATGACTCGCCCGCCGTGGCGAGGCGGTTCGCGATGAGCACCATCGCGGTCGTCGCCTCGATGATCAGGCTCATCGTAACGACACCCACCACGACCCGGCGGGTTTCGCCGAGTCGGAGCGTTCTCGTTTCGGCCTGGGCGATGAGCTGCATGCGCAAGCCCATCCGCCGGGCGACCAGCAAGCCGAGTAGCGAGGCCGCGGTCATGATGCCGAGTCCGCCGACCTGGATCAGTCCGAGCACTACCACTTCCCCGAAAGGAGACCAATATGCCGAGGTGTCGACCAGGACGAGCCCGGTCACACAGAGGGCCGAGGTGGCGGTGAACAGAGCGGTGACCACGTCGGTCCACGTACCGGACTCTGCGGCGAAGGGCAGCGTCAGCAGCAGCGTGCCGAGCAGGTCCACTGCGGCGAATCCGGCGACCGTGAGTCGGGCCGGGCGACCGAGCGGGCCGAGGCGGCGTGCGACCGGTCCCTTGGCGCGGCGGGTCATGTCCTGCCTGCTTCGGCATAAGCGGCCCTCTGTGCGGTCGTGCCGTGCTGTTGCCGCCCGGACCGACCGTTCATTACGCTCGAGTCCTCGAGTGTTTCGGCACGCTGCGTGTCGTGGTGTTGCTCAACAGCGCTCTCCCTCGTGCCATATGGACCGGGCCCGGCCGACTGAGGGATGCGCTCATCATGCTGTGACGATGGAGTCGGCGGGCCACGGTAGAACTCGGTGTACGCCGCAGCCAGTCTATACGGCATTCTGGTGCTAGCGAAGGCCCTACCTGCGGTTTTATTCGAAACTCACAGGTAGCGAGTTGAAAATTTCCTGCACAATGAGCCTTTTGCCTTCTTCGTTGTCCGGGCATTACGTGTTCGTGATATGAGGCTGGAGGAAACCTCAACAGTTTCGGTTCAATGCCTCTGGAGCACCGGGAGGACTTGGCCGGTGGCATGGATGTGAAGCAGCGGATCGGGCTCGACTGCGAACGGTGGATGCGATGGTGCTGGTTCTTGCTTTTGGAGTGGTACTACTGGTCAGCGTGTCGCTGTCCGGCGTGGCCGCGCGAACGGTGTTGTCCACGGCGTTGTTGTTTCTGGTGGCGGGTGCGTTGATCGGCCAGGGCGGGTTCGGCTTGGTCACGATCACGCCGGACACACGATGGGCAGCGTCACCGGACGACCGGTATGCCTGCCCGCTATTTCCAGGGTCACCGCATAGTGCGGAGACAGTACCCCGGCCGAGTACTGCAGACCGGAGAGCCAGTTGAGCACGCGCGCGACAATACCGGGTCGACCGCCACGGTACATCCAACGCTTGACCCCGTACAGTCGATGCCAGACTTTGCGGCCCAGCGTACTTACCGGATTCATAGTCGAACTCGTTCCAGGTCGGATGTCGTAACGCGTCATACTGTAATCGAGATCGCGGCAATCCGGCCGATAAGAAATCCGCTGTGGACCATAGTGAGTCGGCTTGCCGCAGTGACAGTTCCGCGCATATGCCGCTGAGCTTCCCGTATCCGGCCCGCGAGCGCTTTCGTGCGGTACAGCTTTTTCTCCTGGCAGGCTTGCGGTAGATAGGGAGGCGATATCGACTTGAATGCCGCCGCACTGCTGTTTCGGGGCGATCAGCTGACCGATGTCGTCTACCATGAGCGGCTGATGTCGCAGGACGGCTCGGTGCGTCATCACGGCGACAGCGTCACCGGAGAGGGTAAGGGCGACAACAAGATCATCTGGGCCTGCCGTGGCGGTCTCGGCTACGAGATCCGCACCATGCCGCACCACTTCCATACCTTCTGCGCCGACACCACAGTTCCCGAGATCCACGACCTCGCCCAGACCATCGAACAATGACAGGAACCGATGATCGCCGCCATCACCACCGGGCTGTCGAACGCTCACAGCGAGGGCTGCAACCGCATCATCGAACACATCGGCCGCATCGCTTTCGGATTCCGTAACCCCGACAACCAACGCCACCGGGTATGGTGGGCCTGCACCCGCCGATCACGGCCGACGCCATCCAGGGCCAGGCCACTCGAGCCCGGCTAACTCGGAAGAGCCCTCTCGACTTCTTATCGCGTCCTTTATTTGTGCGCACGTTGTCGACTTCCGCGCATGAGGAAGAGCACTCCAACGGTCGAAAAGTCGATGACCTCGATATCTTCATACACCTCGCTGGCTATTGCAGTCAGGTACGTCTTGTCATAGGCGATCGTCGACAGTCCACCACTACCGATGATTCGAACCCCTTCAGCGGTGTCGCATCGCTGTAGTCGATCGAAACCCGCAGCGGCATAGTAATCTATTCTGACCGCCGTGGCGCGAGAACGGGTCGCGTATGTCGTGACGATTGCATCTGCCCCGAGCCGGGCAATGGCGTGGATGGCGGACACCGGCTCACTCATGTTCCCCAGGCTGTTGAAAGGGTAGTATCCGACTGCTGGCTCGGTGTCGATCTCGAGCGTATGGATATTCGTCGCATCGAGATGAAAGAACCTCGGTACCCGGACGTAATCGGTCTCGCGCCCACTCCATTGTTCTTTTGCGGCTTGCACATAACGTTCGACCACATCGACCCCGACATAGTCCAGTCCCGCTCCTACCGCCCACTCCGCGTGGAGGCCTTCCATGCATCCGACTTCGATCAAAGAGCGCCAAGAGTGTTTTTCGACCAGGTCGGCCAAGGCGGACTTCTCTTTGGCTCTGTATTCGACGATCAGAGGAGGGTAAAGAGAATCGTCGACCAGCTTGTCGCCATCGCCGCTTTCATAGGGATTCAATTTTCTCCCTTTTGCTGACTTGTGCTTTTGTCTCGGCTGCCACGGTATGCACACGGGCCGTCAAATCGAATGCTTGTGTATCGAATCCGGCGTCAGCGATATCGCTGACGCAATTTTTGGTGGCGTCCTTCTGCGTGAATCCATAGACAGCGATCAGCGCAGCCCCTGCTCCGATTCCTTCATATGCAGTTCTCGCAGAGTCGCTGTATGTGGATCCGAAAATTTCTTCGCGATCGGCAAGCACTGGAAATCCTGAAATATCGAGGTCCGCGCGGCGAAGGGATTGCAGAACTTCCCCTTCTCTTCCCGCGCGCAGTTCACTATCCCCCTGAATTTCTCTCGCGGCATATACTCCGATGGGAAGGCTATATATCGCAGAGAAGGCGTTCGCAATGTCGACGATTGGGTTGAGTCGCGGAATTTCGCCGTCTTTCAGAATCCTTCGTATGAGTGCTTCGCTCGACGGCCGGTATCTGCTCGGCGATCGTCCGAACAGTCGGTGTACTTCGCGTATGGATCGAGGTGTGCCCTTGTCGGTCCACTCACCGGTATAACGCTGTCGGCATACTCTGACCGCACGCTCGGAGATCTGTTCAGTAAGGGCATGCAGGCGATTGGTGGGAGCTCCGTAATGCGTCATAGAAGATTCTCGATCATGCTGTTCAGGTTGTTGATCTCGGCTAGATTCGGTGGCTCGACGCCGTGGACGGGATAGCGGACGGTTGCTTCGCCGAAGTTCCGGAACGCATCACACCACTCCGCTGTCGGCACACCCCACTCGTGGAATAGATATTTACATGCATGGTTGGAAAGAGGATGTTGCGTTGCCCAGTTGAGGCTTACCGGTTGCGGGGAGCCGTACTGCGCTCGCCATACTTTCAATTGTTCGAGAAGAGAAACCCGATGGCTGAGGCGCTCTCCGAGCCCGAACAGGATTGCTGCACCGACCCTGATTCCGGCACTGTTCAGCATCTTGATGGCTTGTTCGCAGCGCTCTAGCCAGCCGAGTTCGCTACTCGGCTGGTCTTTACTCATACCCCCGATGACTGATGGATCAAAGGTCTCGATTCCGATGAATACGTACGAAAGGCCGACCTGCGCGAGATGCCGTATATCGTCTCCTGTTCTCAGGATTTGATCGATCGTGAATTGGCATCCGAAATCGAGATCGAAATCGGCATCGGAGAGCAGCTTTGCCAGCTTTCTGAGCTGCGTCTTGTTTCCGCCGAGCAGTGTGGAATCCTCAACGAATCCGGATGCGCTTATTCCGTGGTCTTCTTCAGCAACGGCAACCATGTCACTCATTTGCCGGAAAAGCCGTTGCGCGGAGGTTGCGGCCGATTTCAGCCCTCCGGTAATTGTTCGGCCTTCGCTACAAAAGTCGCAATCGAAGACACATCCATTTCCGCTATCGCTGAATAGATGTCCTGTCACAGTCCCCGGAAAGACGTCGAATGCGCCGCCGGCACCGAATATGGAGACGGGAGAAGGCAGTCCGTCACGATCAGAGATAGGCGTAGTGCCGATCCAGTCGCGGGTATTTCCGTCCACTATTGCGGACATCACCCACCGGCCTTCTACAGTCGAGGCTTCAGGTAGTAGGTCCACCACACTGGTCGAGGCCTGGCCGTTCCGCTCGAGCTTGTCTATTTGTTCACCCAGCCAAGGGATGATGTACTCACCCTCTCCTGATACCACGATATCGAAGAGTGGGTCGACATGTCTGTTCTCCATCAACGCTACCGGCGACGAGGTGTGATGGTAGCAGCGATCCGTCCGAGGCACCCTCCGTATAGTCTCGCTGGCATGCCGGCCGCCGAGTACGATGCAGACGTTTCGGCCAAGAATCTCCCGCGTGATCCTCGCGCACTCGATTGCCCCCGGCAGGCACATTGTCATTGCACCCATTAGCAGGAGATTCGGTCGGACCTCCTGTAATAGTTTCTCGTATCTGGAGCGATCCTCCGACATGCTATTCATCAGGAACATATAGTCGCGCCGGTCGACTCGCGAAACATTCCAGTTGGAATACCCCCAGGCGCCGACTCCTTCGGCGGCCAGTTTTCCCGCAATTCGACAAGCATTATACAGGCTGGCTGGATCCTTACTTTTGAGCGTTCGCTCGCCGAGAGCACCATATGGAAGCCCTGGTGGCGCCACGGCAAGTGCTCTCAATCCCATCTCGGCAGGACCTTTCTCGCTAAGTGCAGACCGTCGTATAATTCCTACGACCTACCGTCACAGAATTTCCCGATGGCGGGTCTCGCTTCCAGGGTAGCGGGGTTGTCTGGTGGGGTTGGTACTCCAGCCGGAATTTGTGATCGGTGATGCTGCTGGCCGGCGTGGCGGACAGTGAAGTGATCTCAGCAAGTTTCGTGCGACCCGTTTGTATTCGAAATGGGTGAGGACGAGTGCGGCCTTGACGATGTCGCCGATCTTCTCGGGGCTGGTGGTGAAGTGGCGCAGGGCGCGCCGGCGGCCGGTGCGGATCGCGAATCCGCGTTCGCCCAGGCAGCGCAGCCCGCGCAGCAGCGCGTTGCAGGTACAGTTGTCCGGGTCGAGGGCTCGGCCGTCGGTGGGTTGCTTGATCGGGGTGTGCACGCCGATGCCGGAACCGTCGTAGCCGCCGTCGGTGAGCGTTGGCAGATCCAGATGTGCTGCTGCAACTGACTTTGACGGCACCCTGCCCTGCCAGCGACACGACAACTCGCTGAGATCATCTCAGTTTCTGCTTTTATCAGGGTTCTATCAGGAAATGTCGGTCTTTGGATGGTACCTTGAAAAATAAAGCATTCGTAATATCCTGGAGTCGCAAAAGTAAATAGCGTGGAATTCGGTCTATGGCCTACGGTTCGTGAACAATGTGCTGAATTACCATGTCGCTTCAGGTTGTTGCTGCCAGAGCTTCGATTGTTCTAGATAAATGGCAGTGGAATATTTCCGTATGCAACTCTACTGGTTTCACATTCGAGCGTTGCGCGGCATCGGGTGTCATGGTGATATCGGCGAGCGGGAAATTTATGGATTTCATATTTCCCCTCGGTCCTGTTCAGTCGTTATGAATGTTCAGTGGTTATGAATTGAATCAGCACGTCGATCCGGATTATTGATGAATTCTTCTCACCGAGGTATTTCATTGTGGCAGATCAGGTTTATTCTTTCTCCTGCCCGTTGACGGCGAATCAGCTCGGGGTGTGGTTGTCACAGCAATTGGATCCCGATCTGCCGTTCAACATGGCGGGTTATCTCGATATTCGCTGCGAGAGTGTGATCGATCTCGGACTGCTGGGCGAAGCTGCGCGTCAGGCGCTGGCGGAGGCACCGGCAGCCTCAGTCAATGTGGTCGCCGGTGCCGATGGTCCGCGTCTGGTGGCGGGAGAGTTCGGTGAGTGGGTTCCGGTAGTGGTGGATCTGGAAGGGGTGGCTGACGGGGTCGAGCGTGCCCATGTTCTGATGGACGAGTTGTCGCGGACGCAGTTCGATCTAGAGCGGGATCGGTTGTTCGGTGTCCATGTGATCCGATTGTCGGCGCGGCGGGCGTTTCTGCATTTTGTGGCGCATCATGTTCTCTTCGACGGTGCCAGTATCGGGATTCTCGGGAATCGGGTGTTGCAGTTGTATGCGGCTGCGGTGTCAGGTGAGCAGGCTGCGGCTCCGGGATATCTCGATGTCGAGGCCGTGTACGAGAGTTCGTTGCGTTACCGGGAGTCGGAGCGGTTCGCCCGCGATCGGGATTTCTGGGGTGGGTATGTGGATGCGGCGGTAGAGCCGTTGCGGCTGCCAGGGCGGGGGCAGGGTGGGGGCAACAGGGTGATCCATCACGGCACCGTTTTGAGTGTCGGTGAGTTGCGATGTCTGGCGGCAGTCGCCGAGAGGACGGGTGTGCGGTTACCGGCTCTGTTTACCGCGGCGGTCGGTGTGACGGCGGGGGCGTTTTCATCGAATCGCGATTTCTATGTGCAGTTTCCGGTCGCGAATCGGATGGGCACGGCGCGGTGGACGCCGTGTTTGCTGGTGAACAACTTGCTGTTGCGGATTTCATTGGATCCGTGGTCGGCGTTCGATGATTTCGCTTCTCGGGTGGGGGAGGAGATCGGGTCGGTGTTACGGCATGCCAAATACGATGCTTCTGATATCCGGCGGGATATCGGGCAGGTGGGTGGGGATCCGGCGGTGACAGGTCTGGCTGTGAACATCATGCCGTTTCTGCCGGTGTTGTCGTTTCCGGGTGGGTGGGCGGATTTTCGTCCTCTGCTGTTACCGGCAGCGGATATGACTGTCGCGATCACGTACGACCTGGATTCGGGAAGTGATCTGCAGATCCTGGCCGAAGCCGACAGCCAGTTGTATTGCATGGATGATCTGCGGTGTTTCGTCGGTGCGATCACAGCATGTTTGGCGCAGGTCACCGCGGATCCGGTGCTGCCGCTGGCCGCGATCGAGATCCTT
>NZ_JBWSOR010000028.1:0-58070 GCF_056629435.1 Nocardia sp. TBRC8007 | reverse complement strand
CGATGGTCAGCCGTTGGCGCTCACCGCCGGACAGCCGATAGCCACGCTCCCCGACCATCGTCTCCAGTCCGTCCGGCAGCGCGGCAACCAGCTTGTGCAGCCGGGCTCGCTCCAACGCGTCCCAGAGTTCGTCCTCGGTAGCCTTCGGCCGGGCGAGCAGCAGGTTGGCTCGGAGAGTGTCATGGAACAAGTGCCCATCCTGGGTGACGAGTCCGACCGCCTCCCGGATCGACCCATTGGTCAGCTCGCGCACGTCGACACCGTTCAACCGCACCGCACCGCGGTCGACATCATAGAGACGGGAAATCAGTTGGGCGATAGTCGATTTCCCCGAGCCAGAGGATCCGACCAGCGCGATCATCTCACCGGGCTCGGCCCGTAGCGACACGGCGTGCAGTACCTCCACTCCGCCGCGGGAATCCAAGGTCGCCACATCTTCCAGCGAAGCCAGCGACACCTTGTCTGCTGTCGGGTAGCTGAAGCTGACCTGGTCCAACTCCACCGAAACTGGACCGGCCGGGACCGGGCCTGCATTGGGTGCGTCCTCGATCAATGGTTTCAAGTCGAGCACTTCGAAAACTCGCTCGAAGCTCACCAGCGCGGCCATGATCTCCATCCGGGCGTTCGCCAGCGCGGTCAGCGGAGTGTAGAGCCTGGTCAGCAGCAGCGACAGGGATACGACCGCGCCCGCGTCCAGCTGCCCGCGTATCGCGTACCAGCCGCCTAGCCCGTATACCAATGCGATAGCCAGCGCTGAGACCAGCGTGAGCGAAGTGATGAATACTGTCTGCAGCATCGCAGTGCGCACGCCGATATCCCCGACCCGGCGCGCCCGCACCGCGAACTCGCCGGACTCACGCTCTGGCCGGCCGAACAACTTGACCAGTGTCGCGCCAGGCGCGGAGAATCGCTCCGTCATCTGCGTGCTCATCGCCGCGTTCAACCGGGCAGCTTCTCTCTGCATGCTTGCGAGGCGGTCGCCCATCCGGCGTGCCGGGACCACGAACACTGGAAGCAGCACCAGCGCGAGCAAAGTGATCTCCCAAGAAATACCGACCATCACAGTGAGCGTGAGCACGAGGGTCACCAGGTTGGCCACCACCCCGGACAAGGTGTCGCTGAACGCGCGCTGGGCACCGATCACATCGTTGTTCAAGCGGCTGACCAACGCACCAGTCTTGGTCCGGGTGAAGAACGCGATCGGCATCTTCTGCACATGGTCGAACACAGCGGTACGCAGATCGAGGATCAACCCTTCACCGATTCTTGCCGACATCCAGCGAGTCGCCAGCCCGAGACCGGCGTCGCACACCGCGAGTACGCCGATCACCAGCGCGAGGATGATCACGACCCGGGCAGGCGCACCCTCGATGATGTTGTTGACCACCCGTCCCGCCAGTACTGGCGTGGCCACCGCGAGCAATGCCGACACCACACTGAACAGCAGGAACGCGCCGATCCGACGGCGGTGGGGTGCCGCGAATCCGAGGATGCGCTCGATGATGGCGCGGCGGAACGGCCGCAGCTCCTGCGGTGCGTTCGCGCGCCGATACAGTTGGCTCCACGCCACGGATTCGATACTCACGTCATCCTCCTTCTCATTCCGCTATCGAACACCTGGCCACCGACACTAAAACCTCAACATTGGTTGAGATCAAAGTTGCTGGAGCTCGAGGTAGCGGAGAGGTGACGGATTCACCGATCGGAGTGATGGCATCGGCGTCAGTCGTTCGGCGAACTCCCGGAGTAACGACTGACGCCGATAGCGCGACCGCGCGCCTAGGCTGGCGAGGTGACCGAGAACCGGATGACGGCATTGCGCAGCACGATTGTGGGTGAAGTCGATACCTCCGAGCGACGTAGGGCGGAGTACTCCTCGGACGCGTCGAACTATCGTGTGCGTCCGGCCGGGGTCGTTTTCCCACGTACCGATGCCGACGTGTTGGCCACCTTGGAATACGCCCGCGAGCACGGTCTATCGGTGACCGCGCGTGGCGCGGGAACTTCGGTGGCGGGCAACGCGATCGGTCCCGGACTGGTGCTCGACTTCAGCAGGCACATGAACCGGATCGTGGCGATCGATCCGGCAGCGGGTGTCGCCACGGTGCAGCCGGGGGTGGTGCTGTCGCACTTGCAGCGCGCCGCCCGCCCGCACGGGCTGCGCTTCGGGCCCGACCCTTCCACCCAGAGCCGCTGCACGCTCGGGGGGATGATCGGCAACAACGCGTGCGGGCCACGGGCCGTCGCCTGGGGCCGCACCTGCGATACTGTGCGCGAACTGCGCATCGTGGACGGCGCAGGCGCCGAGCGTACCCTGGCCGCCGATCTGTCCACAGTGCCCGGCCTCGTCGAATTCAGCCGGGCGCGGCTCGCGGTGCTCCGGACAGACCTCGGACGTTTCGACCGCCAAGCATCCGGTTACAACTTGGCACAGTTACTACCCGAGCGTGGTGCGTCGGCGGCCAAGGCATTCGTCGGTAGTGAAGGCACCTGCGGCCTGCTGCTGGAAGCCACGGTCGAGCTGGTCGCCTTGCCTGGGGCGACGGTGCTCGCAGTGCTCGGCTATTCCGATATAGCCACTGCGGCCGACGATGTCGCTGCGGTGACGGCCTGCGCGCCGATCGCGGTCGAAGGCATCGACGCGCGGTTGATCGACGTGGTGCGCGCGCACGGCAGATCTGTTCCGGACCTGCCGCGTGGTGGCGCCTGGTTGTTCGTGGAGACCGCGGGGCAGACGCAGGCCGAGGCAGTCGCCGTCGCACAGCGGCTGTGCCGCACCGCGGACCCGCTCGACACCAGGATCGTCACCGACCCCGGTGCCGCCGCCGCGCTCTGGCAGATCCGCGCTGACGGCGCCGGGCTGGCGGGTCGCACACCGGAAGGACGTCCGGCCTGGCCAGGATGGGAGGACGCGGCTGTTCCGCCGGACCGGCTCGGCGCCTATCTTCGCGATTTCGCCGCGCTGACCCGTGACCATGGCGTGGACGGGTTACTTTATGGACATATCGGCGACGGATGTATCCATGTCCGTCTCGATCTCCCCATTGCCGACGCACCGCGACGCTTCCGCGCTTTCCTCTTCGACGCGGCCGAGCTGGTGGTCCGCTACGGCGGTTCGCTTTCCGGTGAACACGGTGACGGCCGGGCTCGTTCGGAGCTGCTCTCGGTGATGTACTCCCCCGCGGTGCTAGAGGTATTCGCCGGATACAAAGCGTTGTTCGATCCTGACAGCATGCTGAACCCAGGAGTGCTCGTCGCGCCGCGTCCGCTCGATGCTGATCTGCGACTGGTCGGACTCCCACCTGTCCGATCGTCGAACGGGTATGTGTTCCCGAACGACGGTGATGTGAGCGCGGCGGTCCATCGCTGTGTGGGCGTGGGTAAATGCCGTGCTGATGGCGGTTTTATGTGCCCGTCCTACCTGGCGACCAGAGACGAGAAGGACAGCACGCGCGGGCGCGCCAGAGTCCTGCAGGAAGTGGTGCGCGGTGCTCTACCGTGGTCGTCGGAGGCCGTCGCCGAATCGCTCGATCTCTGTTTGTCGTGTCGAGCGTGCCGCGCGGACTGTCCAACGGGTGTGGATATGGCTGCCTACAAATCGGAGATGTTGTACCGCCGCTACCGTCGTAGGCTTCGTCCGATCGATCACTATTCCTTGGGTTGGCTGCCTCGCTGGCTGGCCGTCGCGACCCGGATGCCGCGCGTGGTCAATGCACTGGCCGATCGCGCTGTGTTGCGTCGTATCGGGTCGCGGGCAGCCGGTATAGACCCACGCCGTGATCTGCCCCGTCTGGCCGAGCGCAGCTTCCGCCGGATCTGGCGTGATCTGGACTTCGGCGCCGCGCTCGCCGAATCGTCCTACGCCCCGGAGGAACGGAACACCGTGCGGGGCAGCGGTGAGGTGATGCTGTGGGTCGACACCTTCACCGATGCCTTCGACCCAGAGATTGCGCTGGCCGCGGCGCGGCTGCTGACCACCATGGGTTACCGCGTCCGAATTCCGGACAGCCGCGTTTGCTGTGGGCTCACCTGGATCAGCACCGGCCAGCTCGACGGCGCTCGCGCGCGGTTGCGCGCCACGGTGGCCGCGCTGGCGGAGCACGTCGGCGCAGGTGGCATGGTCGTGGGCCTGGAACCGTCCTGTACCGCGGTCCTGCGCGCGGACTTGCCGGAACTGCTCCCGGATGACCCGAGGTCGGCGCCGATCGCTGCCGCGATACGCACGTTCGCCGAGTTTCTTGCCGAACAGCCGACGTGGCGTCCGCCGGTGCGGACCGGACATTCGGTAGTGGTTCAGCCGCATTGTCACCAGCACGCGGTGCTCGGGTTCGATACAGATCGTCAGCTATTGGCCGATATGCAGGTAGATATAACCGAAATCACTGGATGCTGTGGTATGGCGGGAAATTTCGGCATGCGGACCGATCATTACGATATTTCGGTCGCTGTGGCCGAGAACGGCATGCTGTCCGCGCTGCGTGCGGCGGGTGCAGACTCGATCCTCCTTGCCGACGGCTTCTCCTGCCGCACCCAGGCCGCTGCCCTGACCGGGTGGCGTGGCCTGCATCTCGCGCAATTTCTCTTGGGACAGTCAGTTTCCCCTTACGACTGCCGACGTCGGTAGGCGCCCCCGCCGGGAGCCGAAGGGCACGGCGTTCCCCCGGCGGGAGAGCTGAAAACACGCTAGGTATGCGAATTCGGCTCGGTGCGGTGACCTGCGTGTCACGGTCGTGTACTTCCTTGCCGTGCGGTTCAGCTACCGAAGGGTAGGGTACCCGGCGGAATATGGTAGCCCGAGCTTCCGGCAAAGAGATTGCCCCAGGCATCGAGCAACCAGTTGAGCATGGTGGTGATCATCAAGAACCTCCGTTATGGCGGCGCTGACTGTTCGCCGATCGCAATCGGTATCGCCGCATTCTGCGTTGTGTTGAATGCGAGGGTCCGGCTCATGCGGAATCGCGGTAACGAGCGTTTCCTCGCACGCCAGATGATAATCCCGGATAGTTCAGGGAGCGCGACGCGGTACCGCGCGGCGGGGACGAGCAGAATGATGCGGTGCGCAGTGCGATGGTCGAGTCGGGATATGTCCGGACCGTGACGACGGATCGGCCGATCGATCTGGCGGGCACTGTCGCCCCGCTCGGTCGCGGCGCAGGCGATCCGTGTCATCGGGTGACCAGTGATGGCGCGCACTGGCACGTATCCCGGCTGCCTGCCGGACCAGTTACCTACTGCCTGGCCCAGTCTGGTCCGTGCGCGGTGCAGGCCCGCGCCTGGGGGCCGGGGGCGGCGGAATTCCTCGATAACCTCGAGCGCATGCTGTGCCTGGACGAAGACCTTTCGGGGTTTGTCCCGGATCATCCGAAGCTCGTCGATGCGCACCGACGCTTCCCTGGCCTGCGTATGTTGCGCACAGGTTTGGTCTTCGAGGCCCTGGTGCCCGCTGTACTGGAACAGAAAGTGCACACCCGCTCCGCACATGCCTCGTGGCGAAAGTTGGTGCGGCAGTTCGGGGAAATCGCGCCCGGCCCAGCCCCGGAAGGGATGCGGTTGCCGCCGGCCGCCGATACCTGGCGACGGATTCCGTCTTGGACCTATCATCGGGCCGATGTCGGGCCGCGGCGAGCGCGGACTATTGTGCGTGCGGCCCGGATAGCCAGTTCACTGGAGCGTGCGGCGCAGGCCGATCCCGTCGATGCGGAGCGCATGCTGCGCAGTCTCTGCGGCATCGGGGTATGGACTGCCGCGGAGATCGCGCAACGGGCTTTCGGCGATGCGGACGCATTGTCGGTCGGCGATTACCACCTCGCCGCTACGGTCGGCTGGACTTTGCTCGGTCGCCCCATCGATGACGATGCGATGGTCGAATACCTGGAACCACTACGCCCGCATCGCTATCGGGCGATCCGCCTCCTCGAGGTCAGCGGCCACCTGCGCAAACCGAAGTTCGGTCCGCGTACCCCGCTCACCGACCACAGCAGGCACTGAGCAGCATCGCGTATCAGCTCGGGACTGCCGTCGATGCGTTCGGCACGAGTGTGCCCCGCCCGCATGGGTTAGCCGCCGAACTCGGCCGGGATCGCACTGCGCACAGCGCGATCAATAGCTTGTTCGTATGCCGGACGGAGATGGCGGGCGACGGTACGATCGGGCGAAGTCGCGCCCGGTGGGTGTATCGGCTCGCGTAATCCGTAGGCAGCTGATCTAGCTGGAAGCGAAGGGGTTCATGTCGTGAGCATTCGAGACGATACTAATGTCGAACTGGCCGGGGCTACCTGGCGGAAGTCTGCGGAAGGGGTGGGTAACGACGGCGTCGAGGTGGCTTTGCTTGCCGACGGACATGTTGGTTTGCGCCATGGGCGAGCTCCGGAGGGGCCAGTGCTGATCTTCACGCCGGGTGAGTGGGCCGCCTTCACCGCGGGTGTGCACGATGGTGAGTTCGACTATCCGCGGTAATCGCCGCGTCACCGGTGACAGCAGGAGAGCTACTGGGCCGAAGTCGTAAGCCCTTGCGAAGCAGGTTCGTGATGTGCTGGGAGGGAATCCGCGCGTTCGTAGATCACGAAATTACACAGATTCGGCAACGAAATCGTGTTTACCCCGGTTGATTCGGGGTATTTCATTCCTTGTGGACCGAGGGCTCAAGGGTTCCCGTCTCCGACACAAGAAATTATGGCCAGGGGATCGGGTGGGGTGGCTGATCCTCGCGTTACTGTTCGCGGTATCGGCGGTTGGTGTTTTCATCCTCACCGGCTCGATGTCGTCGGCGCTGTCCATCGGTCTGCTGGTGTGGATCGTGGCTCTTGGTGTGGTGGCGATCCTATAAGAAGGTATCGGCCGACCGGGTTCGAACCGGTCGGCCTATCCTGTACCAGTTAGATTTCCAACCGTGACTGGGGTTACCGAGCGCGGGACCGGGGTGGTTCCCGGAGCGTCGAGAGTGCGCTGTATGCGGCGCCGAGTAGGCCGGCGTGTCCGCCGAGCGCAGCGGGATGGACGGTCATCCGTTGTGTGAAATCAAGTGTGACGAGGCGGCTTAAGTGCCATTGCAGCGGAGCGAACAGCACTCGGCCTGCGGCGGAGACACCGCCACCGATCACAACGCGGTCGAGATCGCAGAACGTAGCCGCTGTGGTGATGACATGTGCCAGTGCCGTTGCGCCATGCTCGAATGCGTTCAGAGCGATGGCTTCTCCGTTGGCGGCATCGGCGGCGAGGGCGCGGGCGTCCGGTCCGATCCAGCCGTGCTCGCGAGCCCACCGAACCATTGAAGGGCCACTCGCGTAGGCCTCGACGCAGCCGGCCGCACCACATGAGCAGGACGGGCCTGCCGGATCGACGACCAGGTGTCCGAGATGGCCCGCATTGCCGCTCGGTCCGAGGTAAGGCGCTCCGTCGAGGATGAGACCGCCGCCGATTCCGGTGGATACGACGATTCCGAGCATGGCCGCCGCACCGCGACCGGCGCCGACCCAGTGCTCGCCCACCGCGGCTGCGATGGCGTCACCGATCAGCGTGACCGGGACTTCTGGCAGGGCGGCGCTGACCAGGTCGACCAACGGAAAGTTACGCCATGCCGGGATATTGATCGGACTGACGGTGCCGTATTGCGGATGAATAGGCCCGGCTGAGGCCACTCCAATGGCGCTCGGCCGCGCACCACTTGCTACTGATGTGAGTAGGCCCTGGAGCGCCTCGCTGATGTCGGGCTCGGTGTTAGGTGTGGCGATCACGTTGTGCTCGCGCACCTTTCGGTCTGGTCCGACAAGGCACGCACTGATCTTGGTGCCGCCGATATCGACCGCGAGCACGACTTCCTGCTTCATGGAATGTCCTTCGTGTGTGGTCAGTTGGGGAGAAGTACCGACAGCTGCGGTGAGAAAGTGTGGTGTAGGACCAGTGCGGCACCACCTATAACAGCGGCATCCGGGCCTAATGGTGAATGAGCGACCTCGACGACTCGGATATGCCTGGCCAACGGTCTGCTGGAAACTGCCGAGGTGACGGCGTCGACATAGCGTTGCTCGACGTGGCGGATGCCGTGACCACCGAGCACAATCAAATCCACATCGGTGATGTTCACGACGTTGACCGCGACAGTGGCGACGCGCTGTGCCGCCTGGTCGATGACGGCAGTGGCGAGGGAATCGCCATCGGCGGCAGCGAGCCGGATGGTGGCATGGTTGAGTGTGGCGGGCTCACGGCGGAACGGTTCCGACAGAATCGTATCGAGGGGCTGGTCGTGCAGTCGCCGATAAGTCTCGGCGACGATCGCTTCTGGGCTGACAAGAGTTTCGAGGCAGCCGCGGTTGCCGCAGTAACACCGGGGACCGTCGTCGAATACGGATGTGTGCCCGAACTCCGCGGCGTTGAGCGAGCCGCCCCGGTGAACTTGGTGGTTGAGGACGAGACCGCCTCCGACGCCGGTGCCGAAGAAGAAATACGCGAAATTCGCCACACCACGCCCGGAGCCTGCCCACCGTTCACCGATTGCGGCGGCCGTGGCGTCGTTGTCGATCGTCACCGGTAGGCCTGTCGCCGCACTCAACATTTGCTTGATCGGCACTCGCGTCCAGTTCACCAGCCGGGGCGGTATGACGACAATGCCCTGATTCTGGTCGATCGGGCCGGGACAGGCCAGACCGAGACCGAGTACCCGATCTCTCGGCACGTCTGCCTCGGTGAGTACGTCGCGAACCAGGTCCGCCATCGCCGCGACAGTTTCCGCGGGCTCGGCACCCGGCGGTGCTGGTTGCCGCCGGGTAACCAGCGACCGCCCGAGCAGATCGACCACAGCGCAGGTGAGCTCGGCAGGGTCGAAATGCAGCCCGACCGCGCGCCCGGCGTCCGGATTGATCCGCAACGGGGTGCGCGGTCGTCCACCACTGACGACTCGGCTGGTCTCGTCCTTGCGCACGATGCCCTCGTCCAGCAGTTTGCGTACGATCCCCGAGACGGTCTGCGCCGTGAGGCCGGTGTGCTGAGCGATCTCTTGCCTGCTGATGCCGTCAGCAAGCTGGATCCGATCGAGCACCACTGCCCGGTTGTATCGCCCCACTTTGGGGAGATTCGTGCCTGATTGCCGCACCGGGAGTCCTTCCTGTGCTGTTCGTCGATCATCTTGCCGCAAGCTGGCGAGTTAGTAAAGCAAATAGATTTACTAACTGGCTACTGCCGGGCATTTTTACGTTTATCTCTCAGTCGAGGGGTTGACTTTATAAAGCAAATGGATTTACAGTCTGGCGGTTGGTGTGAGCGCCCTCACTATCCTGGGTAGGGCGCGTGGATCAAGGGCCTCGGAGGACATCGATGTCACCACCAAGCTGCGCCTCTCGAAGACCGCATTCGGCTGGTCGTGACGTGCTGAGAAGTGATCTGTGAGCATGAGTGACACTGCGATCTTGCAGATGCGTTCGATCACCAAGAAGTTTCCCGGAGGTACCGCCCTGTCCGGGGTCGACTTGGTGGTCCGTGCTGGAGAGATCCATGCCATCTGTGGAGAAAACGGCGCCGGGAAGTCGACGCTGATGAAGATCCTCAGCGGTGTGTATCCGTACGGCACTTACAGTGGTGACATCGTCTACCAGGGCCGGGAGGTCCGGTTCGGCGACATCCGTGCTAGTGAGCAGGCCGGTATCGTCATCATTCACCAAGAACTCGCACTTGTGCCGGGCATGTCGATCACCGAGAACGTGTTTCTGGGTAATGAGCCGCGCAAACGCGGCGCGATCGACTGGCGAGCCGCGCAGCGCCGTGTGATCGAATTGCTGGCGCAGGTCCGGTTAGAGGAAGATCCCGACACGCTCATCAAGGACATCGGAGTCGGGAAGCAGCAGCTCGTCGAGATCGCCAAGGCATTCGCCAAGAATGTGCGGCTGCTGATCCTCGATGAGCCGACAGCGGCGCTCAACGAGGACGACTCGCAGCATCTGCTGGATCTGTTGCGCGAGTTCCGGCGCCAGGGGATCACCTCGATCATCATTTCGCACAAGCTCAACGAGATCGAGGCGATCGCCGACTCGATCACGATCCTGCGCGATGGGCGGACGGTCGATTCCTTCGATGTGCGCGTCAAGGGAATGAACGAGGACCGCATTGTGCGCGGCATGGTGGGCCGGGAACTGAACAGCCGGTTCCCGAACCGGGAGCCGAGTATCGGCGAGGTTTTCTTCGAGGTACGGGACTGGACAGTGCGCCATCCGATTTCCCCCGATCGGCTGGTGTGCAAAGGCTCTAGCTTCCATGTCCGGCGCGGCGAGATCGTCGGCTTCGCTGGCCTGATGGGGGCAGGCCGAACCGAACTCGCGATGAGTCTGTTCGGCCGATCCTATGGGGTCTGGCTCGGCGGACGTGTCTACAAGAACGGCAAGCAGATTCAGCTCAGATCGGTCTCCGACGCGATCAAGCATGGTTTGGCCTACGTAAGCGAGGACCGCAAGTCGATCGGGCTCGATCTCCTCGACGACATCAAGACCTCGATCGTATCCGCCAAGCTGTCGAAGATCTCGAAGCATGGCGTGGTCGACACAGTCGAGGAGCACCGGGTTGCCGAGGAGTATCGCAACAGCTTACGCATCAAAGCGCCTACGGTCGACCAGGGGGTCGCGAAGCTATCGGGCGGCAACCAGCAAAAAGTCGTCTTGGCGAAGTGGATGTTCACCGGCCCGGACCTGCTGATCCTCGACGAGCCGACGCGCGGTATCGATGTGGGGGCGAAATACGAGATCTACGGGATTATCCAGCGGCTCGCCGAGCAGGGTACGGGCGTCATTGTCATCTCCTCGGAGCTGCCCGAGCTCATCGGTTTGTGCGACCGCCTCTACACCGTGTTCGAGGGGACCATCACTGGTGATGTGCCGCGCAGCGAAGCCGAGCCGGAACTCCTCATGAAGCAGATGACCTCTACCAAGAAGACGCAGACGCTATGAGCCACTTTCACGTTCTCAGAAAGAACCTGTTCGGAGGCGTGACCGCCAACGCCCGCCAGTTCGGCATGATCTTCACATTGGTGGCGATCGTGCTGCTGTTCCAGGTTCTGACCGACGGCCTCACGTTGACCTCCAGCAATCTCATCGCGGTCGTCAGCCAGTACTCCTACATTCTCATCTTGGCGATTGGCATGTTGATGGTGATCGTCGCCGGGCACATCGACTTGTCGGTCGGTTCGGTTGCCGCGTTCACCGGCATCGTCGTCGCCAAATCTATGCAGCACTTCCACCTGCCGTGGCCGGTGGCGATCGCGTTCGGCCTGCTTGTCGGCGCGGCTATCGGTGCATGGCAAGGATTTTGGGTCGCTTACGTCGGCGTGCCCGCGTTCATCGTCACGCTGGCGGGAATGATGCTGTTCCGTGGTGGCAACCAGTACATCGGCAATGCCGACACCGTGCCGGTTCCGTCGGGTTTCCGCATCGTCGGTGCCGGTTTTCTACCCGAGGTAGGACCCGACACCGGCTACAACAACTTGACTCTCCTACTGGGCCTTGCCGGATGTGCCGGGGTGGTGTGGCGAGAGTGGCGTGCCAGGCAGATCAGGCGGGATATGGGTGCGCAGCCTGCGCCGATCTGGGTGACCGGTATCCGGCTCGCCGTGCAGATGGGGGTCATCATCTTCATCACGCTGCGCTTCGCTGGTGGCCGCATCGGCACGAGTTTCCCGGTGTCCGGCATCATCCTGCTGGCGCTGGTGATCGCGTACTCGTTCTACACCCGCAATACCGTTGGTGGTCGGCGCATCTACGCGATAGGCGGTAACAGCCGAGCCGCTGAGCTGTCTGGCGTGAAACTCCAGCGGGTCAACTTCTTCGTCATGATGAACATGTCGGTCCTTGCCGCGCTCGCGGGCATCATTTTCGTGGCGCGTTCCGCCGCCTCCGGCCCACAGGACGGACTCGGTTGGGAACTCGACGCGATCGCGGCCGTGTTCATCGGCGGCGCCGCGGTTTCCGGTGGACTGGGGACGATCAGCGGCTCGATCGTCGGTGGCAGTGTCATGGCGCTGCTCAACAACGGCCTGCAACTCATGGGTGTCGGATCGGATCTGGTGCAGGTCATCAAAGGCTTGGTGCTGCTGCTCGCCGTCGCCGTCGATGTCTACAACAAGAAAGAGGGCCAGTTTTCGATCATCGGCTCGATCATGCGCCCGTTTCGTCGAGAAGAGCCACCATCGGTGGTCACGCCGATCGTAACGCGTAGTGGGACCGAAAAAGTTTCGGCGGCAAGCTGACTCACTCTCCTCTCGCTAGCACCGTGGACAAAGCCTGCTGTGCGCCAAGAAAGGTCACGAAATATGTACAGACATCGCATGAAGGCATTCGCGATCGGTGCCGCAGCAATGCTAGTGCTCGGCGCGGCTGCTTGCTCCACCGAGCGCGACGGTAGCGGTGGTACGACGACCAACGGTTTCGCGGCCGATTCGGTGATCGGTGTCGCATTGCCGTCCAAGACATCCGAGAACTGGGTTCTCGCTGGTGACCTGTTCACCCATGACCTGAGAGAAGCGGGTTTCGAACCCGACGTGCAGTACGCCAGTGCCACCTCCACCGTTGCCGACCAGCAGGCGCAGATATCCGCCATGATCACTAAAAGGGCGAAGGTCATCGTTATCGGAGCTGCCGACGCCGCGCAGCTGTCCACCCAGGTGACGCAGGCCGCACAGTCCGGGGCCATTGTCATCGCCTACGACCGGTTGATCACCAACACGCCAGACGTCAGCTACTACATCGCTTTTGACAACTTCAAGATCGGCCAGCTGCAGGGGCAAGCACTGCTGGACGGCATGAAGGCGAGGAAGCCGAAAGGGCCGTGGACGATCGAGCTGTTCTCTGGTTCACCGGACGACAACAACTCCAAGATGTTCTTCAATGGCGCGATGGATGTCCTGCGGCCGTTCATCGATAAGGGCAAGGTCATCGTCGGTTCCGGTCAGACAGACATCAAGCAGACTGCGATCCAGGGCTGGAAAGCCGAAGGCGCGCAGCGGCGCATGGACTCGTTGTTGACCTCGACTTACTCTGGTACGAAGACCCTCGACGGCGTACTGTCGCCGAACGACACCCTTGCCCGTGCGATCATCACCTCGATCAAGTCCGCGGGTAAGCCGATTCCGATCGTTACCGGCCAAGATTCCGAAGTCGAGTCGGTCAAGTCGATCATGGCGGGTGAGCAATACTCCACGATCAATAAGGACACCCGCAAGCTTGTCGCGGAAACTGTGAAGATGATCAAAACGCTGCAGCACGGTGGCACCCCAAAGATCAACGACACCAAGTCGTACAACAATGGTGTCAAGGATGTTCCGGCTTATCTGCTTCCGCCGGTTATCGTCACCAAGTCCAACGCTGCCAAGGTGTACGCCACCGACCCGAAGCTGTCCGCCCTCACCAAGTAGAACGCCGCGAGGCGGGTGCTCGGAGCCCGCCTCGCATCGGTTTCATTACTGGATGTTTTCCGAAAGAACCCCAACTTTTCGAGCCGCGGTATCCGTCTGCTGACAACTCGAGTGACCGGCTCTAGCGACGAAACAGCTTGTTGCCCAACCAGACCACTGGGTCATACTTGCGGTCGACTACCCGCTCCTTCATCGGGATCAATGCATTGTCGGTGATCTTGATGTTCTCTGGGCAAACTTCGGTGCAGCACTTGGTGATATTGCATAGGCCGAGCCCCTGTTCGTCCTGTGCCGAATCCCTGCGGTCGGCGACATCCAACGGATGCATCTCCAACTCGGCGATTCGCATCAAGAACCGGGGGCCGGCGAATGATTTCTTGTTCTCCTCGTGGTCACGTACTACGTGGCAGGTGTTCTGGCACAGGAAACACTCGATGCATTTGCGAAACTCCTGCGAGCGCTCCACATCCACCTGACGCATCCGATAGTCGCCTGGTTTGAGATCGTCCCGTGGTGTGAAAGAAGGTATCTCTCTAGCCTTTTCATAATTGAACGAGACATCGGTGACCAGATCCTTGATCACCGGGAATGTGCGCATCGGTGTCACGGTGATCACTTCATCCGTGGAGAAGCTCGACATTCGCGTCATGCACAGCAGCCGTGGTCGACCGTTGACCTCGGCTGAACAGGAACCGCACTTTCCTGCTTTGCAGTTCCAACGGACAGCCAAGTCAGGCACCTGGGTGGCCTGTAGCCTGTGTATGACGTCGAGCACCACCTCGCCTTCGTTCACCAGCACGGTGAAGTCGCGCAGCTCTCCGCCGTCGAGATCGCCGCGCCAGACGCGGAATTTGGCGTCGTAACCCATCTCTACGCCTCTCGCTCCGTCGAATTACCGGCCGCAGCCGGATGCCCGGTGAGTTCAGTCGGGGTGTAATATTTTTCGAGCTCGCCGAGATCGAAAAGGGCGAGCAGATCGGGCCGCATCGGGACCTGTTCCTTGCTCTCCACCACGACAGTCGGAACCGGATCATCGGCCGTGCGCGGATCCACCGCACAGACCAACAACGTATTGCGCCAGTCCGGGTCCATCGCCGGGTGATCGTCTCTGGTGTGCCCGCCACGGCTCTCGGTGCGCAGTAGCGCAGCCTGTGCCACGCATTCACTGACCAACAGCATATTCTGCAGATCGAGCGCGAGATGCCAGCCGGGATTGAACTGACGATGTCCCTCGATGGTGACCCGCTGGAACCGGGAGCGCAGCTCGGTGAGCTTGTCGATCGCCGAATGCATTTCTTGCTCTTTGCGAATGATGCCGACCAAGTCGTTCATCGACTGCTGCAGATCGGTATGCAAGGTATACGGGTTTTCCCCAGTGGCTTCGCCAGCGGGATCGAACGGCGCCAGTGCGCTTTTCGCTGCTTTCGCGACATCGGCCTCGGCGACTGACGGACGCTTGTTCAACCGCTCCACATAAGCGGCGGCGCCCAGACCGGCACGGCGACCGAACACCAGCAGGTCCGATAGTGAGTTCCCGCCGAGCCGATTGGAGCCGTGCATTCCGCCGGAACATTCGCCCGCGGCGAAAAGACCGGGTACTGTCGCTGCCCCGGTGTCCGGGTCGACCTCGACTCCGCCCATCACGTAATGACAGGTCGGCCCGACCTCCATCGACTCCTTCGTGATGTCCACATCCGCGAGTTCTTTGAACTGGTGGTGCATCGACGGCAGCCGCCGTACGATCTCCTCGGCAGGCATCCGGGAGGCGATGTCCAGGTAGACGCCGCCGTGTTCGGTGCCACGACCCGCCTTGACCTCCTCGTTGATCGCGCGCGCGACTTCGTCACGCGGGAGCAGGTCCGGTGTGCGGCGCGCGGAATCGTTGTCGCGCAACCACTGGTCGGCTTCCTCCTCGGTCTCGGCATACTGCCCCTTGAAGACCGGCGGAATGTAGTCGAACATGAATCGCTTGTCCTCGGTGTTCTTCAGCACTCCGCCGTCGCCGCGCACCCCTTCGGTAACCAGAATGCCTTTCACACTGGGCGGCCAGACCATGCCGGTCGGGTGGAATTGCAGAAATTCCATATTGATCAGCGTCGCGCCCGCGCGCAGGGCCAGTGCGTGCCCATCGCCAGTGTATTCCCAGGAGTTCGAGGTCACCTTGTACGATTTGCCGATACCGCCGGTCGCCAACACCACGGCGGGAGCCTCGAATAAAATGAAGCGGCCGGACTCCCGCCAGTACCCGAATGCCCCGGAAATCCGGTCGTCATCTTTGAGCAATTCGGTAATGGTGCATTCGGCGAATACCTTGATGCGGGACTCGTAAGCGCCGGTCTTCACGAAATCCTCTTGTTGCAGCGAGACAATTTTCTGCTGCATGGTGCGGATGATCTCGAGACCGGTCCGGTCGCCTACGTGCGCGAGTCGTGGGTAGGTGTGGCCGCCGAAGTTGCGCTGACTGATCCGGCCGTCGGAAGTCCGATCGAACAGTGCCCCATAGGTTTCCAGCTCCCATACTCGATCGGGTGCCTCTTGGGCATGTAATTCGGCCATGCGCCAGTTGTTCAGGAACTTGCCACCGCGCATCGTATCCCGGAAATGAACCTGCCAGTTGTCCTTCTCGTTGGCGTTGCCCATCGATGCGGCGCAGCCGCCTTCGGCCATTACCGTATGCGCTTTACCGAACAGTGACTTACACACCACCGCGACGGACAGCCCGTGCTCTCTGGCCTCGATCACCGCGCGCAATCCGGCACCACCTGCGCCGATCACGACAACGTCGTAATTATGCCTTTCTACTTCTACCATGCGGAGTAACTCCTCAGTGCGGCGGTCAGTCGATGAACCGCAGGTCAGAAATCGTGTTACTGGCGACCAACATGACGTAGAAGTCGGTCAGCACGAGCGTGCCGAGCGTGGTCCAGGCCAGTGCCATGTGCCGGGTATTCAGCTTGGATACCTGAGTCCAGAACCAATAACGCACCGGATGTGCGGAGAAGTTTTTGAGCCGCCCACCGGCGATATGCCTACAGGAGTGACACGACAGCGTGTAGGCCCACAGCAAGATCACATTGCCCAACAACACGATATTGCCGAGACCGAAGCCGAAGCCCCCGGTCTTACCGTGGAAAGCGATGATGGCGTCATAAGTGTTGATCACCGAAATCACCACCGCCACGTAGAAGAAATAGCGGTGTGCGTTCTGGATGATCAGCGGCAACTTGGTCTCACCGGTGTACTTGGCGTGTGGCTCGGCTACGGCGCAGGCGGGTGGGGAGAACCATACGGACCGATAATAGGCCTTGCGGTAGTAGTAGCACGTCAGCCGGAAGCCGAGCAGGAACGGCAATGCCACGAAACCGAGCGGCAGAATCGCAGGCACCTCGCCGATCGGGGTGCCGAAGTGGCTCGCCCCTTCGACGCACGAGGTACTCAGACACGGCGAGTAGAACGGTGTCAGATAGTGGTAGTCCGGAACCCAATACGCCGTGCGCACATACGATCTGATCGTCGCGTAGATCACGAACGCGGCTAGTCCCAGCACTGTGAACAGTGGGGGAACCCACCATCGGTCGGTGCGTAACGTGCGTTGCGATATTCGGGCTCTTGTCGTGCTGAATACGCCGGTACCCAGTTCCGGGGCGGCGGTCGGTGCGGCACTCACAGGAAGATGCCTCGCTGATCTTGTATGCGGGTGGTCATCATTACCTCCGCGATCGAATGTGATGGTGAGCACCTTACGACACGACCACTATCAGGTGAGTGGGCCTGGCAGCTCTATCAGCCCCCAGTGCCAGTGATTTGCACCACAATTTACTGTTAAGTCGACCATTGAGGCCTGCTATTCGGAGTCGACTGTTGAACCAGGTGATGGTTATGCCTGGCGCTCGGCTGAGCGGGGTATCCGGTGCGCTCGGCTGAGCGGGACGAGATTGCTACTGCGGTGGCCTGCGTGCGCCGAATGGGCAGCGCCTCGTTTTTGCGGCAACTTCGCTGGAGCCACGCTGATGTTCTTGGTGGAAACGGACGGATGCGGCACCTGCCGCATCCGGCTCGGATGCTCTGATGAGTGCCGCTCGTGTGACTTGTCTATGTCGAGCGGTTGCGTGTAGCGGCGTGCGAGTCCGCTTCGGCTGCGCGAGGCAGCCGGGATATTCCACGGTGGGCGCTATATGGTCCGTGGGCGAGAATGGAAGCCGAGCCCCTCGTCCTGCGCGCCCATCCACGCGGCCTCGTCGGATTTGCTGTCCGGCACGTAGATGGTCTCTTGCGCGCGCTGACGTACCTCGGGGGGAGGTGCTTGCTCGAATTCTTCGGCGTCGATGACCAGGCGCTCCAGGTCGTTCTCCAGGCGGCGCACGCTGCCCGCGTCGCCATAGTGGGTGCGCAGGGCGCTGATGGATTGCCGGAGTTGGCCGACCGCATAGCGCAATTCTGCGAAGTCACTGTGTGTCATTGATGCCTCCTGTAATCCTTGGCGGACAAGTGAACTAGGCGTGTGGAACGCGAGCGCCTGTCTGCCTCGGGTCATGCGTTACCGAGTTGTGTGACTCACCACACAACGTGATCTAAAACACAGTACAGAAAGAATGCGATTCTGGCTTGTGTGCAGCCGAAGTCGTTAAGTGCTGAAAAGTTGCCGTAAGTCAACAAGCGGCAGTGTGCCCGGAACCGATGCGCAGCGCGGCGAAAGCTTGTTCGACAAGTCCGACAATGGACAGCGCGACTTCTTCGGCTCGCTCTAATATCACGTTGTGCCCGGCTCCTTCCAGGCGTACCAGTTCCGCGCAGGCCAACTGGGAGGCCAGCACCACCGAGTGTGTGAACGGAATGATGATGTCGGCGGAACCGGCCAGCACAAGAACCGGGATGGCGCCGAGACGGTGCAGGGTGGCTGTCTCGTCGAAGGTAATCAGCGAGGGTAGAAAGCCGGACATTGTCAGTAGTGGGGTGTCGTTCAGGATTGCGGTGGCCAGTGCGGCTATACGCGAGTTCACTCCGCTCGTCCCGAAGCCTGTCCCGAGCACGATCGATCGCAGCAGATGTCGGGTCAGCCACTGGGACGCCCGCATGACGCGTGGTGCGCGGAGGACGGCGGCCTGTAGTGAATTCACCGTGCGCCGGTTGAGGAGACGGGCGGGTCCCACCTCGGTGAGTCCATTGGCCGCACCCGCGAGGAGGCCGACACCCACGATCCGCGGGCCGATGGCCTCCGGATGCAGCCGGGCGTAGGCGAGCACGACCATGGCCCCCATCGAATGGCCGATCAAGATCACTGGACCGATCGGGACAACCGACCGAAGTACGGTGTCCAGGTCATGGCCGAGCTGCTCGATGGTGTAGGTCGACGGATGCCCTGCTCCGGACGCGCCATGGCCGCGGTGGTCGTAGAACACCATTCTGGTGCCGCTTCCCCACCGTCGGAGTAGGTGCTCGCGCAGGGCGGACCAGGATTCGGCGCGCAGGCAGTGGCCGTGGACGAATACCACGGTTACTCGGGTGCTCTCGGCGCCGATGATGTGAACCGCGAGTGGAACGCCATCATCGGCTGACACTATGACGCGATGGCCGTCATAGTCCGCAGCGTGCGGGGCGATAGTCGTGGACATGGCGCGCTCCTGAGGCGAGGCGTCTTATCTGCGCTTCTTGTCCAGTTGTCGAATCGGAATGCCCCGTTGTTACAGCTGAACACCTGCTGTTATGCACAAGTTGTACAACCGATGTCGCAGACTGTCCGAGTGCTTGTCAGGTAAATCTACGAACGAATAGCATATTTGCTATATATGGTGGGACGGTCCTCATCGCTTCCCCGCTGGCTCGGTTGCTCGCGGTGCTGGTGGAATCGGTGCTGGCCGAATCAAAATAACGAATCAGAATAATCTGCTGCTTTCTACTAAAAAATAGATACTGCCAAATAATGTGCGGCGCCCTGCCGTCGGCGGCGGTCGTGTCGATTCCGGCCGTGACGGCAGGGTTCGCCAGTTGTTCAAGACCCAGTAGTTCAGGCCTCTGCCCTGCTACGGGTCGATGGGAGGAATGGGCGAAGGAGGTTCTCCTCGGTCGATGGACCCATCTGCCACTCCGCGATCCACGGCCCGGTTCCCTCACTCGGATCGAGCGCGCCGTCTTCCAGCCATTGGTAGCGGCCGTCGAGTACACCACGGGTGAGAGTGCGATCGTCGTCGTCGGTGTTGTCCCACAGCGCGTCGAACAGGGCGCGTACCCGAACCCGTGATTGCCTGCAGAAGGTGTCCGCTAGTTCTTCGGCCGCTTTGCCCTCCGGCGCGCCCGACGTACGCATTTCCCGGGCGCGCACGCAGGCAGCCGACATAGCGAACAGCTCCGCACCGATATCGACGATCCGGCCCAGGAAATTCTGCCGGTATTCCAGCCCGGTCTGCCAGCGTCCCATCGCGTACATCAGTGACCTGGCCTGCTTGCGCGCATTGCGCTCGACGAATCGCAGGTGCCGGGCCAGCACGCCGAATTCGGTATAGGCCGCGGGCACCGTCCCCGCACCGACGGCCAGTTGAGGGAACCACTTGGCATAGAAACCGGTCGCCCCGGCCGCTGCCTTCGCTTTGTCCCTGAGATCGGCATCGCGGTCGACCAGCGCGCCTGCCGCCGCCATGTGCGCGTCGGCCATCTCTCGGGCGATCAGAAGTCGCATGATCTCGCTGGAGCCTTCGAAGATGCGATTGATCCGCAGATCGCGCAACCATTGTTCGGCGGGGACGGCGCGCTCACCCCGAGCGGCGAGCGAGGCCGCCGTCTCGTAGCCACGGCCACCGCGGATCTGCACGAGTTCGTCGGCGATCCGGCAGCTCATCTCGCTGGCCCACAGCTTGCCCAGCGCTGCTTCGATCCGGATGTCGTTGCGGTCCTCGTCGCACATGATGGCCGACAGATCGAGCGTCGCCTCCAGTGCGAACGTGGTGGCCGCGATGAATGCGATCTTCTGGCCGACGGCCGCGTGCTCTCCGACCGGTCTGCCCCACTGCACCCGCTGCGCACTCCACTCCCGCGCGATCTTCAACGACCACTTCGCGGCCGCGGTGCACGTCGCGATGATAGCGAGCCTGCCTGCGTTCAACGTGGTGAGCGCGATCTTGAGGCCATCACCCTCGCGACCGATCAGATTGCTTTTGGGCACCCGGACGTTGTGCATTCGGGTCAGTCCGTTCTCGATGCCGCGCAGGCCCATGAACGAGTTACGTCGTTCCACGGTGATACCCGGTGAATCGGCTTCGACCACGAATGCCGAGATACCCCCCCTATGTCCTTCGCTCTTGGGTACGCGCGCCATCACCACTAACAGTTCGGCGACGGTGCCGTTGGTGGTCCACAGTTTGACACCGTTGAGCTCGTAGGCCTCGCCGTCTTCGATGGGGGTCGCGGTACTGGCCATTCTGGCCGGATCGGAGCCCACATCGGGCTCGGTGAGCAGGAACGCGCTGATCGCGCCCGCCGCGCAGCGGGGAAGGAACGCCGCCTTTTGCTCCGGGGTGCCCGCCAGTTTCAGCGGTTCGGGCACACCGATGGACTGATGCGCCGACAGCAGGACGCCCAGGCTGATGTGTGCCGAGCTGGCCAGCATCATTGCCCGGTTGTAGCCGTACTGGGAAAGTCCTTGGCCACCGTACGACTGTGGGATCTTCAGGCCGAAACAGCCGAGTTCGGCCAAGGCGCTGACATACTCGTCCGGGATTCGGCCCTCGGCTTCGATCACAGATCCGTCGAGGGACTCGCACAACGTTCGTAACCGGGTCAGAAACGCCTCTGCGTGCGCGGCGTCCTCGGGGCTGGGCTGAGGGTAGGGATGGATCAGATCCAGCCGGAATCGGCCCAGAAACATTTCTTTAGCGAATGATGGCTTGGCCCAGCTTTTTTCGCGAGATTCTTCGACCAGCGCGCGGGCCTGTTCTTCGGTGGCTTCGACTTTCGCGGGTGTTGCCATGATGTCCTCCCTCGGAGGTGATCAGAATCATATTCGAGTGTAGGAGGGGTGGTTACTCGCTGGTAGGCATATTGGTCGAGAGAAATCTAAGAGAATCTACTCTTTATAGAAGAGATATCTAGGATAGGTGACATATCGTCGGGCGGACAGCGCCAGGTGATCAGACTGAGCGTAGATAACGACCGAAGTGCGGCACAGTGAAGCCGATAGTGCCGCGTTCGGCGGAATAGATCAGCCCCTTCTTGATCAGGCCGTCGCGGGCGGGCGACAGTGAGGCCGGTTTGCGTCCCAGTTCATTGGCGACCGCAGCAGTGGCCACGGGGCCGTCATCGCCGGAAAGGTCGGCCATGGCGCGCATGTATTCGCGTTCAGCAGGTGTTGCTCGTTCATAGCGGGAACCAAAGAACCCTACTGCTAGCTCTTCCTCGGCAGCGGGTGCGGCAACCTCGACATCTTCGGCTGTGATCAGGCTCTCCGGTGCTTGGTCCCAGGTCGCCTTGCCATACGCTTGTACGAAATAGGGATATCCGTCAGCCTTCTGGTACAAGGCATCGAGTGCCGTATTGGTGAATTTCACGTTCTCGCGCTGGGCGGGTGCGATCAACGCCTGATCCGCAGACTCCCGGTCCAGTCGGTCGATGCGGTGGTAGCTGAATAGTCGCTCTGAGTAGCTCTTCGAGGCAGACAGTACGGTAGGGACATGCGGGAGGCCTGCGCCCACCATGATCAGGGGTGCGGCGTCCTGGCTCAGCTCATGGCAGGCGCCACAGATCGCGGAGATGTCGGCAGGTCCGAGATCTTGTATCTCGTCGATGAAGATCGCGATGCCGACGCCGATGTCACCGGCCAGTGCAGCCGCTTCCACCAGCAACTCCACTACATCGATCTCGATGTCGCCGGAATCGGCCCGACCACGTACCGCGGGGACATCGATACCGGGTTGCCAGCGTTCCCGCATTCCTTTATCCGAGGTGGCCCTCAGCGCGAAAGCTTTGAGAATACCGAGGAAATCATCTACTCGCTCCGGATTCCGATGCGCCATTGCGATCGCGCGTACTGCCATGTGCAGCGCTGATGAAAGCGGGCGACGCAGTTCTTGGTCCGGCCGCGCCTCGATCTTTCCGGTGCCCCAGCCACGCGAGATCGCTGCTGAGCGAAGCTGGTTGAGCAGCACGGTCTTTCCGACTCCACGTAGCCCGGTGAGCATGACACTACGTTCAGGGCGACCGCGTGCTACGCGCTCGAGCACGATGTCGAAAGCCGTGAGTTGCTTATCGCGCCCGGCCAATTCGGGCGGGCGCTGTCCCGCGCCGGGGGCATAGGGATTCCGCACGGGGTCCATGCTCTGACACCGTAGCGTGTTGTATCCGATGATCTGGGGACATCTACGGCGTGTCCTAGAGAGCCTTAGTGATTCGTACTGCACTATTGATCCCGATTGATGCCGCTGTCAGTTCGACGTTGATGGTGGTTCGCTGGAACGATCTGTGGAAACGGAGGGGCATGTCCGAGGGAGTAACCCCCGCCACTACTGCCGAGGTCGTCGGATCGTGGAACATTCCGGTGGGCGCTACGTTGGCCCAACGCATCAAGGCCAACATCCTCGTCGCGATCGAGCAGGGCTATGACGACCCCCAGCTGGTCGCCGACCTCGCAGTGGGCCCGCTGGTGATGGCGCTCGGCAGGCTGGAGGTCGATCTGGCTGATGCGCGGGACAGAATCGACGAGCTCGAACGTATGGTGCGCGGTGCGCAGTAACTTACGGTGCGCAGCACTGACCGCGGCGCGGCATAGTTGTCACTGACCGCGGCGCGGCATAGTTGTCACTGACCGCGGCGCGGCATAGTTGTCACTGACCGCGGCGCGGCATAGTTGTTCTTGTGGATATGGCGGTCGAAGCGGGTATACGAGACCTGACCGTTATCTATCAGGGGTCGCGGGCTCGCCGTCGATCGCGCTGTGGACCGGGCGTAGGAAAAAAATAGCAGCTCTGTGCGCTGGACAAGAACGCCTCGACATCGTAATCTTTTTGTGACTTCGTGGAACAAGTCGTTTTGCAAGAGAGACGGCGCCACGAGTTACCGCCTCAACGGCATGCGGGGTCACACTCGGTCCCGGTTGCCGTGCTGGGGATCCGCAGGTTCGTCTGGGCGAGTCCTTGCGGCCATTTCGGCCGCTGGGTAGGGCTATCCCGGCCCGAGCCCATCAGCTGAACCGGACGGCGGGAGAGTAGCAAGATCGGAGACGTAGCTCGGTGGGTAAACATAGCTTGCAGCGGGATTCTCGAGTTCCGAATTCCGTCAAGGGTGCGATTGTCATGGGTGCGGTGGCCGCGACCGGCGCTATGCCCGCGATTCCGGCCATGGCCGCGACCATCAATGTCCCCGGAGTCGGCGATTTCGACGTTCCGGTCCCGTCCGAATTCGAGCAGTCGGTCGAGCAGCTCAATCAACACATCCAGCAGGCGCTCGCAGCCCCCGCACCACAGGCGGCTCCGCAGGCTCTCGGTCTCCCAGCAATGCCGCCGCAGGCTCTCGGTCTCCCGGCGGTGCCGCCACCACCGCCACTCGCACAGCAGGCTACCGCCGGTGATATCGCTCTCGATGCCGCTAAGACCAAGGTCGGCGCCCAGTATTCCTGGGGTGCGACGGGGCCGTTCGCTTTTGATTGTTCCGGCCTGGTTCAGTGGGCTTTCCGCCAGGCGGGCGTCCAACTTCCCCGCACCAGCTTCGAGCAGTCCCACGTCGGCGCTCCGGTCGCCTATCAGAACATGCGACCCGGTGACATCGTCATCACCAACGGCGGTGGCCATGTGGGCATCTATGCGGGTGACAACAAGTTGCTGAATGCGCCGCAGGCGGGTCAGTCGGTGTCCTACACCTCGCTACGTCCCGACATGGTGGTTACCGCGCGCCGTATCGTCTAAAGAGTGGCCCGCGTCGAATCCGGTACTCAGAGCACTGCTGACCAGGCTCGTGTCGATTCTTGGACTTGGGCGGTGCGCCTGTTCAAAACCCGATCCGCTGCCGCTGAGGCATGCCGTGGCGGACACGTTCGGGTGAATGGCGCTACGGCCAAACCCGCGCAACCTGTGCGTCCTGGTGACGAGGTGCGTATCCGGGTGAGTGGGGTCGAGCGCATCGTCGTAGTCGAACGCATCGTCACCAAGCGGGTCGGCGCTCCCCTCGCCGCGCAATGTTTGATAGATCGCAGCCCACCACCTCCGCCTCGGGAAATCCTGGCGAGCATGCCCCGGCGTGATCGCGGTGCGGGGCGACCTACCAAGCGTGAGCGCCGCGAGACCGACCGTCTCATGGGCCGATCCGAGCATTGATCTAGCGCCGAGCGGTACCAACCGGGTGGTGCTTCCGGCTGTGGTGCGGCGCTTGTCCAAAAGCAGGTAACGGCATCAGCAGATATGCCAGGCGCATCGCTAACGGCGACGTGTCGGCGGTCGGAGTGTAGTCCAGCGCGAGCAGATACGGACCCGCATAGCGCAGAGCCTGGCGCAGCACGGCGGTCCTCCGGTCGAGATCGAACGTCCCGACGTCGGCTTGTCGCAGCTGCTTCGCTCCATCAGCCGCTGTGGCTGGGCCGGAATTCCAGAGCCCCCAACCAATGCTGAGAATCCTCCTACCGGGTTCGCGCTGTGCCAAGGAGTCCATGGCAGCGTTGGCCGCGGCATAGGCGGCCTGTCCCGGTCCCCCGAGTGCGCCGGTCGCCGAGGAGAACAGCAAGACGAAGTCGGTCGCGTCAGCTGCG
Source organism: Nocardia sp. TBRC8007 (assembly GCF_056629435.1). NCBI lineage: Bacteria > Bacillati > Actinomycetota > Actinomycetes > Mycobacteriales > Nocardiaceae > Nocardia > Nocardia sp. TBRC8007. Next base: position 32,961 of record NZ_JBWSOR010000028.1, on the reverse strand, counting down.
GTGAGTTCGATCAGATTGCTCGCCGCGGTGATTTTGGGAGCGAGCGCTCTGGCCAGTTGCCCTGCCGTGACCGCATCGAACGCGGTGTCCTCCAGCGTCGCCGCAGCGTGCACGACGCCGCGGATAGTGGAGCCGCAGTCCCGGATATCGTTGAGCGCGTTGGCCAGATCGTCCCGGTCGGTGGCATCGCAGCGCATCACGACGAGGCGATTCTCCATTCCGTCGAGCAGTGCGGGTACTGGGCGTGGCGCTCGCGTCAGCACTACGACGTCTCGGGCGCCCGCGTCGAGTAGCCAGCGCACAGCGACCGCGCCGAGAGTTCCGAGCCCACCGGTAACCACGTAGGTCCCGTTCGTATCGATGTTCGTGCCTGGCAGCGCCTCCGCTCGTGCGGGGGTGAAGCGCCGGGCAGCGACTTCGCCCGCGAACAGGCGCAGTTCGTCGGGAGTAGTAGCACCCGCGGCGATCACCAGGCGACTGAGTAGTGGTAGATTTCGGGGGTCGGTGTCGGTCCAGACCAGGCGTATTGCTCGGCCTGTCTCCAGTTGCAGCGAGCGCACCAGTCCCGCGATCGCCGAAGTCCACATCGAGGTCCGCATGGGTGAGGAAGCGGTAGCGTGCTGTGGCAGCATGAGTATCGCGGACCTGAGGGTAGTCGCGGCACAGATCTGTTGCAGCAGAGCGAGGACTCGGCCCAGCGCTGCGGTGAGCTCTCTTCCTTCGAAGGCGTCTATGGGCCAGACCACCACCATCGCGGTGTCTGCGTTACCGTGCCCGGACAGTGCCGCGGTAACGAGCGAGCTCGTCTCGTCGGGTTCTTGTGGGATCAGCTCGGTGGCGACAGTGGCACTCAGCGTTCTTTCGAGTTGCGCGGCCAGATCGGAGGCGCCGATCACGACTGCGCGTCGTGGGTGGGTTTCGGGCGCATCGCCGATCCCGAATGACCCCGGATCGCTCGGCTCCCAGCTCTCCTGGCGGAACAGCACCGGGTAAATACCATGCACTGCGCGTGGTGTCCGAAGCATGTCGATTCCACTCACGATACTGGGGTCGGTGTAGTGCATGTGCACGCCGGAGAAGGCGAGGCAGGGTACGCCGTGCTGGTCGGTCGCTATGACATCGCCGACCAGTTCGGTGTCCGTCTGTTCTCGAACGAGCGCGTGCACTTCGAACACAGTGCGATTCGATTCGTGCGACAGCCAGGCGGAATCCATGCCGATCGGCAGCGGAATCGCTGTGCCAGGAAGTTTGTCGAATATCGTGGCGATCAGCAATTGCAGACAACTGTCCAGAGTCGCGTCGTGATGTAATTCGGCGGCGGCGAACAGGCCGAGCGCTCGGCCTTCTCCTGTGGCAATGCTGCGCAATGCACGGAAGCGTGGGCCGTACTCCAGTCGTCTGCGGCGCAGTTCCTCGTAGAAAGTTCCGGTGGGGATGACGCGCATGTGGTGATGAGCGGCCCGATTTGCGTCGATCACCCGCATCCATGCGACGATATCCGCGGGTGTGGGGTCACCGGTGAGCCGGGCCGAAGCCAGCGTTCCGGGGCCAGTGGCCTCCGCCCGTACGTTTTCTCCATTTCCAGGCCCATGGTAATCGACCTCGGGCAGCACGCGTTGATCGATTCTCTCGTGCATCACGAAGTCGGCGAGGGCGGTCGCCCTAGTGGTGTCGTGGGCTAGACGCAGCAGCCTGCGCAGCCAGTACACGGCGGGTACTGTGCTTTCTCCCCCCACCACATGATCGGCGAGTTCTTCTGGGAAATAGGATAATTGAGCGCTATATCGACTGGCCGGCGGAAAATGATCTGTTGGACTCGGCGCGAACAGCGGAGAATTCCGGGGGCGCCACTGCCGCGGCAATGGCGCGGTGAAGGGGCCGAGCGCCGACCAGTCGATCGACCGTCCTTCCAGATGCAGCCGGGCCAGGCAGGTGAGGAACCCGCTCACTTCGTCTTCGGACAGTGCGACCGGATGGGTGCTTTCTCGGAAGGCCGGGTGCTTCTGTACCGCGGAGAGTGACAGCGGATGTGGGGCGAGTTCGAGCACGGTCGAGATTCCGTCTTCGGCTGCATGGTTCAGTGCTGCTGTCAATTCGACGGTAGCTGTGACATTCTCGGCCCAGTAGGCGTGATCCATGACCGCAGTGGTGATTTTCGTGCCGCGCCGGGTTGTCGAATACACCGGCACGTGCGGTGTCAACGGGGTGATTTCAGCCAGGGCCGTGACGAACTGAGGGAGCACAGTGGCGGTCCGCGGACTGTGTGCGGCGGAATCGACCACTAACCTATGCGCGAGAATATCGCGTCGGGCAGCGCGGCGCAGCAGGGTGTCGATATAGCGCGGTGTGCCGGACACGACCACTGATCGGGGACCGTTGACCGCGGCGATGCGCACTTCTCCGCGCATCGGCTCCACCAATCTCTTGACGTTGCCCTGGTCTGACTTCAGCTCCGCCTGCACGTCATGACTGCCAGGGCTGGTCTGGGTAGCGCAGCGCGATACTACGATGCGCGCCGCGTCGCGCAGGGTCAGCGCGCCACCGACGACAGCTGCCGCGATCTCGCTCGAGCCGTGCCCGGCCACCGCGTCAGGACGAATACCCCACTGCGCCAACAGCTGTGCCAATGCCACATGGAATGCGAACAGGGCGGGCTGTACCGATTCGGTGGTGTACATCTCGTGGGCGGCGGCGAAGCCATACCGTGGCGTCCAGATCCGTGGTCCACCCGCTGCCGTGATCGCTTCGGTCACTTCGGCGAGCGCGGCGGCGAATACCGGATATCTGGCCGCCAGCGCGCGGCCCATCCTGGCATGGTGGTCACTCTCTCCGGAGAACAGCAACAACAGGCCACCGTAGCGGCGGGTGGACGTCGGACCGAGTGCGGCGTCGGCTTCGCCACGACCGAGTGCGCGCAGTCGGCGTATCGCGTCGTCGTGGTCGCGCACCACGACCGCGGCCCTTGTCGGCTCCGGAAGCGATCTGGCTAAGGCCGAGGCGAACTCGTACAGTGGCGGATGCGTGGCTGTCAGCTCGTCGGCCCATCGCAGCGCGTGTTCGCGTAGCTCTTGCTCGTCGTGGGCGGTCAGCGCGAGCAGTACCGGGAACTGTTCGCCTCGTTCGTATCGCGCGGTGGCCACTCCGCGCAGCACGACGCGTACGTGCGTGCCGCGGGATCCGAATGAGCTGACGCCTGCTGTGCTTTCGTGCGCGGGTACTCGGTGCCGAGCTACCGGCTTGCTCGACGCGTGCGGTCCCAGCTCGGCTGGGTTCAGCAGCGGGAGCCCGCTGCGAACAGCATTGGTCGGCGCGAGCATGCTGTGCTGAATAGACAGTGCGGTTCTGATCAATCCGGTGATTCCCGTAGCATCCGTCGGATATCTGATATCAGACCTCACCGAGCCGTTCGAGTGCCCGCCTGTTCCGACGATCTCCGCGTACACTCGGTTGCCCGCACGCTGAGCGTCCACAGTCCGCTGCAGGATCACCACAGCGCAACCTTCGCCACGAGGGTAGCTGTTGGTGTCTATATCGAATGGCTCGGTTAGTCTTGCCGAGATTCGTCCCATAGTGGGTGGGGAAATATCAGTGGATAGGGAAACGTTCTCGGCCAGATACTCCGACAGGTGCTCGAGGAGCATGAGATCGACGCTGCCCACAATGGCGAAAGGCACGGTGCTATCCGCGAGCAGCCGGACCGCGAGATCCACTGCGGCGAGTGAGGAAGAGCAGGAACTGTCGAGCACCAGGCTCGGCCCGTGTAGGTCGAGTACAGCGGACAATTGATTGGCGATGTCACCGAGCGTGGTCCCGCTCGCCGTGTACCCGGCATTGTGTCCTGTCCGGTCGAGCATTGTGATGCCGTGGTCGTATCCGGACACCCCGAACACAACCGTGGCTCCGGAACCACGCGCGCAATAACCGATTCCGGCGTCGTCGAGTGCTGCTACCGCGACCTCGAGGGCGAGCCGCTGTCTCGGGTCCGTGACGGCGGCCTCTCGCTCGGAGGTATCGAATTGATCGTTGTCGAATGATTCGACATCGGCGAGTTGACCGCTGCGTCGGATGCCGAGCCGTCCGATAGGCGGGGTGGGGGTGGAGTCGTGGCCGTCGAGCGATAGTCGCCAGAGCTCGGCGAAGTTCGCCACTTCGGGCAGTAGGCAACTGATGCCGATGATGGCGACGTGGGGATATGAGCCGGCGGAGTCGGTAGGCGCGCCACTCATCGCATCGCGAGATATTCGACAAGCTGTTCGATAACCGAATGATGGTAGAGCGCGATCAGTGCAACTTCGACTGCCATGGTGTCCTCTAGATGTGCGGTCAGCCTCGCGCGCTGGGGGAACCGAGGCCGAGATCGGTCAAGGTGGAACTCGCCGACACCGCCGAGGCGTCGACGCCTAGCAGATCAGCGACCGCGAGGACAGCGGCTGGGGGATGCGGATCGTCGGCGAGCACCGATCGAACCGCCGACCACCCACGCGCCCTCTCGCGTATCGCTACCTTTCATCCGGAAGTCGGGTTATATCGCGTCCCTCTACCCATCTCCCGGCCGGTGCTACCCACAGAGAACAGTACTCAGGCGATTATGCCGGAGAAACGGCTTGGGGCAAGAGGTATTCCGATGTCTGCCAGTGCCCGGAGGCAGTAATCGCTTATCGTGGCATTTGTGACCGAACCGGACAGCGGTGTCGACACCCGTTCCGAGCGCACACCTACTCTGCCCACCGTGCTGCGCTGCTGTGCCGCACTGGCTGCGACACCAGGCCGATTACTGTGGCCGCGCCGCCCCGACCACGATTTGCTGGCGCGCCTCGAAGTGCGCCCGCCGCCCACGGCGAGCGCCGAAGTGCGGCTCACCGTGCTGACGCAGGGCACTATGTCGGCCCCGGCCACCATCGTGGCCGAGGGCGTGCATAGCCTGCGGAGAATACCGATGTCGATGGGAACGTTCCTGGTAGAACATCCCAGGGCGCGTTTCCTGATCGATCCGGCTTTGTGCGCGGACGTACACGATCGTGTCCTGCCCGAGCTGCCGTTTCCGATCTCGGAGCTGGTCGCGCCGGAAAAACCGGTACTCGGCCTGTCCGACGCGCTGGCCGCGCACGACGTCACGGTCTGCGATATCGATTTCGTGGTGCCCACTCATCTGCATTGGGATCATGTCTCTGGCCTGTTGGAATTGCCGCCCTCGGTCGAGGTCCGCCTGCCTGCGGCCGAATACGATTGGGCGATGAGTGGACCGCATGCTCCGGCCGGTGTGGCGCGTGGACCACTTCGTGGTCGTAGCTTCGACCGTCTCGAACTGGACGGGCCGCCAGTGCTGACCTTCCCGCGCAGCAAAGATCTATTCGGTGACGGTTCGGTGTTGTTGGTGGATCTCACCGGCCATACACCGGGCAGTATCGGCATATTACTCGCGGTTGACGACGGCAGCCGGGTGTTGTTCGCCGGCGATGCCGTGTGGAACAAGCTGCAGGTCGATCTGCTCCGGGAGAAGGCACCGATGCCGGGCTGGGTGGTCGATATCGACCGTGACGACTCGTTCACTACGATTCACCGTCTGCACATGTTGCCCGATGGCATCGAACTCATCGCAGCCCACGATTACGAGGCCGTCACTGCCCGCGCGGCCGGGTAATCCGTTCGGGCGGTCGAGCGGCCGCTGATTCAGCGGCACATGAAGATACGCGAGTCGATCAGGAACTTGTCACGACGGAGCGCGTCCTTGTGTAGCTGTGCCGAGGGCCGCGAGCTCTACACCATATTCTTCGCGGTCAGCCAACGCATGGCGGCCCAGCCGCAAAACACCGGAAGCCAACAGGTGAGTACGCGGTACAACAGCACCGAAGGCACCGCGATGGTCGCAGGCAGGCCGAAGGCAGCTAGACCGCCGATCAACGCGGCTTCGACCGCGCCGACACCGCCCGGGGTCGGCGCGGCCGCGGCCAAAGTACCGCCGATCATGGTCACGATGGTGACAGTGACGAAAGTGGTACTGCCACCGAACGCCGCTACGCTGGCCCACAGTGCGCCTGCGAGGCCGAGGGTGATCGCGGCGCAGCCGAGGACGATCACCGAGAATCGACGCGGATCGCGGGTGAGCGCGACGAGTTCACCAAGGACTTCCTGTAGCTGTGGGCGGACGGCGTTGTTCAGCCAGCGACGCAGTTTCGGCACGAACATGAAGGTGCCGACGATACCGACGCCGACCCCAGCGAGCAGATACAGAACTGTGACGTCGGGAACGAAATGCGAGAGATCCGCCGAAGTGCCCGCGACGATGCTGAATATGAGCAGCAGGCCGATGTGCGTGATCACCTGCACCGCCTGCTGCAGGGCCACGGCCGCAGTGGCACGTACCGTGCCGATACCTGCTTTCTGCAGAAAACGCACGCTCAGCGCGAGCCCACCGACGCCTGCGGGGGTGGTGGTCGCGGCGAAGGTGTTGGCGACCTGCATGACCAGTAGATTCCCGAGGCGTACCACGCCGAACGCACAAGCCCACAAGGCTGCCGCCGCGCCGATATAGGTCAGTGCCGAGATCGATAGCCCCAGCAGCGCCCACCACCAGTTCGCTGTTTTCAGCTGAGTGAAGAAGGTCGGGACCGCGCTGATGAATGGATAGGCGACATATACAAGCCCGATCAGCAGCGCCAGCTGAATGATCTGGTTGCGGGAGAATCGGGTGATCTGTTCAGCTTCGATCCGATCCTTGCCGGTTTGCTCACGCAGCTCCTCGCGCGCCTCGGACAGCGCGGTCTTCCATTCCGGAACCGACTTGCGGATCCCCGCCGGTATGGCGGACTTGGTCAATCGGCCCGCCGCGGCGAGCACGCGCATTTCACCGAGCGTTTCGATGGCCGCGCGCACGGCCTGTTCCCTGCCGAATACCGCGGTGGTCGTCACGAGCAGCTGGGCGATATCGGACTGCAACTGTGTGTCCGAGGCCCCGAACTCAGCACTGCTGAAGCCACTGAACTTGGTTGCGCCGTTGTCGATACGAATATCGGCCGGGCGCAGGTCGCCGTGCGCGATTTGCTGCTGGTGCAGGGTGCCGAGTGCCTGCCACATTCCGGGCAGCACATCACTGGACTGTTCGGTGATCGGCGCGCCCAGCGGCCGAGTGTGGGTGAGCAGCACCCAGCCGCGGGAGAGCCCGGCCACCGCTATTGGGCTGTAGCCTGCGAGCCCGAGGTCGCCGACCGCGATAGCCATTAGTGCGCGATGCTCGACCACGCGGTGCATGGAACCATGGATGGCCGCGGTTTCGCTGGTGCGGAAAGTGAGCCAGCGCCATAGTTGGCGCAGCGCACCGAAGGAGCGCTGGTTCTTGCCGAACATCTCGACGACAAGCTCGCGTTCCGGCCCTTCGACAGCGGCAGCGAGCACCAAAGGCCCACGGCCGGCGGGATGCACCACGGTGAACCCGGTGACGCTATGGCCGCGCTTGGTGAGTACCCGGACGGCGGCATCCAACGGAACCTCCAATGCGGGCGTGCCGACCACCAGCACGATTACCGCGCCGACCAGCCAGCCGACCGCAAGGCCGAACATCGCTCGCGCGGGCACCACCGTGCTGACCACCAGGTGGATCGGTGCGAACGCGAGCAGCAGAACCCACAGCCAGCGCCGTGGCCGCGTGGGCAGCCATGGACTGGAGACGGTGAGCATTGCGGCGATCATCGCGATCCAGCGCGGGTCATCCAGGAACTGTGACAGGAACGTGTCCAATCGGTCCGGTACTTGCAAATGCCACTTCGGCGCGGACAGGCCGGTACCGGTGATGGAAAGTAGTAGTCCGGCGAGCACGCCCGCTGCGGCATAGCCGGCGAGCAACTTCCATTGTCTGCCGATGATCAACTCGATCAGGATCGCGAACGGCAGAACCAGAATCGCCATGCCGTAGACCAGATACACCAGGTTCGATTGCTCGGGATTCAGAAAGCCGACGATATTGGAGACCGAGCGTTCCAAGGCCAGCCATTCCGGGCGGGTGATCAGAGAAGCCGCGATGACAACGGCTACCCATAGCGACGCGAGGACAACTCGGACGATGTCACTTGTCCGCCGGATAAGCGGCTGTAGCAGGCTGCCCGTAACCGGGATTTCCCGCCCGTCGACTCGCATGGTTTTCAGGTACTTTCGGATCGATGGGAGCTTCTACGCTGGTGACCAGCGTGGACGATACACATCAACACGCTGCCCCAGCATTGGCCGCTACCACTGTTGCGACACGCATTGTGTGCCAGATCATGCGGCGTGACCATCGGCGGGCACGGAGGTCGCCGAACCCGATGTGACTGCCGCTCTGCTTGCCGAGTGTGCTCGATCCGATAACAATCGGGCCGTTGGTCGAGGTTCTGGAGGCGGAATATGACGGCGTGGGATCAGATTTCCGAGGGCAGGGATCTGTCCGGGAAGACAGTGGTGGTGACCGGCTCCAGTTCGGGCATCGGCGCTGCGGCGGCACAGCGGTTCGTCGCCCGTGGGGCTACTGTCGCGGTGGTCGGCCGATCGCAGGAACGCACGGCGAAGGTCGCTGCCGAGCTGGGTGCTGAGTCGTTCGTCGCGGACTTTGCTCGGCTCGCTGATGTGCGCGAACTGTCCGGTCGGTTGCTCGACCGCTATTCGCGGATCGATATCCTGGCCAACAACGCTGGCGGTATCTGGCCCGAACGCACTGTCACAGAAGACGGCAACGAGTTGACTTTTCAAGTCAACCATCTGGCGCCGTTCTTGCTGACCAACCTGCTGCTGGAGCGCCTGAGGCAGTCGCAGGCCAGGGTGGTCAACACCGGAAGTATGATGTACCGCAGGGCTAAGCTGAACCTGGATACGGTCAACGCGGCGACGGGACCATACAGTCAGTTCGGTGCTTATGGCGTATCGAAGCTGTCGACCATCCTGTTCACCAGGGAACTCGCCCGCCGCACCGAGGGCACAGGGCTGACCACTGTGGCTTTTCACCCAGGCTCGGTCGCGACCAATATCTACGAGAACTTTCCGCCCTTCCTGCGTTGGCTCCTTCGTTCCCCGCTGTCGCGCCCATTCTTCATCGGCCCCGACAAAGGCGCTGAGTCGCTGGTGAATCTGGCCACCACTGCCGACAGCACGGCAAGCAATGGCCAGTACTTCCACGTGGTCGAGCTGGAGCGGCCGAAGAACAGGCAAGCGCTCGATGCCGAGCTCGCGCAGCGACTGTGGGCGATGTCCGAACGGCTCACCGACATCGAATCGGGCAAATAGTCGTAGGGTTGATGCGGCATGTCTGCCCGCGCATATGCGCGGGCAGACGCGGCTGGGATGCACCACTCCATACTGAGGCTTAGTCTGTCCGGGATATAGTCGAATGCTGGCGGAAGGTGACTTCGATGGGATCCCGGACAGTAGTCGCCGATGCCGCCGATGAGCTGGCGCGCCGGGTTGTCGCCGGAGACTATCGGCAGGGGGGACTCGTACCATCGGTGCGTCAGGTCGCAGAAGAGTTCGACATGAATCGCGCCACCGCGCAGCTGACTCTGGGCCGGTTGGAATCGTACGGTTTCGTCGAAGCCAGACGCGGTAAGGGATTTACGATTCGGGATGTCCGAGAGACGGGCGGTGTCGATGTATACCGTCGGCTGTTCCGGTTCTCGATTCCAATGCCCGACACCGCAATCGAGATGTTTCGTGACATTGTCGAGATCGAACGTACTCTCGTGCTCCAAGCCCTGCTCGAGTACACCAGCAGTGCGAAGCTGATCGATCCGGACGAGCTGAAGGGTACTATCGGCGAACTCGAAAAAGCTGCCAGGCAAGCTGTTCCAGACCTGCGGTGCATCCTGGATATCGAGGTCACATTAGTGCGCAGACTGCTGACCGCACTTGGACTCACTATGCAGCGCGCGATTTTGAACTCGATCGGTGAGATGGTGCTTGAGGTGCCGGAGGCGGTCGCGGCGTTCTTCGCGAGTTCCCCTGATCTGCATGTGTTGGTCTGGCGAGCGCTTGCCGCAGTATGGGATTCAGGTTCCGGCCCGACCGATGCGCAGCTGGCTTTGTTCGAGGATTTGTTTGCCACGTACCACCAGAGGGTCGTCACCCGGTTCGAGGAGCTGGTGGGTGGGATCGAGGAGCGCATCGACGAAACCTGCGCTGCGACGGCATAGGAGCTGCGAGCAGGGTTACCAGACTCGGCCGGGAGCATCCTTGCCAACGCGCTTCAGCTGGGTGAGTGGCCGCGTCGGTATTGCGCGGCCGCCCATTCCGATCTTGCTGTGTGCTCGCGCCGATAGGCTCAGAGCCCGCCGTTGATCTTGTCGAGCCGCTCGCACGCCTCGACATATTCCTCGATCAGCCGGTTCACTACTTCGGCGGAGCGCTCCACTCGGTTCATCATGCCGACGATCTGGCCGACCGGGTTGAAGTTGACGTTCTTGGCGGCCTCTGGGTAGCGGTGGCCGCGTTTCACACCATCCAACGCGACCATCATCTGCAGCGGCATCGGCAGCGGATCCGGGGTATCGGCTTGTTCCCAAGCATCGGTCCAGTCATTGCGCAGCATGCGGGCGGGTTTGCCGGTCCATGCGCGTGAACGCACGGTGTCGTGGCTGGTGGCCTGAATGTAGGTCTTCATCTGTTCGGGCGGCACATTGGCCTCCTCCACGGTCAGCCACAGTGATCCGGTCCATGCGCCTGCGGCACCCATCGCCATGGCAGCGGCTACCTGACGGCCATTGCCGATGCCGCCTGCGGCCAGCACCGGCAGATCGCCGACCGCGTCGATCACCTGTGGCCATAACACCAACGAGGAGACCTCACCGCAGTGGCCACCGCCCTCAGTGCCCTGGCAGACTACGAAATCCAGGCCCGCTTGCTTGTGGTTGAGCGCGTGCTTGACCGAACCGCACAGTGCGCCGATCAGCCTGCCGGAGCCCTGCACCTGCTCGATCACGTCCGCGGGTGGGGTACCGAGCGCATTGGCGACCAGCTTTGCTTTCGGATGTTGCAGAATCACTTCTACCTGGGGGCCCGCGGTAGTAGCGGTCCAACCGAGCAATTGATTGTGGTGCTCTTCTTCGGGTAGTTTCGGCACGCCGTGGTCGGCGAGGATCTTCTCGGCGAAGTCACGATGACCTTGCGGAACCATTTCGGCCAGCTTGGCTTCCAGCTGTTCAGGTGTCAGGCCTTCGATTCCCTTGCCCTCGTACTTGGACGGAATCACCAGGTCGACACCGTAGCCGCCGTGCACGTGCTCATCGAGCCAGGCCAGTTCGACCTCTAGCTGCTCAGCGGTGAAGCCGACCGCGCCGAGTACGCCGAGACCACCGGCGTTGCTGACCGCGGCTGCCACATCACGACAATGAGTGAAGGCGAAGATGGGGAATTCGATCCCGAGCCGTTCGCAGATTTCGGTACGCATGACGTGCTGGTCTCCCTCACTGCTCCGCCGCGAACGGCGCGGCGCAGATGTTCTAGAACTAGTTGCATTATTGTCGCTCGGTTGCCGAGGCATGTCACAGGCCAGTGCGGACGCAAGCACTGGTATCCCCAGTAAGCACCAGTTGCTGCCGTGTACGCACTCCGCACCATTATTTGACAGTAACATGTTCTAGTTTTTGTGGGGAGTAAGTAACGAAGGCCGGGTTGTGGCGGACTCCAGTCCGATAGGTGCGGCCGCTGCCGGACCTGTGCGTGTTCTATTCGTCACAGGTGGAGGTCTTCATCGACCATTCGATACTTGATATCGGGACACTCGGATACCGCGACCGAGATCGTGGATACCGATGCGGACTCCGAATTCGCCTTCGCTGGTGCGAAATTCGAACAACGCGTGAGTTCTGCGCCTTGTGTGCGGTGGTGGGCCGATGTGGTTCGGGCACCATGGGTTGGCATGAGTACGCACAAGGAACGGATGTTGAGTGGGGAGCCCTATCGTGACAGTGATCCCGAACTGGTCGACGAACGGCGCTGCTGTCAGTCGCTACTGGATCGCTTCAACGCGACGCGCGCGGGCCAAGACATACAACGCCGCGAGATCCTCGAACGATTACTCGGCACGCTCGGTGCGGGCTCATGGATCATGCCGCGCTTCCAATGCGACTATGGCTACCTGATCAGCTTGGGCCGCAATAGTTTCCTGAACTACGACGCGATCGTGTTGGATTGCGCTCCGGTCGTCATCGGGGACGACGTGTCCATTGGTCCGCGCGCCCAACTGCTGACGGCGCTGCACCCGGTAGACGACCACGAACTGCGGCGGCAGCGCTGGGAGACTGCGGCGCCGATCTCCATCGGTGACAATGCCTGGCTGGGTGGCGGCGTTATCGTTTGCCCTGGGGTTACGATCGGCGCGAACACTGTGGTCGGGGCTGGAAGTGTGGTCACGCGGGGACTACCGTCGGGAGTTTTCGCCGCGGGAAATCCGTGCCGGATAATCCGGCGCCTCTCCTGAAGCAGCGGAAACGCTGCGATATCTGTCCGTCGGGATGCTATGCCACTGGTGGTCGCGTCCTCTGGCTACGTGCGCGGGCCGGATTCCATAGGTTGATCATGGACTGTCCGCATGGCTCGTGCCGGTGGCGGGTGTCACGGATGCTGTGGTGGTAGTCGGCGTAGTGGATTCGGCGGTGCTGGGTGCTGTGGACTCGGTGGACGAAGCGATCGGGGACAGAGCTGGTCGAGTGGTCACCTTCGGTGTGGCTGTCGTGCTCTGGGGCGTGGACGTCGGCACGGAAGTCGTCGGCACGGAAGTAGTCGGTACCAGGGTTGTTCGGCTAGCACTCGAGTTGGTCTCGGTGGGCGCAGTACCGGCAGTTTTCGCGGGATCAGTGCTGGTGGTCTCAGATGTCGGAGCCGCACCTTCAGCCGTTGTGCTGGTCGGCGCCGCGGAGGAGCTCGCCACCGCTTGGTATACGGCGGCCAGGTCAGCCGCTTTCGGCTTGGCCATGGTATCGACCGGCTTGCCCGCTTGTGCCTGCCGCGCCAGGTGGGTGAGCCAGGCAGCCGCATACTCGGAGGAGGACAGCGGCTTACCGTTATTCGGATTGGCGTTTCGCCAATAGTCGAAGTGGTGGCCGGTCGCGTTCGGTCCGAACGTGAGCTGGTAAGGGTCGCTCGCGATCACCGGGATCGTGTTCTGATTCGTCACGATGAGACCGATGACCTCGTTCAGCACCTTTTTCGGCAAGTAGGCCAGTGGCGACATCTCGTCGGTTGAGATCGACGCCGCTTGCACCGGCTTTTTCGGCGTTTTTCCCGGTTGGTATGCCGGATCTGACACTCGTAACAACACGTGGAGAAAAGTCTCGTCGCTTTGCATCCAGTTCGGCTTGGACTGAATATCCGCGAACGCCGACATGGCGATCCGGCCCAGGACGACGGCGACATCCTGCCCGGTCGCTGGGGTGAGCCCGTCGCGTTCGAGTGCGTCGGCGTTCAGCTGCCTGCCTACGTTGACCGCCAACTGCAATAGCGAGATGTTGTCTGGCGCCGCGCAGGTGAGATCGCCGTCGGAGCAGAAAGAGGCGATCTTGCCGTTCAGCGCGCCGAAATTACCGCTGGTGTCCGGCAAGACGCCCCGACCGGAGGTCGGGTCGGCGCTGTTTTGATACTTCTTGTCGAAGCCATCCGGATTGCCGAACGGATTCCGTGCGCCGGGGAACGGTCCCTCCCCCGCCGAACGCCCCGCGTCGGAGAGGATGACGACACCGACGACATTGGCGGGGTCGGCGATCCCGTATCCACCATCCGGGCCGGATTTCTGGTGTCCGATTTTTGTCGCGACGCGGCGCACGACATCAGCGCCTTCGCTGTATCCGACGATCGAGAACTTGGTGCCGGGGCATGCCGCCGAGATTTCGCGCATCACCTGCTCGGTATTCGCCACACCAGTGTTGACGGCGTCTTCGTAGGTGGCCAGGTTCGCCGGATAGGCGATGTAGATCGCGGCGTAGGAGCCGGGATCGACAGTAGCGGCAGGGGCATTGACCACCGGATCGACCCACTTGCTGCTGTAGTCGCCAGACAATGCGGCGGGCAAGGCCGCGCCATCAGCTCCAACGAGCAGCTTCGTGGTCCCTTTGGCAGGTGTGTCGCCGCGGCCCGCCACCGATATGGTCACCATGTCGCGACACTCCGTGACGGACGTGGTGAGCCGCGTATCGTCGGTGCGCGGTGCCGAGGTCAGTGCCCACGATCCCGCGACGATCGCAGCCACCCCCAATACCGCAGGTGCGACAACTGTCGAAGCGAGGCGATGCCGCGCAAAGAACGCGTAAAGAGTCATGTCCCGATTTCCATTCCTCACCGACAAGTGGGTAGGCAGGCCCCGGCGGGCCAAGTGTTAACAGGGACGTCGTGGTCGGTGCGAAGGGTGTTACTCGGGCGAGCGGATTGCTGCGGATTGCTGTTGCCACAGCATTCGGTGATCTTTCCTACTTAGTAGACTTGCGCGCATGGATCAGGTCGAGCCGACCGCTCTACCGATACGGGCGAGTAACACCCGCGCGCTGTGTACATGTAGCGGATAAAAGCGCACACTACGCCCAACTGAGAGCCGCACCCACTCGCCCATCGACCGGGCGATGCTTCGGACAGGAAGGAATTGGCGAGTGTTCAGCCGCATTGCCATTGTGAACCGGGGTGAGGCCGCCATGCGCCTCATCCACGCGGTCCGGGACTTGGCCGCAGAGTCCGCGCGCACGATCGAGACCGTCGCTCTACATACTGATGTCGACCGGAACGCGACATTTGTGCGCGAGGCCGATATCGCCTATGACATCGGTCCGGCAGCCGCACGCCCATATCTGGATCTGAAGACACTCGAACGAGCTTTGGTGGCGACCGGAGCCGATGCCGCCTGGGTCGGCTGGGGTTTCGTCGCGGAAGATCCGGCGTTCGCGGAGCTGTGTGAACAGATCGGCGTCACTTTCATCGGCCCGAGCCCAGAGGCCATGCGCAAGCTCGGCGACAAGATCGGAGCGAAACTGATCGCCGAGGAGGTCGGAGTTCCGGTCGCGCCCTGGAGCCGTGGTGCGGTCGAGACCGTGGACGCCGCCTTGGCCGCCGCGGCCGAAATCGGGTACCCGCTGATGCTGAAGGCGACGGCAGGGGGTGGTGGGCGCGGTATCCGGGTGATCACCAACGAGTCCGAGCTCGTCGATGCCTATGAGCGCACCCGCCAGGAAGCCGCACGAGCGTTCGGTAGTGCTGTGGTGTTCTTGGAGCAGTTGGTCACCGGTGCTCGGCACGTCGAGGTCCAAGTGATCGCCGATGGCGCGGGCACCGCGTGGGCGCTCGGTGTCCGCGACTGTTCGGTACAGCGGCGCAATCAGAAGATCATCGAGGAATCGGCGTCACCCGTGCTCAGCCAGACGCAGGCCGCTGAGCTCAAGTCGTCGGCCGAGCGGCTGGCGCTTGCGGTCGGCTATCGCGGTGCGGCGACCGTCGAGTTCCTCTACCACCCTGGTAAAAAGCTGTTCGCATTCCTAGAAGTCAACACTCGCCTGCAGGTCGAACACCCGATTACCGAATACACCACAGGTTTCGACCTCGTTCGGGCGCAGCTGTGGGTGGCATCGGGCGGTCGGCTGGAGGGCGACCCGCCGAATGAGCGCGGGCACGCCATCGAGGCCAGGCTCAACGCCGAAGACCCCGACCGTGATTTCGCGCCCGCTCCTGGCCGTATCGCGCGCCTGGACCTGCCCGCAGGGCCAGGTATCCGCGTCGACACCGGCGTCAGCGCGGGCGACACCATCCCCGCGGACTTCGACTCGATGATCGCCAAGATCATCGCCTATGGCCGGGACCGCACCGAGGCGCTGGGTCGGCTGCGCCGGGCAGTGGCCCAGACCAGAGTGATCATCGAGGGTGGCGCGACGAACAAGAGCTTCGTGCTCGACCTGCTGAACCAGCCCGAAGTGATCGACGCGAGTGCGGACACCGGCTGGATCGATCGCGTCCGCGGGGAGGGCAGGCTGGTTTCGCACCAGCACTCCGCCATCGCTCTGGCCGCTGCCGCCATTGATGCTTACGAGGAGGAAGAACGAGTCGAGCGGCACCGGCTGCTGTCCACCGCGTCCGGCGGACGTCCGCAAGTGCAGCACGAGAGCGGCCGACCGCTCGATCTCAAGCTACGCGGTGTCGGCTACCGCGTGCGCGTCGCGCGTATCGGCGCGCATCGGTTCCGTATCGGCATCGAGGCGGGTTCCGACATCCGTACTGCCGATGTCGACCTGGAGCGCTTCGATCGGCATACCGGGCAGATTGTGGTCAACGGCATCCGATACCGCCTGATCATCGGCACGCATGGACCGATCCACCTGGTCGATGTCGACGGTGTGGCGCACCGGGTCAGTCGCGATGAGGGCGGTGTCGTCCGGTCGCCGGCTCCCGCTCTGGTCGTCGCCACGCCATTGGAGGTCGGCGCCGAGATCGAGGCGGGCGCGCCGGTTCTGGTGCTGGAGAGTATGAAGATGGAAACGGTGCTGCGCGCGCCGTTCAAAGCACGGCTGAAGGAATGCGCCGTGTCCGTCGGTACGCAAGTGGAGACCGGTGCGCCGCTGCTGAGGTTGGAGCCGCTCGTAGAAGACGAGCAGGCCGAGGAAGTCGCGGTCGGTTCTGTCGAATTGGATCTGCCCTCAGCGCCTGCGCAAGCCCAACCGCATGAGCGCACCACCCGTGGTCAGGAGGATCTGCGCAGCCTGCTGCTGGGTTTCGACGTCGACCCACACGATAATCGCCGAGTACTCGACGATTACCTCACCGCACGCCGGGCGGCCCTCGCCGATGGCCGTAGACCGCTCACCGAGGAGCTCGAACTCATCGAAGTGTTCGCCGACCTCGCCGAGCTGAGCCACAATCGGCCGTCGGGCGAAGATGGCAGCCAGGTGCGTGTCCATAGCGCGCGTGAGTACTTCCACACCTACCTGCAGAGCCTCGATGTCGAACGAGCCGGACTGTCCGAGTCTTTCCAGGGCAAACTCGCCAAGGCGCTCGGGCACTACGGTGTCACCGATCTGGAGCGTTCCCCGGAACTCGAAGCAGCGGTCTTTCGGGTCTTCCTCGCCCAGCAACGCCCGGCCGACACCGTTACTGTCATAGTGACGTTGTTGCGTGAGTGGCTGCGGGAGCCGATGCCGGACCAGGCGTTGCGTGAGCCGGTCGGTCTGACGCTGGAGCGGCTGGTGGCGGCAGCGCAGGTGCGCTTCCCTGTGATCGCGGACCTCGCGCGCGGCGTGGTGTACGCCTGGTACGGCCAGCCGTTGCTGCGACGTAATCGCGCCAGGGTCTATACCAACGTTCGCAAGCACCTGAGTCACCTGGACGCGCACCCGGACGCACCCGATCGCGCCGAGCGCATCTCCGATATGGTGCGCAGCACCGAGCCGCTGGTGCGGCTGCTCGGCCAGCGGTTGGTGCGCGGCCATTCGGACAACACAGTCATGTTGGAGGTATTGACCCGGCGGTACTACGGAAACAAGGGGATCACCAGCGCTCGTACCCGCCGAGTGGGTGATTGCACATTCGTGATCGCCGAACGCGATGGTTCCAGCCTGGTGTCCGCCGCGGTGAGCTTCGATGCGCTCGACACCGTGCTGCGCGGGCTCACCGAACTGGCGAGCGGCACTGCGGCTATCGATGCCGATATCTATCTCAGCTGGGAGAAACAGCCGGAAGATTTCGATGCGATGGCAGCGGCATTGCACGAGGTTCTCAGCGCGCGTCCGGTGCCCAACCAGGTGTACCGGATCACCGCTACTGTCGCGGGTAGCGGCGGTGCGGTGATGCACCATCACTTCACCTTCCGGCCGTCGGCCACCGGCATGGTCGAGGAGCGGTTGATTCGTGGCCTGCACCCTTACATCGCGCAGCGGATGCAGATAGAGCGGCTGCGCAAGTTCGACCTCACCAGGCTGCCATCTTCGGACGACGAGGAGATCTACCTGTTCCGATGCGTCGCGAAAGAGAATCCGGCGGACGATCGCCTCATCGCGTTCGCGCAGGTGCGTGACCTGGCGGCATTGCGTGAGCAAGACGGTCGGCTGCTCGCACTGCCGACAGCCGAGATCATGATCGCCACTTGCCTCGACTCGATCCGGCGGGCACAGTCGCAGCGGCCGTCGGCCAAACGTTTCAACACCAATCGCATCGTGATGTACATCTGGCCTCCGATCGACGTCACCCACGCTGAATTGGAGGCGATCGCCGGGCATGTGCTCGGCACGACCGCCGGCGCCGGGCTCGAGGAGATTCTGCTCATCGCACGACAGCGTGATCCGGAGACCAGCGAGTTGACCAAGGTCGCCGTGCGCATCCGCCTCGATGCCACCGGCGGCACTGAGGTGACTGTCGGCGCGCCCTCCAATGAGCCGGTCGAACCGCTCGACGCGTACCGGCAGAAGGTGTTGCGCGCCAGTAGCCGCAATACCGTCTACCCCTATGAGCTGACCACTCTGCTCGGTGAGTTCGCCGAGTACGACCTCGACGCCGACCACGCGCTGGTGCCGGTCGATCGGCCGAAGGGGCGCAACACCGCAGCGATCGTCGCGGGTGTGGTCACCACGCCGACCGAGAAGTATCCGCAGGGTGTCACGCGGGTGGTGTTACTCGGTGATCCGACCAAGTCGCTGGGCGCGCTGTCGGAGCCGGAATGCCGCCGTGTGGTCGCCGCATTGGATCTGGCCGAGCAAATGAAAGTACCGCTGGAGTGGTATGCCTTGTCCGCAGGCGCGCGGATCTCCATGCAGTCGGGTACGGAGAACATGGATTGGGTGGCGGCGGCGCTCAAACGGATCGTCGAATTCACCCAGGCAGGCGGAGAGATCAACATCGTGGTCGCGGGCATCAACGTCGGCGCGCAACCGTACTGGAACGCCGAGGCGACGATGCTCATGCACACCAAGGGCATTCTGGTGATGACGCCGGACTCCGCGATGGTGCTCACTGGTAAGCAGTCGTTGGACTTCTCCGGCGGAGTTTCGGCCGAGGACAACTTCGGTATCGGCGGCTACGACCGGGTGATGGGTCCGAACGGTCAGGCGCAGTACTGGACGCCGAACCTGCCCGCCGCGCGAGATGTGCTGATGTCGCACTACGACCACACGTACATCGTTCCTGGTGAGCAGGCGCCGTGGCGTGCGCAGACCAGCGATCCGGTCGATCGTGACATCTCCAGCTTTCCGCATGTCTTGGCGGGCAGCGACTTCAGTACTGTCGGCGAGATCTTCTCCGCCGCCGCCAACCCGGATCGTAAGAAGCCCTTCGACATCCGGACTGTGTTGCGGGCGGTCGCCGATCAGGACCACCCTGTGCTGGAACGTTGGGCTGGGATGGCCGACGCCGAGACCGCGGTGGTGTTGGACGCACATCTCGGTGGCATCCCGGTGTGCCTGCTCGGCATCGAATCACGGGGGGTGCCGCGGCGCGGCTTCACCCCCACCGATGGCCCGGACACCTACACTGCGGGCACATTGTTCCCACAGTCGTCGAAGAAGGCCGCACGGGCAATCAACACGGCCAGTGGCAATCGACCGCTGGTCGTGCTGGCAAACCTGTCGGGCTTCGACGGTTCGCCCGAGTCGATGCGGAAGTTGCAGCTGGAGTACGGCGCCGAAATCGGCCGCGCGATAGTGAACTTCCAAGGACCCATCGCGTTCTGTGTGATCTCCCGGTATCACGGCGGTGCGTTCGTGGTGTTCTCCAAGGCGCTGAACCCGAATATGACCGTGCTCGCACTGGAAGGTTCGTTCGCCTCGGTGCTCGGCGGCGCGCCTGCCGCCGCGGTGGTGTTCTCCAGTGAGGTCGACACACGCACTACGGCCGATCCTCGGGTACGCGAGCTGGAGGCGCGCGTCACGAACGCGTCCGGCATCGACCGCGCGGCCCTGTCCGCGGAACTCGACGAGGTCCGCTCAACGGTCCGCGCGGAGAAACTCGGTGATGTCGCCGCGGAATTCGACCGCGTGCACGATATTCATCGCGCCGTCGAGGTCGGTTCGGTCGACGCCGTTATTCGCGCTGCCGAACTCCGCCCACGCGTTATCGAGGCCATCAGTTGATATCCCCGGAGAACAGCAGGTAAGTGTGGAGCGGTCGTGACTCGGTTGTAAGCTCGTCGCCGAGTCACGACCGCCCCAGCGCAGAGGGTTTCGGCGCAATTGGCTCGGTCCGGCGAGCCCTGGCCTGCCACCATTACCGAGGCCATCCAACAGCGGCGTCTTCCCGAATCCTGGCTGGAACCGGATGCCGACGGACAAGAGATAGTACGTAAGCCCTACCTGCCTCGCTTGCTGCGGCGAGTCACCGCCGACCCGTTCGGCGTCGAGGAAGCCGACGGGCGCGACGCGGTATTCATCCCCTCCCCTTTCCTGTTCTGTCTACACTGCGGAGTGAGCTACGAGCAGACGCGTGGCCGCGATGTTCCCGCCGATTACACCCGCGCCCCGAACCCGACGCCGACACTGGCGCGCAATGCCGCCCGCCCGCTGCGCGATGTGATTGCCTTTCTGCAATTCGAACGCGAGTGATCCCATTCTTTGAGAATGGGATCACTGAAAGTGCAAATCATTCAAACTCGGCACAATGGTCGACCTTCGATTCAAACGCCAAAAGAATTCAATTTACTATAATCGTTGTTATAGTAAAGGCGTATGGGGTATCTTGTGCTGGTACCGGGATCGGCGCTACTCAAGTGATCTCAGGAAGTGTTTATCCGCTTGGATCTTAGAGTGTGTCGCATATCGCTGATTCGCGAGCTTCTTGTAGCAGGTCAGCGTGGCGGCGAGGGTGAGGAAGGCGAGGAAGTGCGCGGCCTTGCGGTCGCAGGGAACAAGGCCGAAACCCACATCATTGTCCCGATCATCCGCCAGTGCCAGGACCACCACATCAACGGGGTGGATATGGTCATCGCTGCCGACACCGGCATGGTCTCCGTCGTGAATCTCGCTGCCCTCGACGAGGTCGGGCTGACGTTCATCGTCGGCTCCCGCGTTACCAAGGCACCCGGTGACCTCGCGAACCACTTTCATTGGAATGGTGATGTTTTCACCGACGGTCAGATCATCGACACTGCCACATCGCATCACGGGAACAGCATCGTCGACAACGTGAAAAGCGCACTGAACCGACCTGAAACCCCCACCAGCCACCCGAGTGCGTGGCGGGCGGTATGGCAGTACTCGAACAAGCGTGCGGTCCGCGACACTTCAGCTCTGGAACGGGCCCGATCGCTGATCGGGCCCGAGGGCCACGTCACCAACATCCTCGCCACGACCATGGGGCCCGGCGAGGTCATCGCGAAATACCACGATCTGTGGCATGTCGAGCAGTCGTTTAGCACGTCAAAACCGATTTTCCTGCCCGGCCGATATTCCACCACCCGAGAAGCGATCGAAGCTCACCTGACCATAGTGTTCACCGCACTCGCCGTCGCCAGCTACCTGCGGACCGCGACCGGAATCTCGATCGGGTGCATCGTAAAGACCCTGCGCCCGTTACAGGAGATCAGCGTGACCATCGCCGACCAACCACACGCAGCCACCGACCCGACCACCCCCGATGCCGTCGCTATCCTCACCGAACTGGATTTATCTCCCCGCTGATCGGGGTGCTGAATCTGTGCAAGTCAGGTCATAGAAGACGAGTCGCAACGACTGACCCGGCTATGGGCCAATGCCGCACATTTCCATACCTTACTCACCGAGCGTGGCCTGGTTCTCGGGATCTCCGCGGGCACCCTGATCTGCCCTGGCACCGTGCTTGGCGAGCTCCGCCCCTTCGTCTCCGCCTCAGCGATGTTGCGATATGGCGTCTATGTCACCTTTATCGTCGCGCCGACTATCCCTGCGGGCCGGGAGCGGTTGCGGTTCTTCGTGAACTAGGAACACACGTCGGAGCAGCTGGTTTCGACCGCCGATCTGTTCGTGGAGGTGGTAGTTCAGGCAGGGCAGCTCTCGGAGTAAGCACAGACTCCATAACGAAGAATTCACGAAACCTTCGGTAGTCGTCGGTTCGAGATTTTATGGATAACAATATTGAGACATTGCAATGCTGTGTTTCGAAGTCGCATTTCCACTACACTGCCGGACTAGTAGCTATTATTCCTGGAATATTTGCACCGAAGTGAATATTTGTACCGAAGTCCGCCTCCGTGAGGTCTGTCGTCACCGCCGGGCCTGGATATCCGGGCGCGTGGACGTGTAACCACATGTCTATTGCTGGAGTCAGTGATGTCTGATATTGCTATTGTCGGTATCGGCTGTCGTTATGCCGGTGGTATCGAATCTCCAAAAACTTTCTGGGATTTTGTTCTCGACAAAAAAGACGGAGTGCGCGAGATTCCACCGGAGCGTTGGGATTGGCGACGATTCTATGACCCGGATAAACGCGTGCCCGGTCGGGCCTACACCAAGCGGGCGGCGTT
This sequence comes from Nocardia sp. TBRC8007, assembly GCF_056629435.1. Classification (NCBI taxonomy): domain Bacteria; kingdom Bacillati; phylum Actinomycetota; class Actinomycetes; order Mycobacteriales; family Nocardiaceae; genus Nocardia; species Nocardia sp. TBRC8007. The sequence continues at coordinate 10,556 of NZ_JBWSOR010000028.1, read as the reverse complement.
CCTGGCCAGTGATCCGTGGGCGTTCGATCCGGACTTCTTCGGTATCTCGCCGCGAGAGGCGGCTGCGATGGATTCGCAGCAACGACTGGTGCTCGAAGTGGCGTGGGAGGCATTCGACGACGCCGGGGTCGCAGGCCGGATCCTCGGCTCTTCACTGGGGGTGTATGTGGGTGCGTTCATCATGGATCAGATGAATGTCTCCGTGTTTCCGTACCGGCTGCCGTTCACCGATATGCATGCGGCGGCGGCGTCGTCGTACACGATGATCTCCAATCGGCTGGCGTATGCACTGAATCTGGTGGGGCCCGCGATCACGGTGGACACCGCGTGCTCGTCCTCGTTGGTCGCTTTGCACCTGGCGTGTCAGGGCATCGAGAACGGCGACTGCGATATGGCTATGGCGGGCGGGGTGACGGTGCTGGGAGAGCCGGAGGCGTTCGTGTCGATGTGCAAAGGGGGGTTCTTGGCCCCAGATGGGCGCAGTAAAGCGTTCGACGTGTCCGCGGACGGCTATGGTCGGGGCGAAGGGGTGGGGATGGTGGTGTTGAAAAAACTGGACGCCGCCGAACGGGACAGGGACCGGATCTACGCGGTGGTGAAAGCGACCGGCTCGAATCAGGACGGGCGCACCATCGCGATCACGGTGCCGAACGCCGACTTGCAGGAGAAATTGGCCAGGGACGTCACGAAGCGGGCGGGTATCCAACCGCATGAGGTCACCTATGTGGAGGCGCATGGCACCGGCACCCCGACGGGGGATCCGTTGGAGCTGGAGGCGATCGGCCATGTCTACGGGGCAGTGGCGGGACGTACCGAACCGCTCGGGGTCGGGTCGGTGAAAACACAATTGGGGCATACCGAAGCCGCGGCGGGGATCGCGAGTGTGATCAAGTCCGCTTTGGCGATCTCTCACCGCACTATTGCCCCGCAGTATTGGCTGGAAACCCCGAATCCGGATATCCCGTTCGAGGAGTTGAACCTACGGTTGCAGCTGGAGGCCGAACCGGTAGGGTCGGAGGTCGACCGAGTCACGATCGCGATCAACGGGTTCGGCTACGGCGGAACCAACGCCCATGCCATCCTGCAGGAGTATCGGGCTCCCGGACATTCCGGTGTGAATGGGCAGGTGCGAACACCTCGGCATTTCGGGGTGTTGCCGCTGTCGGCACGTAGTGAGCAGGCAGTGCGGGAGCTGGCGCGCGGGTTCCTCGAGCGGCTCGCCGAGGATGAGGATCCGGGGTGGTTGGCCGAGGCGGCGTGGACGCGGCGCAATCATCATCCGTTCCGGACGGGGATTGATTTCGCCGATGATGTCGATGTGGTGCAAGGCCTGATGGAGTTGGCCGAGGGCAGCGGGCGGGTGAGCCGGACGGTGGTAGGCCCGGCGCCGGAGCCGGTATTCGTGTTCACCGGAATGGGTCCGCAGTGGTGGGGCATGGCCCGCGGATTGCTTTCGGCCGGTGGAATTTTCGCAGCCGAGGCTGCTCGGGTGGATGCGGAGTTCCAGCAGATCTCCGGCTGGTCGATCATCGAGGAGTTGCTCCGACCGGAAGAGCAATCGCGAGTGACCGATACCGCGGTCGCGCAGGCGGCGAATTTCCTGGTGCAGGTGGCGCTGGTGGCCGAGTTGGACCAATTCCGGATCCGCCCGGCCGCGGTGATCGGGCACAGTGTCGGCGAGGTCGCCGCCGCTTATGTCTCTGGGGCGCTGTCGCTGCACGACGTGATACTGGTGGGCTATCACCGGGCCCGGTTGCAGGCCGCCACCGCAGGGTCCGGCGGCATGCTCGCGATCGGGTTGTCTGCCAAGGAGGCCGGCGAGCTCATCGCCGGGGATGCCATGGTGGACATCGCGGGAGTGAACAGTCCCTCGGCGGTGACCTTGGCCGGAGATGTCCACCGCCTCGACGAGATCGCCGAGTCTCTCCTGGAGAAGGGAATTTTCGCCAAGCGCTTGCAGGTTGAAGCGCCTTATCACAGCCGTTTTATGGACCCGGTCCCGGATAAGTTGCGCACGGCTCTTGCCGGGCTGCGCCCCGCACCGCCGCGGATTCCGTGGTACTCCACGGTTACCGGTACCCGCTGCACCGACGCGGCGGCCAACGCCGAGTACTGGTGCGCCAATGTGCGCCAACCGGTACGGTTCGCCGATGCGATCACCGAACTGGTCGCTGCGGGCAGTCGAGTGTTCGTCGAGATCGGTCCGCATCCGGTGCTTGGTGCCAATATCCGGGAGATTCTGCGTGCGACCGGCGAGACCGGCGCTGCCGTCGCGACGCTCAATCGCAAACAGCACGATGCCGAAAGTCTCAGAAAGCTCATCGCCGGGCTGTACGCTACTGGAGCGTTGGATACCGAGGGGGTGTTCGCTGATCTGTCCTCCCCGACCCCACATGTGGATCTGCCGGTTTATCCGTGGCAGCACATTCACCTGCGTAGCGAGTTGACCTATGACCAGCTCCGTCGTTACGGCACCCCGGACGGGTACACCATGCTCGGTGATCAGGACCCCGACGACACCACGAGCTGGCAACTTCAGTTGAGCACTGCCGCATTGCCGTGGCTGACCGATCACGTGGTCGGTGGTAGCCGGATTCTGCCGGGGGCAGGCTATCTGGATGCCGCTCTCAGTGCCGCTTTGGCACGTACCGAGTCCACGCAGGCCGGGGTGGAGGATGTGCGGTTCGTGGCCCCGCTGGTTATCGAGGACGGTGAAACACCGCTTATGCGAATGGATCTGGAGGAAGCGATCCGCCGTTTCACCATCCGCTCGCGCAGCCGGACCGGTTCGGTGTGGACGGTGAACGCTACCGGCAGGCTCCTCGAAGGTGCCTTCGTGCAAAGCAAGGCCGACGTCCCTTCCGCCGCCATGACCGAGATGGATCCGGTCGATTTCTACGCCATGCTGGCCGAGCACGGGCTGCGGTACGGGCCGCTGTTCCAGCGCGTTACTTCGTTGCGGTTCTCGGATACCGAGGTGTTGGCCACTGTGGACGGCACCATCGCCGATGGAGGCCGGTACGCGGCGCATGCGGCGGTCGTCGATGCCGCCGTGCAGAGTAGCTCTTTGCTGTTCATCGGAACATATGGCAAGGAGGAAGGTCCTCTGGTTCCGGTCGAGGTCGGCCGGGTGCACCTGCTGGCACCACTGCCGGAAGCGGTCACTGTGGTAGCGCGGCTGAAATCTACCGGCGCGGAACTGGGTTCCACGAGCGAGCCGGTTGTGGATATCGATGTGCTGGATACCGATCGTAGCCTCTGTATGCGGATCTTCGGGATGAAGTACCGCGCTATCGCGTCCCGACCTGCCCCATTGCAGCGCATGATCGACTTCTTCTACGAAGAAGTCTGGGAGATGCGTGATCCCATCAATCCGGTAGACCTGCCCGCCACTGCGAATTTGTCCACTCTGGTCGTGGTGATGGACACCGCGCCGAATCCGACTGCCGAACAGATCCTGCGCATCACCATGCCGAACTCGGCAGGTGCCGAACTGTTTATCGCGGGCGAACCGGGACGGGCGGATTTGGAAGCCGAATTCGCTGAACGGCTCCGGACGGCCGGTACCCGCGAGGGGGCCGAGCGGCTGCATCTGGTGGTGGTCGCGGGTACCGGTTATGGCGATACGGACAATCTGTGGACCCTGCGGCGCATCGCAGTGACCGCCGAAGAGTTCCGCACCGCGTGGTTGGCGGAGCACGAGATCGAGGTAGGAGACCTGGGCGACAGCGACTTCTACGTCTCGCTGATCACCGAGAACACTTTCACCCACCCGGAGGCGGACTTCGAGCCGAATCCGAGCCACGCCGCATTGGCAGGTGCCTGCCGGGTGCTGATCAACGAACAGCCGTGGTTGCGTTGGCGATTGATCGATCTCGATGGCCGGACCGCCGATAGCGACCTCATCGCGGAGCTGTCGATTCCCGGTGCTTTCACTGACGATCACGCCGACGAGGTGTTCTTGCGTGCCGGGATACGGTGGGTGCCGAGGGTGATCCGCACGCTGCAGGATCGCCTGGATACCCGCGACGAACCCGCGCCGTTGACCGATCCGGAAGCCAACTTCCGGCTGGAACTGCCCAAGACCAAGATCTTGGCCCAGTTGGGGTGGCGGCAGTGCGATCGGCGTACGCCTGGTTCTGGAGAAGTCGAGGTAAAGATGATCACAATCGGCCTCGGGTACAAAGATTCGATGAAGGTCATGGGTGTGCTCGGTACCCGTGAACTCGGCGACACCTACTTCGGTCTCGATCCGGGGATGGAGGGTGTCGGCACAGTTGTCCGCGTCGGCCCAGGAGTCACCCAGTTCGCTGTCGGCGACCGGGTCTCGGTGAGTTGCCCGGATATGATTCGCCGCTACAACACCCTCGGTGTGAGCGGGGTGTCCCCCTTCTCGGACACCATGGATCCCGGCACGGCCGGTAGTTTCATCGTGTTCATGTCCGCGATCTACGCGCTGCGGGATGCGGCGAGGGTGCAGTCAGGAGAGACGGTGCTGGTGCACGGGGCGGCCGGTGGGGTGGGGGCGGCGGCAGTACAGGTCGCCAAACATTACGGTGCGCGGGTGATCGGTACCGCGAGTACCGCTGAGCGGCGTGCCTATGTGCTTGCGCAGGGAGCCGATTATGCGGTGGACTCCCGGTCGCTGGATTTCGTCGAGGAGGTGCTTGCCCTCACTGACGGCAAAGGCGCGGATGTGGTGGTCAGTACCGCGCCCGGCGAGATCCTGGTGCAGAACTTCAACGCGGTCGCGGAATGCGGACGCATTCTCGAGCTCGGTAAAGCCGATAGTTACTTCGGAGGCGCGCTGGAGTTGCGGCACTTCGTCAAGAACGTGACCTATTTATCGATCGACATCGACCGGATGCTGAAGCGGCGGTTCGAGCTGATGGTCGAGATCAGAACCGAGCAGAACCAACAGTTCAGCGCCGGTATATACCGGCCGTTGCCCTACAAGAAGTATGGCACCGCGGATGTCGGGCAGGCTTTCGAGGAGGTCGCGCGTTCTACCCGAATCGGGCGAGTGGTGCTTGATATGACCGAGGCAGCGCCGTTGGTGCGGCCGCGAATCCAGGAGGTGGTCATCGATGCCGATGCGCGGTATCTGATCACCGGTGGGTTCGGTGGGTTCGGTTTGGCCCTCGGTCGCTGGCTGGTCGACAAGGGGGCTCGGCACCTGACTCTGCTCGGGCGCAGGGGCGCTACCACGGATGCGGCCCGAACCGAACTCGCCACATGGCAGCGACAGGGTATCGAAGTAGTCAGCGAATCGGTCGACGTGACCGATACAGCGGCAGTGGCCGCGGTGATCGAGCGAGCGCATACTGCCGCGCATCCGTTGAAAGGTATCTTCCACGTCGCGGGTGTGTCGATCGACAAACGCATCGGTGATCTGGATCGCACCGACTTGGCTGAGGTACTCGGACCCAAACTCACTGGTGTCCGCGCGTTATGGGACGGGGTCGTGGCGGCAGGGGCGCGACTGGAGCAGTTTGTTCTGTTCTCTTCCGTCAGCACCCTGGTGAGCGGCATCGGTCTCTATCCATACACTGCGGCCAATCTCGCGATCAACTCCTACGCGGAGGCATTGGCCCGCCGAGGTGTCCCCGTGCTTGCGGTCGGTTGGGGACATATGACCGGGGCGGGCATGGTTGCCGGCCAAGATATCGCCCGCTACCTGATCAACGCCGGATTAGACCCTATTGATATGGAAGAGGGACCGCAGTATCTGGAGGAGGCACTGCGGCTCGGCGTCTCCAGGGTCAATATCTGTCCGATCGATTGGTCTCGGGCCATGACCATTGGACCACAAGCGGCCTTAATCGGCCGTAACGAGCGCATGTTCGCGGATGCGGCGCAGCATGCTTCGGCCACCGCTCGGTTGCGAGCCGAGCTCATCGGCTTCGATGCGGCCGAACGCAGGGAGGCGGTCGCGCATATGCTCGCCGAACAACTGGCATCGATCATGGGTGTGCCCGCCGAAAAGATCGACTTGACCGTACCCGTACCGGAGCTGGGACTGGATTCGCTCATGGCCGTCGAATTCAACTCGCTGGTCAACCAGAGTATGGATATCAATCTGGCGTCGCTGCAGCTAGGGCAGTCGTTCACGCTGGAGCAGGCAGGCGAGGCAGCGGCAGCGGCGATCGCCAGATAGTGTCCGGCGGTAGAGCGGCTCTCGACTCCTTCCTGCTCTTCCCGCACCTGGCTTCCGTGGATTCCGTTTGCATTTGACAGGCGCCCTGACGTGCACTCTTTCGTGTTGTCTCACAGCGCCTTCGACCTGTCCTGTTTCACGGGGTGCTTCATTTCCTAGCCGTTCCGGCTTGACGCCCGCTTCTCGGCGGGGTTCATCCGTCCAGTTAGTTTGCGGCAGCCAGGAGCTCCTTGACCGTTAGCGATTCATCTCCCACGGTTTCAGGATCAACTGACTGGCCCTTGCCCAACAGTCGCTTGGCCAGCATGAACTCCTGTGGCCTGTTGATGCAGTCAGCGGCAATCATCCGCCCCGCACGGAAGTAGAACGCGGCGAAGCTATCACCGCTGTCGACCTGCCCGCGGATGATTATCTGATCATGTCCTCGATCGAGGCCGGCTATCTGGAGCTTGAGATCGTACTGGTCCGACCAGAACCAGGGAAGGCTCGTTTGAGCAATCGGCTCGCCGCATATTGCCGCGGCTGCGCTCTTGGCTTGGTCGACGGCGAACGGAACTGATTCGAGGCGGCGGTGCTGACCGGTGTGGGGATCGCGCTGGGATGCGCAGTCGCCGGCCGCCACGATGTCAAGATCAGCGGTCTGACAGAACTCGTCGACGACGATTCCGTCATCGACGCTGAGCCCTGCCGCCTGCGCGAGTTCGGTTACCGGCCTGATTCCGACACCAATGATCACCAGGTCAGCGGGGAACACGCTGCCATCAGGGCACACCACCTGCTCGGCTCGGCCTTTGCCCTCGATGCGTGCGACGGCGGCAGAGGTCACGATGCCAACGCCCTGCTCGGTGTGGAGGCGTTGATAGAAAGCCGAGACCTCCGGCGCGGTGACCCGTTGCAGCAGCCGATCAGCCATCTCCAAGACAACGACGTCCTTGCCGAGTTGGCGTAGTGAGGCTGCCGTCTCCAGGCCGATGTAGCCGCCGCCAATGACGACGGCCCGTTTGACCGCTGCGAGGCCATTCTTAATGGCTTCGACGTCGGCAAGGGTGCGCAGGTAGTGCACGCCGGGCAGGTCGGCACCGGGTAGCGGGAGCCGGATCGGACTGGCCCCGGTGCACAGGGCCAGCTTGTCGTAGGCGACGGCTTTGCCGCCTGTCAGGGTCACAGCCTTGGCGTCGCGATCGATCGCGGTGACTCGGTCTGCGATGATGTCGATGCCGTGCTCGGCGTAGAACGCCTCGGGCCGGATCGCCAGCTTTTCGGCGTCGACTTCTCCTGCGAGGTATGCCTTGGACAGCGGCGGTCGCTCGTAGGGCACCCGTCCCTCATCGCCGATTAGCCTGATCGGCCCGGACCAGCCGCGCCGGCGCAGGCTGGTGACGAGCTGTGCTGCCGCATGACTGGCGCCCACGATGACGCAAGCCTGATCTGTTGACACCGGTCAGCTCTTGGGAGTCAGCTTCACCATCATGCGCGAGTAGCCGCGCACGAAGTTGGACTGCACTTTCTCCGGTTCACCCAGTACCTCGATGTGCTGGAAGCGCGGCAGAATTTCTTCCCACAAGATGCGTAGTTGCATCTCGGCCAGCCGGTTGCCCATGCAGCGGTGAATCCCGAAGCCGAACGACACGTGGTTGCGGGCGCCCTTGCGATCAATGATGAACTGATCCGGGTTGTCGATGGAGCGTTCGTCTTTGTTGCCCGAGGCGTACCACATCACCACCTTGTCGCCCTTGCGGATGGTGGCTCCGCCCAGTTCGACGTCCTGTTTGGCCACCCGGCGCATGTACGGCAGCGGGGTCTGCCAGCGGATGATTTCGGAGACCATGTTCGGGATCAGCTTCGGGTTGGCCTCGAGCTTGTCGAACTCCTCGGGGAACTGGTTCAGCGCCAGCACGCCGCCGCTCATGGAGTTGCGGGTGGTGTCGTTGCCACCGACGATCAGCAGCGCCAAGTTGCCTAAGAACTCCATCGGCCGGTGAATCAGATCTTTGGTGTCCTCGTTGGTCAGCATGAGGGTGATCAGGTCGAAGCTGGGCTCACCACCCGCCTCGAGGTGGGCCTCCCGCTCCCGCCACAACTGCGAGAACGCCCTGGCAATCTCAGTCGCTGCCGGGAACGCCGCATCGCGATCAGCCAACCCGCCGGTTGCCTCGGGCGGGGCCGAGGCGATGTCCGACCACTCGGCCAGCTTGTGCCGCTGGTCGTAGGGGAAGTCGAACAGGGTGGCCAGCATTCGGGCGGTCAGCTCGATGGAGACCCGCTCGACCCAGTCGAACGGCTCATCGGTCGGCAGATTGTCCAGCACGTCCTGGGTGCGGGTGCGGATCAACGCCTCCATCTCCTTGAGATTCTTCGGCGCCACCACTTCCTGGACGGCCTTACGTTGCTCATCGTGCTTCGGCGGATCCATCGCAATGAACATCTTGACTTCGAGACCGCGGGGCACATCCCCGATCGAGATGATCGGCTCGGCCGAGAACAGTTCGTGGTGCTTGTCGACGAAGACGATGTCCTCATACCGCGTGATCGACCAGAACGGACCAAACGGGCTATCGGCCAAGTAGTGGACGGGTTGTTCGTCGCGTAGCCGCTTGGCATAGGAGTCGAACTTGCCCTGCCGCCACAGGAAGGGATTACTGAGGTCGATATCGCTCAGCGCCAGGGTGTCCGCGTCGGGCAGCGGTGTCTCGGTGAATGTCGGCACCGGCGGGTTGATCCCGGACCTGTCGATCACCTTCTGGGCCAGGTGTGCGGCCTTGATTTGCCAATGCATCGGCACCACCAGCGCCGTCGCGTTCATGAGAGTCGCTGACAGATTCATGATCGAGCCCTTCGCTACATCTGGAATTCGGGCAGCGTCACAGCCAGCCCGTCGAGATCCTCGGTGACGTTGATTTGGCACGAGAGCCGCGAGGTGGGCGCGGCTTCGGGCGTCATCTCCAGCATTTGCTCCTCGTCGTCGCTCTTGGAGCCGATCTTGGCGAACCATTTGCTGTCGACGATCACGTGGCAGGTTCCGCAGGCCGCGTCGCCGCCGCAGTCGGCGTCGATTCCGGGCACCATGTTGTCGACGGCGTGCTTCATCAAGGACTTGCCCTCCTCGATGGAGACCTCGTGCTCGGTGCCGTCATGCTCGGTGAAGGTGACGTTCCCCATGTGGCTTACTGTCCCCCACCCCAGGCCTGCCCGTGAGGTCATCAGTTGACACCGAAGGGGTCATTTCAAGACAATCTACTGTTGTGAAGGTGGCGCAGGCGTGCATCCCCCCGGTCTATTCACGCCTGATCGCCCAAGAGCTGGGCATGCGCACCCCCCATCTCACGGCATTGCTGTCCGGTACGGCGATCACGCCGGAGCAGCTACTCGACGAGGAAACGCGGCTAACGCCGCCTCAGCAGATCCAGATTGCGCGCAACGCCCTGCGTCTGTCCGGTGACCCGTCTTTCGGGATGCGGCTGGGCCGCCGGCTGACCCCGGCCGTGCACGGGCCCATGGGGTTTGTCGCGAGCAGCAGTCCGGATTTGTCCACGGCACTGGCAGCGGTCGGGCAGTTCACGGCCACGCAGATGCCGCTGTGGCACGTTACGCATGACCGCGGGGAAGACGTCACAGTGATTCGATTTCGGCTCACCACCGACGTCCCGGCCGAGGTGGTTCGGCTTATGGCTGAAGTCAGCGCGATGGCACTGTACTCAATTACTGAATTCATCATCGGCCGCGTCCCCGACATGGCCGAAATCGATTTCACTCACCCTGATCCTGGCCCGCGCGCAGGCTACGGTGAGCATCTTCCCGGCCGGCTGCGGTATTCGTGCCCGGCCTTCGAGATTCGCCTGCCGACCAAGCTTTGCGAAATTCCCAACGCTTCAGCGAATCGCGACACGTACCTGCTGGCCTGGGCGCAGTGCGAGGCATTGCTCGCCGAGCTGCAAAGTCCGCAACCCAGCATACGGCGCCAGATCGAAACCATGATGCTCACCCACCCCAGAGGAGCCTTGACCGAAGACGATGCCGCTGCTGCACTTTTCATGAGCAAGCGCACGCTGGCCAGGCGCCTCGAGGAAGGGGGGACCAGCTTTCGTCGAATAAGAGACGACGTATTGGCCGGACAAGCCCAGCGGTATCTGCGTGACGAGCGGATGACGGTGCAGTCGGTAGCTGAACTGCTCAACTATCACGACAGCAACAACTTTCGGCGTGCTTTCAAGCGCTGGTTTGGAATGACTCCAGAGGCGTACCGGCGAAACGCTCAGTAGACCAATAGTTCTAGTTATACGTCTCGATCTCGAGACCTCTCCGCAGAACACCACTTGGCGATAATCACAGTTCTACCAGCACATGCCGGGCAATTACGTCCCCAATCGACTCCGTGTGCTGATAGCGCTGAGATACCGAG
>NZ_JBWSOR010000027.1:0-58469 GCF_056629435.1 Nocardia sp. TBRC8007 | reverse complement strand
ACAACTGGCCGCGCGCGAGTTCCGGGCACCGGCAAACGAAACCGAAACCCTCATCGCTGAAATATTCGTCGAAGTACTCGGCGTAGAGCAGGTCAGCGCGGACGACTCGTTCTTCGTCCTCGGTGGCGACAGCATCTTGTCCATCCAATTGGTCTCCCGCGCTAAAGCTCGAGGCGTGCTGTTCACTCCGCGCGATGTCTTCGAATGCAGAACCATCGCCGCACTAGCCGAGGTCGCCACGGTTGCCGCCGGCGTCACCGCCGAGGTCGAGGTCGGTGAACTTCCGCTCACCCCGGATGCGGCGCGGATGCTTGTCGAAGGCATCGAGGTGCGGGCCATCGCCCTTGACATTCCCGAGGCCTGCACCACAGAGACAGTGCGTGGCGCGGTGGCCGCTGTGCTCGAACAGCATCCGATGCTATGGGTACGGGTCGAATACGGTAGTGGCACGCCCATACTGCGTATTCCCGCCGCCTCAGAGCGGACCGGCGAAGCGTTCCGCCGGTTGGATCCGCAGCATGGCGAGACCACGCTCCCGATCGATGACGTGGTGCGGGCAGCCGCGGGCGCGCTGGATCCGGAGCAGGGCCGCAATATCCATTTCATCCTCGCCGGCGATCCGGATACCCGCTCGACGCTTATCATCGTGGCCAGCAGTTTGGTGGTCGACGACGTCTCCTGGCGTGTCATTGTCGATCAGCTCACTGCGCGATGGAGCCAGCCGCGTCACGCCGCGCCTGCTGCCTCAGAATCCGGCCTCGGTATGTTCATGCGTGCACTGTCTGTCAAGGCACACGATCCCGCTACGGTCGATGAAATGGCGTGGTGGCGAAGGACTCTGGACGCCGTCGTAGACAGCGCAGGGGCCGAAGGTCGAGATCTGTCTGCACGCAGCAGGGTTTCGCTCACGATTACGGCGGAGGGAACAGCTGCTGTTGCGGCAGTGGCTGAGGCTTACCACGCCGGTGTGGACGACATCCTGCTCACCGCGCTGGCATTGGCTCTGCGGACCGCCGAGGATGCGACGGTGCCGCGTGCGATCGGATCGGTTGTCCGGCTCGCAGCCGACGGTCGTGCGGCAACTCATGTCGACGCGGAGAGCGTGGTAGGCGGATTCATTACCGAGTACCCGCTTCCCTTGCAGTTGACCGGGATCGATATCGATGACGCGCTGCTCGGCGGCCCTGCGGCAGGTGTGGCGATCAAGCAGATCAAGGAGTTGCGCCGGGCAGTGCCAGGACACGGTATCGGCTACGGTTTGCTGCGCTATCTCAACGCCGGCACCGCCGCCGAACTGCGTGAGTGCGAGTACGGCCGGTTTGCGCTACGCTACCGGGATCTACGCCCGGCTCGGGTGCACACCGACCTTCCAGCCGAGGACCTGCTGCTCGTTCTGACTGTCGATGCCACCGACGACGGCTTGCTGGCCCGGTTCGATTTCGCCACAGCGGCTTTCCGCAGTGCGGAAACGAAAACCTTTGCTGAGCATTGGATTCGCGCGCTCGGTGGTCTCGCCGAGCATGGCTTGCGTCCGGAAGCAGGTGGATTCACGCCCTCGGACTTCCCGTTGGTGCGGCTGAAGCAGCCCGATATCGACCGGTTCGACCACGCCTACCCGGAATTGTCGGATGTCTGGCCGGTCACGCCACTGCAGTCGGGCATGCTGTTCCATGCCCTCCTCGCCGAATCCTCGTTCGACGCCTACATCACCCAGTTCGTGCTCGAGCTCGGCGGCGTGGTGGACGCGGACCGGATGCACACCGCCGCGCAGGCTGTGCTGGATCGGTACGACAATCTGCGGGTAGCTTTCGCTTCCGATGCCGAAGGCAATCCGGTCCAGATCGTGCTGGACTCGTTGGATGTGCCATGGCGGCTGATCGATCTGCGCGAGCTCGGGCAGGATGCGGTTGCCGAAATGGCGCGGATCAAGGCGGCCGACCTGGCCGAGAACTTCGACATGCGGACTGCTCCGCTGCTGCGGTTCGCGCTGATCCGCTCCGCCGCAACCAGGTATCACCTCATGGTGACCACCCACCACATCCTGATCGATGGTTGGTCGATGCCACTGTTGCTGAAGGATCTGTTGACGCTGTATGTGCTCGGCGGTAACTCGCGTCGGCTGCCCAAGGTGCCGTCCTACCGCGACTACCTGACCTGGCTGGTGGCGCAGGACACGGAGGTGGCGCGTACGGCGTGGCGCACCGCACTGTCCGGTATCACTGAGCCGACGCCGATCGTGCCGGTCGATCCAAGCCGCGAGATCTCCACGGGTCTCGGCGAGGTCGGTTTCGAGTTGTCCCAGGAGGCAACCGCCGCGTTGACCCGCTTCGCAGCGGAGCTGGGTGTCACGGCGAACACCGTGGTTCAGGCCGCCTGGGGGTTGCTGATCGGCCGCAGCATCGACCGAGACGACGTAGTCTTCGGCGCTACCGTGTCCGGGCGGCCACCGCATCTGGATGGTGTCGAGGCGATGGTCGGGCTGTTCATCAATGCGATCCCAGTGCGGGTACGGCTCGACGCACGCATCACCCTCGGCGAATTGCTCCGTCGTTTGCAGACGGAACAGGCCGTACTGTTGAACCACCATTACCTGGGCTTGAGCGATATCCAGGATGCGATCGGGGTGGAAGGATTGTTCGATTCGCTCGTGGTGTTCGAATCGTTCCCAGTGGACCGCGCGGGTCTGGCGAAGGCAAGCGCGATTGATGGGATGGACATCATCGGCCTGGAAGGGATCAATGGCACCCACTATCCGCTCACCGTAATGGTGATGTTGGACAGCAGCCTGCGTGTTTCGGTGAAGTACCTGCGTGACCTGTTCGACGAACCGGAGGCACAGGCGATCGCCCAGCGGCTCGCGATGCTGATCGGTCGTTTCGTGACCACCTCGCAGGCGCAGGTCGGCGAGATCGACGCGCTGCTCGACGATGAGCGCGCGGAACTGGTCGCAGGCAATGCCACGGACACACCGGAATTGCTCGACGACGCGACATTGTTGTCATTGTTCGACGCGCAGGTGGCCCGGACGCCGGATGCGCCCGCCGTTCGTTTCGGTGACACCGTCCTCAGCTACGCCCAATTCGACGCACGGGTGGGAGCGTTGGCTGTCGAGCTGATCCGCCGAGGCGTCGGACCGGAGACATTGGTCGCCGTGGCCATGCGGCGCGGCATAGAGTTGGTGGTCGCGATCTACGCGGTGCTGCGGGCCGGTGGTGGCTATGTTCCGATCGATCCGGACCATCCGGCCGAACGCAGCGAGTATGTGCTGGACAGCGCCGCGCCCAGCTGTGTGCTGACCACCACTGTTGACGCGTTCGATACCGCGACCGACGTTCCGGTGGTCGCGGTCGACACGCTGCACCTGTCCTCGGAGCAGGGGCCTCGACCGCAGGACTACGCCCACCCGGACGCTGTCGCCTACGTCATCTATACTTCGGGCTCCACCGGGCGACCGAAGGGCGTATTGATCAGCCATCGACAGATGATCAACCAGTTCCGCTGGGCGCAGTCGATGTATCCGCATGATGGCGGCGATGCGGTGCTGCACAAGACGTCGATCACCTTCGATATCTCCGCCTGGGAACTGTTCTGGCCTTTGCAGACCGGAGCATCGATTGTGATCGCGGCGCCCGACGGCCACCGGGATCCGGCCTACCTGGCGCGAACTATTGTCGAAAATAACATCACCACAGCGCATTTCGTGCCTTCGATGCTGGAAGCCTTCCTGGACCCTGTGGTCAACCCGAACGCAGGATATCCATCGTTGCGGCGGGTGTTCGCCGCAGGCGAGGCGTTGCCCGGAGAGATTGCCGCTGCTTTCGCCGCTACCGTGCCGGAGGCCGTCTTGGCCAACTGGTACGGACCCGCAGAAGCCACCGTTGTTACCAACTTGACGGTGCGTGACACTGCCGCGGTGTCGATCCCGATCGGTACGCCGGTGGCCAATACCCGCGTGTATGTGCTCGATCGGCATCTGTGTCCGGTGCCGCCGGGCATGGCAGGCGAGTTGTATGTCGCGGGTGTGCAGGTGGCCCGGGGCTATCTCGGCGCCCCAGCACTCACCGCCGAGCGTTTTGTCGCCTACACAGGCGGCACCCGGTTGTATCGCACCGGAGACGTCGTGCGCTGGCGCGACGGAGTGCTGGATTACATGGGTCGTAGTGATTTTCAGGTCAAGCTACGTGGTCAGCGCGTCGAACTCGGCGAGATCGAGTCGGTACTCGGCGGGCACCCCAAGGTGCGGCACGCCGCGGTATCGCTGCACCGTGGTGCTGCTGGGGACCAGTTGATCGCCTACGTGGTCGCTGTAGCGGATACGGATATCGACGAGTCCGCTCTGCTATCGCATGCGCGCAGCGCGCTGCCGTCCTATATGGTGCCAGCGGCGGTAGTTGTGCTCGAACGACTGCCATTGAATGCCAATGGCAAACTCGATCGCAAGGCATTGCCCGCACCGCTGCTCGCGGCGGGCCCGTACCGCGCGCCGAGTACATCGCTGGAGCGGACTGTACTCGAAGTATTCGGGGAGGTGCTCGACCTCGGTGTCGAGTACCGAATCGGCATGGACGACGACTTCTTCGCCTTGGGCGGTAACTCGCTGGTTGCGACGCGCGCGGTCAGCAGGTTGCGTGTACTGACCGGCGCTGAGGTGCGGGTGCAGTGGTTTTTCACCGACTCGACCCCTGCGGCGTTGACAGCTCGCATTCTCGCGATGCTGGCCGAAGAGCACGATTACGACCAGGAGTCGAATGCCGCGTTGGGGGTGCTGCTGTCGATCCGGACGCGGGTGCCGCATGACACGACTGCGGCCGAACCGCTGTTCTGTTTGCATCCTATGTATGGACTGTCCTGGTGCTATGCGGGTTTGGTCCGTTATGCGCCTGCGAACACGCCGATCTTCGGTTTGCAGTCGCCCGCACTGTCCGAGGAGGACTACCTGCCGGCTTCGCTGGCCGAGATGGCGCACCGGTATGTGGTCGAGATCCGCGCGGTGCAGCCGCACGGGCCTTATCGATTGCTCGGTTGGTCCCTCGGTGGCGTGCTTGCGCACGCGGTGGCGACCGAGCTGCAAGCCGACGGTGCGCAGATCGAGCTGCTGGCCATGCTCGACAGCCACCCGGACATCGACATCACGGATTTCCGCGCGGCGATCCGTGAGGCATTGGCTGAACTCGGCATCGGCGCAGACGCCCTGTTGCCCGGCGACGGTGATATTCACGACCTGAGTCCGGAGGCGCTCGCCGCGCTGCACGCAACGATTCCACCGGATATGGCGGTACTGACTCCGGAACGGGTACGCCGCATCTACCGTAGCGCGGTGCGCTCCGCCGAACTGATCGCCGAGCACCGGCCCGAGGTATTCCACGGTCGGGTGGACTACTTCAGCGCGGTCGGCCACGACACAGCGGCAGCCAACTGGCGACCATATGTCACCGGTCGCGTCGACGACTATCCCATCGACGCCACACACGACCAGATGACCTCGCCGGAAGCGTTGACCAGCATAGGCCCACGGTTGTGCGAGTTGCTCGATCAGGCAGGCAGGCAGACGACACCGGACGCGGGTCGGTCATGAGCGGAACGAGCCTTTCGGGCATGATAGGGCAACGGCGCGGCAACGGTAGCTCTGCCGTCCCGGCAGCGTAGGCCGTATGGTCAGGCGTGATATCCAGCCTCCACCCGCCGTATTGGGGAGTACACAGCGATCTCTAGACGAAGCGAAGGTGCGAAATTGATACGTCGACAGACCAGGCGCGGCGGTGTTCGTGCAGTCGCGGTGATCGCGGCAACTGCGGTACTCGCGGGAATGACCGGCCTCGGCGCGTCTACCGCGACCGCTGACCCGATCATGGATTCCAAGACTCTGCTGGCGGATCCGATCGCTCCGGATGGTTCGCGTATCACCAAGGCTGAGTACAAGGATTCGCGCAGCCTTCGATTGCATGTGTACTCGTCGGCGATGGACCAGAACATCATCATCGACGTCCAGCGCCCGGCCGACGCGTCCGTACCGCGCCCCACGCTGTACCTGCTCAACGGTGCGGGCGGTGGTGAGGACCAAGCCTCATGGCAAGCGCGGACCGATGTGCTGCAATTCCTGTCGGACAAGAACGTCAATGTGATTCAGCCCATTGGTGGTAAGTGGAGCTATTACACCGACTGGATCAAGGACGATCCGGTGCTCGGTCGCAATAAATGGAAGACCTTCTTCACCGAAGAGCTGCCCCCGCTGGTCGATGGCGCGCTGGGAGCTAATGGGGTGAACGCTATCGCGGGCTTGTCCACTTCGGGTACCACAGTGCTCGCGCTGCCGATCGCCAAGCCGGGGCTGTACAAGGCCTCCGCGGCGTACAGCGGTTGTGCGCAGACCAGTGACCCGGTCGGCGCCGAATTCGTGAAGCTGACTGTGGAGACCTGGGGTGGCGGCAACACCGACAATATGTGGGGCCCTGAGGGCTCGCCGGATTGGATCGCCAACGATCCGTACGTGAACGCCGAGGGCTTGCGTGGACTCGACCTCTATCTCTCCTCAGGCAACGGACTGCCCGGCCAGTACGACACGCTCAACAATCCTTATGCCATCCCCGGCCCTTACGGTCTGGCCAATCAGATCATTATCGGCGGTGCGATCGAGGCGGGTACCAACTACTGCACGCACAATATGCAGAGGAGGCTGAAGGAGCTGGGTATCCCGGCCACCTTCCACTTCCGCGATTCGGGTACCCACTCGTGGGGCTACTGGCGCGACGAGTTCGAGCGGTCATGGCCGGTGCTGGCGAAGGGGCTCGGCCTCTGAGGCATCGATCTCGCTCTGATCCATCTTGCCGCCGGGCGACCAGCGCCCGGCGGCAAGATGGATCAGAGCCAGTTCTCGATCCAGTATTTCCAGATCCGGGGTGCGTAGGCCTCCAGCGGAGGGACCTTGATATCGGTGCCCGCTAGTGCCGCATCAGTGTGGCGGCAGTCGAACCAGCAACTGAATTCACTGTGCTCCAGGACATCCAAGGGGACGCCGACCCGGGACAGCAGCCAGTTCGCACCGGGGATGCGCAGCATCATGTCAAGGGTGCGTTTGGGCATGATCTCAACCAGATGCGGCGCTCCTGCCTCGTCGGCGAACAGATTCAACGCCTCGACCGCGCTCTGTCTGCGTGGGTCGACCAGATGGTAAGTGGTCTTATCCGTAGCGGAACAATGAGCGATGTGATCCAGAGCATGAGCGACGAAATCGACCGGGACCATATTGGTCTCGCCGAGTTCGGGGACCAGCACTGGGAGTAACCTTGGCAATTGCGCGCCCATGCGCAACAGGCGGAAGAAGTAGTACGGGCCATCGATTCGATCGATTTCGCCGGTCCCGGAATGGCCGATCACGATCGATGGTCGGTAGATGCGCCAGCGTAGGCTGGAGTCCCGTACGATCCGTTCGGCCTCGAATTTGGCCCGCTGTATGGGTGTGGCCAGTGCCTGACCACGGTCGAACATGTCCTCGGTGAACAGTCCCTGGCTGGATCCGGCGATCTCCGCGGTGGAGACGTGATGCAGTAGATCGGCGTTCAATTCCTGGGCGACCTCCACCAGGTGTCTGGTTCCGCCGCCGCGATCGAGCAGGTCGTAGCCGACAGCCAGATGGAAGATATGGTCGATGGTGCCACGGTGCTGGGCTAGCCAGGCTGGGTCGATGCCAAGCCCAGGGGAGCAGAGATCGCCACGGACCGGACGGACGCGGTCGCCGCCCGCCCATTCCTGCGCACAGCAGGCGAACCGATCGGCCGAGATGTGGCCTGGCCGTACCAGTACATGAATGTCACCCTCGCGTTTCAGCAGCTCGGGGATGAGGAACCGACCGATGAACCCAGTTGCCCCGGTAACCAGGTAAGTCATAGCAGATCAACATAGTCGCTTACTGGTCGGTTCGGTAACCGAGATCCGGAGCGCTTTGTCATCCTGGACCGCGGTAACCCCCACGGTGGTCCCTGTTGTAGTTGCTGGGAATTGTGGAATCGGTATCGCTCGTATTCGCCCCCTGTGTCGCGATTCAGTGGGCGAAGGAGTATGAATAATCATCAACTATGCGAATTGTAGTTAACTTAAGTTCCATTATCGAGCACGGTCAACCGGTGTTGCCCAAGAATGGAGAGATACATGGCCGCAGATCGTAGCGAGGTCGATCTCGCTACCACGCGGTCCAGCCCGGAAAGCAGAGCGAGTGCGGAGGGGGCGCCGTCGGTGCGGCGCCGTCCGAAGGATCGCAAAGCCCAGATCATGCGGGCGGCCGCACGAGCGTTCAGTGAGCGTGGGTACTATCCGGTCGGTGTAGATGAGATCGCCGCAGAGGTCGGGATCTCTGGGCCCGCGCTGTATCGGCACTTCACCAACAAATACGCGCTCTTGGTCGCGGTGGCCGAGGAAGGCGCGCGGCATCTGCTCGCCGTCACAGAGAGCGCCGACGATGCCAGGCTGGCTCCCGAGCAGCGCCTGAACACGATGCTCCGCGCGGTCTGTGAGCACACTATCGAGATTCGTCGGGAGGCTGGGCTCTACCGCTGGGAACGGCGTTATCTCGAACGTGTCGACCGGGCCTGGATCAAGAAGATCTATGACGACATCAACAGCGCCATCGCCGCGCCTATCGTGCTGCTGCGGCCCGATGCGCCACCAGCTGATGTGGCGATGTTGGCCACGGGCGTGCTCAGCGCGATCGCCAGCATCACGGCGCACCGCACTGCGTTATCGAGCACCAGACTGCTTCCATTGCTGCACGAAATGGCCTGGACCATCGTGCGCACCGAGTTGCCCGCCGCGCCCACCGAGCCGGACGATGGGCCATCTGTGCGCGGCGTCCCGGTGACTTCGAAGCGGGAACAGTTACTCACCGAAGCAATCAGGATCTTCGGCAGACAGGGATACCACGAGGCGAGTATCGAGGAGATCGGCGCCGCAGTCGGCATCAACGCATCCAGCGTGTATCGGTACTTTTCCAGCAAGGCCGATCTGCTCGCCGCGGCCTTTTATCGCACCAGTGACCGGCTGGCCATCGCGATCACCGAGGCACTGACCGAGGCTATCAGCCGGGAAGACGCGGCCCGGCGCTTAGCCGGTCGCTATGTCAAGCTGAGTTTCGCCATGCCGGAGATCATGCCGGTCTACTATGCGGAGTTCAGCAACTTGCCGCACGCCGAGCAGTACAAGCTGCGCGCCCTGCAGCGGCAGAACGTGTTGGAGTGGGCCAATCTGCTCGACGGAGATCCGGTGGAGGCACGTTTCCGGGTGCATGCGGCCATCGGCCAAGTGATCGACGTTGGCAGGTCGATCCGGTTCGATCCCAGGCCCGAGCAACAGGCTCGGGTTACCGCACTGATGAACGCGGTGCTGCTCGGCTGAGCAGGCCCGCTCACAGACGCACCCTGTGCCGGATACGGAAGATCCGACCAGCCAAGCGTAGGTGCCGCGGGCGGCGGTCGAAGGTGGACAGATTCACCGGCGTCCGATATTTCTTGCGCGTGATGGCCAGGGTCCTGCTGAATTCACGCAATCCCTGCTCACCATTCCGGTGCCCCTGCTCATACTCGCCCACCCCACCGAACGGCAGCGCGGGGGTGCTCATATGGGCGGTGGAGGAGTTGATGGTCACCATCCCGACCCGTAGGCGTTCGGCGAACGCTTCGATCTCTCGGACATCCCGGGTGAACACCGCTACCGCGACATCGGTGCCGATCGCGTTGATCCGCTCGGCGGCCTCGTCCATACTCACCACCTTGTTCACGACCAGTACCGGGCCGATGCCTTCGCCGGTGATCGCAATGCTCTCTTCCGGCACCTCGGTCAGTACGATCGGCTCGATGTAGGGATCGCGGATCGAGTCCAACCCACCGAGCACCGCGCGGCCGCCGCGGGCCACCGCGTCCCGTACCTGCTTGCGCACCACATCGACCTGCGACTGTCTGATCATCGGACCATAGGATGCCTTCCGATCGGCCCCTGGTCGTAGTGTGTGGGCGTGCTCCACCACCAATTCCAGAAAGCGCTCGTAGACCGACTGGGCGACATAGGCACGCTGAATCCCGGTGGGGAGCTGTCCGGCGTCGGCCATCGCTCCGAATACTGCGGCCTCGGCGGCGTCTGTTAGTTTTGCGTCCACGTGTACGACCATGCTGCCCTTGCCGCTGCGCTCGACAACAATCGGTGTCATGGTCTGTGCGCAGGCCGCCACTGCCTCGCGAGTATCCGCCTCCGGCCCCGCACAGGCGATCTTGTCGACCCGTGCGCGACATAGCGCGATAGCGGTTTCGGTATCGCCGGTGACCGCTTGCAGTACCGGTTGATTCGGCGCGAGCCGAGACCAGCTGTCGGCCAGCCACATCCCGACACCGGTGGTCAGCTCATGTGGCTTGAACACCACAGCGTTGCCCGCTGCCATCGCATAGACGATCGAACCCATCGGAGTGGATACCGGGTTGTTCCATGGACCGAGGACCCCGACTACGCCGAGCGGAAGATAGCCGACCGTGGTGCGTTGATTGCGGGTGAGCCAGGTGGCGCCGAGACGCCGCCGGTCCAGCGCGCGCGCCGCATTGCGTGCGGCCCAATGCAAGTTTTCCACCGCAAGCATCACTTCGATCGCTGCGTCCGCCCGAGGTTTTCCGGTCTCTTCGCATAGCAGGGTGACCAATTCACCGGAGCGGCGCACGACATCACGTTTCCAGTCGAGCAACCAACGCTTTCGGGTATTGAAACCCATTTGCGCCCACCACTTTCCGGCGGAGCGGGCGATGCACACGGCCTGATCCAGCTCATCTGCGCTCATTACGGCGTACCTGCCGACAACTTCGCCAGTGCGTGGGTCGTGGGACACCAGCCCGTATTCCTGGACTGTTTCTCCCCGATGAGTTACCAGCGGTGGCTGCGTGGACTCGACCATGATCACCTCTCGCAGTGTCGGAACCGGTATGCGAACCGGCCGACGGTACGCAGTCGCGGACGAGTGAACATGTTCCCCGCATAGCAGACTATGGCCTGCCACAGCGGGCCGACAAGGCTCGGCCGCAGGCGGCCGAGCCAGCTCGGTTCTCCTCACCAGCGGCTACCTTTCATACACCGAATCAGGAGCGGTGCGTGTGAGTAAGGACACAGCGACTGGGTGGAGGCTCTGTTTCCTGGGGGCCGAGCCCAGCCGACTGAGCCGGTAACATCACGCCGAGCGCGGCGGATCACTTATCCGAGTGCGAGCATGCGCTCGGGCGATATCGTCGCCGCACCGGCCGATAGTGGAGAGTTGATGCCGATTTCCGATCAAGCAGATTCGCATGCGGGTGAGCCTGCGGTCCGGGTAACGGACGTCCGTAAGTCATTCGGCGAGGTGCATGCGCTGCGCGGCGTCAGCTTCGTCGCCGAACGTGCCCGTGTCCTCGGTATCCTCGGCCCCAACGGCGCAGGTAAGACGACCACGGTGAAAGTCCTCTCCACGCTGTTGCGCCCGGACTCCGGCACTGCCGTAGTCGCCGGGCACGACGTACGGAAGAACCCGGCGGGCGTGCGCCGATCGATCATGATGACCGGGCAGTACGCCGCGCTGGACGAGAATTTGTCCGGCAGGGAGAACCTGGAGTTGTTCGGCAGATTGATGGGCTTGGGCAAGTCTGCGGCCCGTAGGCGGGCCGACGCATTGCTCGGGGAATTCGATCTGACGAGTGCGGGTCGTCGCGCGGTGCGGCACTATTCGGGCGGTATGCGCCGTCGTGTCGATATCGCTTGCGGTCTGGTGGTGCGACCGGAAGTGGTGTTCTTGGATGAGCCGACCACCGGCCTGGACCCACGCAGCCGCCAGGGAGTCTGGGATCTGGTGGGCGCGCTGAAAGATCAAGGCATCACGGTACTGCTGACCACGCAGTATCTGGAGGAGGCCGATGTGCTCAGTGACAACATCATCGTGATCGATAGGGGCACGGTGATCGCGGAGGGTACCGCAGACGAACTCAAGGAGAAGACAGGCGGTAGTTACTGCGAGGTGGTCCCGTTGGATCCGACCAGGTTGCGCACCGCCGC
Organism: Nocardia sp. TBRC8007; assembly: GCF_056629435.1. Taxonomy (NCBI): domain Bacteria; kingdom Bacillati; phylum Actinomycetota; class Actinomycetes; order Mycobacteriales; family Nocardiaceae; genus Nocardia; species Nocardia sp. TBRC8007. The sequence goes on along the minus strand of NZ_JBWSOR010000027.1, from coordinate 46,424 downwards.
GTTCGCACTCGGCGATCTGGTACCCCCCGCAGTGCTGGCCGACCTCAATGGCGGCGACCGGTTGTCCATTCCAGCACCGGAAGGCGCTGCGACGCTGACCGAAGCGCTGCGCAGACTGGACAGCGCGGGCGTCGACTTGGCCGATATAGCGCTGCGCCGTCCATCGCTGGACGACGTGTTCATGTCTCTCACCGGTCACTCGGGTGGCCACGCGTGACTGCTACCACTGCCAAGGAGAGTGCATCGGCAAGTCCGGTGATGTTGTTCGCCGAACTGCCCGTGGCACGACTGTCATCACTCGCGCAGTGGCGGGCGCTGACCGGCCGGATCGTCCACACCATGGCGACCAAGGGCGAACTGATCGTCGCGATGGTCACCCCACTGGTGTTCACCCTCGGTTTCTACCTGCCGCTGCGCTACGTAATGAACTTCCAAGGCATCGACTACGCCCAGTACGTCATGCCTATCATCGTGCTGCAGACCATGGCCTTCACGATGATGTCCAATGCCCAACTGGCCGCGTTCGAGGCATTGACCGGGTTGAGTACTCGGCTGCAGACCATGCCGATCGGCATGCTGGTGCCATTCAGCGCGCGCATCTGCGCCGGTTTGGTGCGGTCGGTCACCTCGCTCACCGCGGCCGTACTCTTCGGACATCTCATCGGATTCCGGTTCGAGGCAGGCGTCGGCCAAGCCGTGCTTTTCTGCGCCTTTTCCCTCGCCGTCGGCACATTGCTCGGGATCGGCGCGGACGCACTGGGCAATATCACCAAGAGCCCGGAATCGTTGAGTCAGGCGCTGACCTTACCGACGCTGATCTTCGGCATGCTCTCCTGTGGATTCGTGCCTGAACGAAGTTTTCCGGAGTGGATTCGGCCGTTCGTACGTAATCAACCTATCTCCCAGTTCTCCTTCGCCCTGCGCGATATGGCGGCCGACGGGGTGACTTGGCAGGTGCTGTGGGTACCTCTGGTGTGGCTGATCGGGCTGGCCGCGGTATTCATCCCATTGGCGATCTGGGCGAGCGTGAGGCGGTCATGAGTTCTGTGGAAGCGACCACGGCACCTTCGGCAGGCGCTGTGGAGCGGATCGGACCCTCGGCGCTGCCAGAGGTGGCGATGCGCCGAGAGGCGACCTTTCGCAACTGGTCGACGCACAGCTTGCTCCAATGCAAACGGCTGCTGCTGGTGTGGTTACGAGATCCGGCGACGACCATCCAGACGTTGGTGTATCCAGCGCTCACTCTGCTGATGTTCCGCATCGTGCTGGGAAATTCGATTACGGCCTACACCGGGCAGCCGAGCATCTATGGGCAGGTAGCGTTACTGACACTGGTAGCGGCGATGTCCGGTGCCGTGGTGAGCGCGCTGGGATTCAAGGTCGAGAAGGCGGCTGGTTTGCTCGGCCGATTCTGGACTATGCCCATTCATCGGGCGGCGGGACTCACTGGTCGCTTGCTGGCCGAGGCGGTGCGAGTGCTGATCACGACTCTCTGTGTGATCGGTGTCGGGGTATTGCTCGGCTTCCGATTCCAGCAGGGGCTGGTCGCCGCCATCGCGTTGATCGGCATTCCGGTCCTGTTCGGGCTTGCTTTCGCTGTACTCGTCACGGCACTGGCCACCATTACCGAGGGTGTCATGCTTGTGAACGTCATCGGCGTGATCAATACCTTGCTCATGTTCTTCAACACCGGTTTCGTCCCTGCTTCCGCATACCCGTCGTGGCTACGGGCAACAATCGAGAACCAGCCGATGAGCTGCGCCATCGATGCCATACGCGGATTGTCCTACGGTGGCCCTGTCGCTGAGCCGATGCTGAAAACCCTGGTGTGGAGCCTGGGAATCGTAGTCGTCTTTGCTTACCCGGCAATCCGCGGCTATCGCCGGGCCGCGGAAACGGGCGCGTGACAGTGATCTTTCAGGTGTCGGGATCTTTCAGGTGCCGGACTTTCAGAAGGTGAAAAGGTATTGCGAAGCGTCGATCTCGCTGAGGGGCTGTCGGCCGCATGCTCCGCTATGCGGGTCTACGGGTGCGACGCGGAGCTCGGCGCCCGTTCGAAATCGTAGTCCAGCCAGCGGTTGCGATTGGTCCAGCCGACCAGGTCGTATCGCGAGCGAAACGGCCAGGTGTGGTGGACGGTATCGACCAGCACGGCGCCCAGGGTGGTGTAGTCGTCGCGGGCGGACCACAGCGCGCGCTGGCCGCGCGGAGTGCCGTTGAAGAACACGTCGAACATGGCGATGAACTGCTCGGTGGTGAGTCTGCCCATACCATAGAGCCCGCGCATCCGCATCCAGTACACCAGCCGCGCGCGTAGCGGCCACAGTTCTGCGATCGGGTCACGGCCTTGTCGCAGTGCGGTGACCGCGGTGTCGGCCAACGCCAGTGCGTCGGCGACGCTGTAGCCGGTGCACGGGTGCACCATGCCACCGCGCGCGCCGAACGGGATCGCCCGCGCCCGGCTTTTCCGTGGCGGTGGCTGGTCGAGTGGATAGTGCGCTGCCTCGCTGGGTTCGCCTCCGGTGAGCCGGATACCGTGTGTGGCGAGACGGTTGAGTGTGCGCTTGCGTAGCTCGCGCTGCGGCATGCCGCCGCGCAGCCCGAGACAAGTCTCTTCGAAGATCACTGTGCCGTCGCCGATCGGCACCGCGTAGAGGAACGACGGCGGTTCATCCGGGCCCGCGCCGTTGTCCGGCCGCCAATCCAGCAATAAGCATTCGCCCTCGGTAACCATCGGCGCGGCTTTCTCCGCGTCGACGAAGATGCCGTGCGCGCTCACCGCCCGGCGGCGTCCGAGGGGCGGCAGGCCACGCGTGTCGAATACCGTTGCCGCGGTGTGGACCGCGCCGTTCGCGAGTTCCACCTCATGCGCACCGACCTGGGTGGCTCTGCCTGTCACAACAGTGGCGCCGTCGAGCGGGAGCGCCGTGTGCAGACCTGGTTTGGACAATACGCAGTAGGGCCGGTCGATGCGGTGCTCGCTGGTCGTCCATACCGTGGGCATCGAGATCGTGGTCGCGATGGCGTCGACGGGTAGCCAATCCGGTAACTCGTCCACCCAGCAGGCGAAGGTAGGCGGCCACAGTCGGTCGGGCCGGGGATCGATCGCGGTCACCGAAAGCCCAGCCCGTAGTGCGCGGTGGGCGAGTGCCCGTCCGGCGGGACCGAGCCCGACCACGCACACATCGGCTTCCCGCACCGCGCCGGCACTCATGGGGGCATTCGGTCCAGTTCGCGGAGGCGAGCGCGGCTATATCGATTCCGTGTGTCGGCAGAAATCCGGCCGCGCGCTATCGAGCGTAGTGCAGGCACGGCGCTCGGAGTCCTGCTTCGACGTCTCACTCCGTCTCCGCGTTCCGCTGCCATGGCGCCCAATATACCGATCGCTCCCCACGCCGAGTCTTCTATGGTCTGGGTCTTCTATGGTCTGGGTCTTCTGCGGTCTGGACGGATGCCATGGTCATCGAGGGGTGACCCAGATGGTGATATCGGCGTGCACGACCTCCGAACCGCGCTTGTCGTAGATCGACACCGGCACCACCATGTCGCGGCCCTCGGTGATGGTCACGAAATCGGGTACTTCGGGCAGCTTCGCGATGGCGCGTAGACCGGTCTCGGCTTTGGCCAGGTACTGCACGGTCATCCCCTTCGGAATCCAGCGGTGCGTCGTCGGCACTGTCGCCTCGCTCAGCATGCCCATCGCGACTTCGGCCAGGTTGCATGTCGCGATGGCATGAAAGGTGCCCAGATGATTGTGCACGCCGAACCATTTCGGCGAGGTTACCTCGCACAGCCCCGGCTCCAGCCGGGTCACGGTTGGTAGCACGGTGGCCGCGTATGGCAGCCGAGCGACCACCGCGAGGGAGAACAGGGTATGGCCCAGCCGATTGTCCGGCAGTTTTCTCCAGCCGCGATAAGTCGTTGTCTCGTTCGTCATGCCCACACCTTACTCAAGAGTAAGTTCTATTCGAGTGTAAGTCCGTGGCGTATTCGATCGGCCCGCACCGTCCTGTCATGGAGACCGCCAGGACTGCGGCGAAACTGGACTGCGCACTCGCTCTGTCCATGGCGCGGACGTGATCATCACGGGGTCGAGCCCGCGCCGCACCGAGGAGGCGCAGGCGATTTGAAGTGTCGAGAGGTGTCGGGCATACTGTTCGGGTTGCCTTGCACCGGGCCGCATCTGCTCCTATAGGTTCCACGGGAAATAGGTGGCCGAGCGAGGCGAGTAGTACCCCCATCGTGTACCTCGCCGGGTTTCCGGCGCGGGTACGTCCGGGACGATGTCCCCGGCCCGAGGCGCTGTGCGATCCGTGGCCGAGGAATGAGCGGCTGTGCGACACGCCCGACCGCGTGTACCGGAGAACCATGACAGATGAACAGCGGCGAGGACCGGGCATGCCCGGTCGTGGTCTCGACTGTGTCGGATCCAGGCCGAGCGAGGGCCCTGCGTGGTTACGCAGACCAACTCCTCTGGGCTCGACCCGCTCGGGCTGAGGCGTCTTCGTGTGTTCGGGCTGTGCAAATGAGGGTGGTCCAGCGGGTTGGGTAGTCGACCCGGCGGACCACGAAGGAAAGCGGAGAAAAGGACACTTAGCGTGGCGGGACAAAAGATCCGCATCAGGCTCAAGGCCTACGACCACGAGGCGATCGACGCATCGGCGCGCAAGATCGTGGAGACGGTGACCCGCACCGGGGCGCGCGTCGTCGGCCCGGTGCCGTTGCCGACCGAGAAGAACGTGTACTGCGTCATCCGTTCGCCGCACAAGTACAAGGACTCGCGCGAACACTTCGAGATGCGCACGCACAAGCGCCTTATCGACATCCTCGACCCGACGCCGAAGACGGTGGACGCGCTCATGCGCATCGACCTGCCGGCCAGCGTCGACGTCAACATTCAGTGACGGGGACTCGAGAAATGACTGACAACAAGAACAGGCCTGCCGCAGGCATCCTGGGCACCAAGCTCGGTATGACCCAGGTCTTCGACGACAACAACCGCGTCGTTCCCGTGACCGTTATCAAGGCCGGGCCGAACGTCGTCACCCAGATCCGTACCGCGGAGCGCGACGGCTACAGCGCCGTCCAGCTCGCATTCGGTGCCATCGACCCGCGCAAGGTGAACAAGCCGGACTCCGGTCAGTTCGCCAAGGCCGGTGTCACCCCGCGCCGTCACATCATGGAGATCCGGGTCGCGGACGCGTCCGGCTTCGAGGTCGGTCAGGAGCTCAACGCCGACGTGTTCGAAGAGGGCAGCTATGTCGACGTCACCGGTACCAGCAAGGGCAAAGGCTTCGCAGGCACCATGAAGCGCCACGGTTTCCATGGTCAAGGTGCTTCGCACGGCGCGCAGGCGGTGCACCGTCGTCCAGGGTCGATCGGTGGCTGCGCCACCCCAGGTCGCGTGTTCAAGGGCATGCGCATGTCGGGCCGGATGGGTAACGACCGGGTCACCACGCAGAACCTTTCGGTACACAAGGTGGACGTCGAGAACGGTCTGCTGCTGATCAAGGGAGCGATCCCGGGTCGCAAGGGCGGCGTCGTGATCGTCAAGAGCGCCGTGAAGGGTGGTGCGCACGCATGACCAGCGTCGCAGTGAAAAAGAAGTCGGACGCCGAGCAGGCATCCGCGAATCTCACGCTGCCGGTCAAGGAGATCGGCGGTAAGACCAACGGTACCGTCGAGCTTCCTGCGGAGATCTTCGACGTGACCGCCAATATCGCACTGATGCATCAGGTCGTGGTGGCCCAGCAGGCCGCGGCCCGCCAGGGTACGCATGCGACCAAGACCCGTGGCCAGGTGTCCGGCGGCGGCAAGAAGCCGTACCGGCAGAAGGGCACCGGTCGCGCCCGTCAGGGTTCGACCCGCGCCCCGCAGTTCACCGGCGGCGGCACCGTGCACGGTCCGCAGCCGCGCGACTACGCCCAGCGCCTGCCCAAGAAGATGAAGGTCGCCGCGCTGCGTGGCGCCTTGTCGGACCGGGCCCGCAACGAGCGGATCCACGTGATCAGCGAACTGGTGGTCGGCCAGACTCCGTCTACCAAGACCGCCAAGAGCTTCCTAGCCGAGCTGTCGGACCGGAAGAAGTTCCTGGTCGTGGTCGGCCGCGCGGACATCGCCGCATGGAAGAGCGTAGCGAACTTGCAGAACGTGCACCCGATCGCACCCGACCAGCTCAACACCTACGACGTGCTCAACAGCGACGACGTGGTGTTCAGTGTCGAGGCGCTCAACACGTTCGTGCACGGCCCCGCCGAGTCCGCACAGGAGGAGAGTAAGTGACCACCATCGCCGACCCGCGCGACATTCTGCTGGCGCCGGTCATCTCCGAGAAGTCCTATGGACTGATCGAGGAGGGCACCTACACCTTCCTGGTGCATCCGGATTCGAACAAGACGCAGATCAAGATCGCCGTGGAGAAGATCTTCGGCGTGAAGGTGACCAGCGTCAACACCGCCAACCGTCAGGGCAAGCGCAAGCGGACCCGCTTCGGTTACGGCAAGCGTAAGGACACTAAGCGCGCGCTCGTGACCATCTCGGCCGACAGCAAGCCCATCGAGATCTTCGGAGGACCGGTCGTCTAAACGCCCGGGACCCCAGAAAGCAGAGAAGAACTCATGGCAATCCGTAAGTACAAGCCGACGACGCCGGGCCGTCGCGGCGCGAGCGTCTCGGACTTCGCCGAGATCACCCGGTCGACCCCGGAGAAGTCGCTGCTGCGTCCGCTGACCAAATCCGGTGGACGTAATACCCACGGCCGGATCACCACCCGCCATCGTGGTGGCGGTCACAAGCGCGCCTACCGGCTGATCGACTTCCGTCGTCTGGATAAAGACGGCATCCCGGCCAAGGTCGCGCACATCGAGTACGACCCGAACCGGACCGCCAACATCGCGCTGCTGCATTACGTGGACGGTGAGAAGCGCTACATCATCGCCCCCAAGGGCGTAGCGCAGGGCACTCGCATCGAATCCGGCCCGACAGCCGATATCAAGCCGGGCAACAACCTGCCGCTGCGTAACATCCCGACCGGTACCACCATCCACGCGGTGGAGTTGCGTCCCGGTGGCGGCGCGAAGCTGGCCCGCTCCGCCGGGATGAGTATCCAGCTGCTGGGTAAGGAAGGCCCCTATGCCACGCTGCGTATGCCTTCCGGTGAGATCCGCCGGGTCGACGTGCGCTGTCGCGCCACCGTCGGCGAAGTCGGCAACGCCGAGCAGTCGAACATCAACTGGGGCAAAGCAGGCCGCATGCGCTGGAAGGGGCGCCGCCCCACGGTCCGTGGCGTAGTCATGAACCCGGTCGACCACCCGCATGGTGGTGGTGAGGGCAAGACCTCCGGTGGCCGCCACCCGGTCTCGCCGTGGGGTCAGCCGGAAGGCCGCACCCGCAAGCCCAACCGTCCGAGCGACAAGCTCATCGTCCGCCGTCGTAAGACCGGCAAGAAGCGCTGAAGGAGGAGGTAAGTAATGCCACGCAGCCTCAAGAAGGGCCCGTTCGTCGACGATCACCTCCTCAAGAAGGTGGACGCGCAGAACGAGAAGGGCACCAAGCAGGTCATCAAGACCTGGTCGCGACGTTCGACCATCATCCCCGATTTCATCGGCCACACGTTCGCGGTGCACGACGGCCGCAAACACGTGCCGGTGTTCGTCTCGGAGTCCATGGTCGGACACAAGCTCGGCGAGTTCGCGCAGACCAGGACGTTCAAGAGCCACGTCAAGGAAGACCGGAAGAGCAAGCGGCGATGACGACGACCGAGACTCAGAACCCGACCGCGCGCGCGACCGCCAAGTACGTTCGCGTCACCCCGATGAAGGCACGCCGTGTCGTGGACCTGATCCGCGGCAAGCGGGTCGAGGATGCCCTGGCTCTGCTGAAGTTCGCGCCTCAGGCCGCGAGCGAGCCGGTCGCCAAGGTTGTCGCCAGCGCTGCGGCCAACGCCGAGAACAACCTCGGCCTCAACCCGGCCACATTGGTCATCTCGACGGCCTACGTGGACGAGGGCGCGACCATGAAGCGGTTCCAGCCGCGCGCCCAGGGCCGTGCGTTCCGCATCCGCAAGCGCACCAGCCACATCACCATCGAGGTCGAGAGCATCCCCACCGCCGGTGGAGCGACTCGTAACCGCCGGAAGGGAGGGGCAAAGTAAATGGGACAGAAGATCAACCCCCACGGCTTCCGCCTCGGTATCACCACCGAATGGAAGTCGCGTTGGTACGCGGACAAGCAGTACGCGGACTACGTGAAGGAAGACGTCGCGATCCGCAAGCTGCTGGCCACAGGCATGGAGCGAGCGGGCATTTCCAAGGTGGAGATCGAGCGCACCCGTGACCGCGTTCGAGTGGATATCCATACCGCGCGTCCCGGTATTGTGATCGGCCGCCGCGGCGCCGAGGCCGACCGCATCCGTGCCGAGCTGGAGAAGCTTACCGGCAAGCAGGTGCAGCTGAACATCCTCGAGGTCAAGAACCCCGAGTCGGATGCGCAACTGGTCGCCCAAGCAGTCGCCGAGCAGTTGTCCAACCGTGTGGCATTCCGGCGCGCGATGCGCAAGGCCATTCAGTCGGCCATGCGCTCGCCGAACGTCAAGGGCATCCGGGTGCAATGCTCCGGTCGCCTCGGTGGCGCCGAGATGTCTCGCTCGGAGTTCTACCGCGAAGGTCGGGTGCCGCTGCACACGCTGCGCGCCGACATCGACTATGGCCTCTACGAGGCCAAGACCACCTTCGGTCGTATCGGCGTGAAGGTCTGGATCTACAAGGGCGACATCGTCGGCGGCAAGCGTGAGCTGACCGCCGCTGCCGCCGCGCCCGAGCGTCCGCGTCGGGAGCGGCCGAGCCGTCCACGTCGGTCTGGTTCCACCGGCACCACGGCGACCAGCACCGAGGCCGGGCGTGCTGCTACCGCGGTGGCTGACGCCCCGGCAGAGACACAGGAGGGCTGACGCATGCTGATGCCTCGTAAGGTGAAGCACCGCAAACAGCATCACCCGAGCCGGTCCGGTATGTCCAAGGGCGGCACCTCGGTGGCGTTCGGCGATTACGGTATCCAGGCGTTGGAGCCGGCGTATGTCACCAACCGGCAGATCGAGTCGGCGCGTATCGCGATGACTCGGCACATCCGCCGTGGCGGCAAGATCTGGATCAATATCTACCCGGATCGCCCGTTGACGAAGAAGCCTGCCGAGACCCGGATGGGTTCGGGTAAGGGTTCACCGGAGTGGTGGGTCGCGAACGTCAAGCCCGGTCGAGTGATGTTCGAGATGAGCTACCCGAATGAGGAGATCGCTCGTGAGGCCCTGCGCCGCGCGATGCATAAGCTCCCGATGAAGTGCAGGATCGTGACCAGGGAGGAGCAGTTCTGATGGCTTCCGGAACACCGGCCGCAGAGCTCCGCGAGCTCACCGAAGAGGAGTTGGTGGCCAAGCTGCGCGACTCTAAGGAAGAGCTGTTCAACCTGCGCTTCCAGATGGCGACGGGTCAGCTGGACAACAACCGTCGCCTGCGCGTTGTCCGTCACGAGATCGCGCGCATCTACACGGTCATGCGTGAGCGCGAGCTCGGTCTGGCCACCGGACCCGCTGGCAAGGGAGATGCGGCATGAGCGAGAAAGCGAACAAGGAGCGTGGCAGCCGCAAGGTGCGGATCGGCTACGTCGTCTCGGACAAGATGAACAAGACGATCGTGGTCGAGCTGGAGGACCGGGTGAAGCACCCGCTCTATGGCAAGATCATTCGCACCACCTCCAAGGTTAAGGCGCACGACGAGAACGAGATCGCGGGCATCGGCGACCGCGTCCAGCTGATGGAGACCCGTCCGCTGTCGGCCACCAAGCGCTGGCGATTGGTCGAGGTCCTGGAGAAGGCCAAGTAAGAGCCTTCTCGACGGCAACAGCAAGGCCCGCTTCCCGGTTTGGGAGGCGGGCCTTCGTGCGAAGAACAGCCAGAGCGTCGTCGTGACCGGAGCGCGGGGGGACAGCGGCAGCAATTCTGACTACGGCTTCGGCAGTGACAGTAATGGAAGTGGTGGAGGCGGCGGTGGTGGTGACTGAAGCGATGTGGCGCTGGTGAACAGCTGGGTCAGCCGGTAATAGCGTAGGGACGGTGGACTTTGATCGCCGCTTCTACGACGCGGGTGACCGCGAGGGGAGGAATTCCGAGTTCATCGGCTATGGCTCGAGGCGTGCGCCCTTGGTCGGCAAGAGTGAGGATCTCCCTGACCTCCTCGATAGGAAGTTTCGACAGGCGTCGATCGGTGATGGCCCTTGCGATCGAGATGATTTCGTCGTCGACGGTCTCGGTTTCATCGGTCCCGGAGGCATCGGTCTCGGAGGCATCGGCCCCGGTGGATGGCTCGGCGTTGTCCGCATCGCGCAGCGGTGTCGTTTCGGTGCGTAGTCGCGGATGTGGAGGTTCGGGGGCTTCGTCGAGGGCGAGTTGTGTGCTCTCTGTGCCGGTGGAGCGCTCTCTCCGCTCGGCGGGCCGGGCTTTTCCGCGTTTCGCCGAACGTGGCGCGGTAGCGTCCGAGTCGGCCCGAGTGCCGGAATCGGTAGTCGCCGCGGCCGAGGTGGGTGACAGTTCGGATTGTGCGCCAGACCGGGCTTCGTCATGTGGATCATGGATCGGGGGCTGTCGCGCGGCGGATGTGGATTCTTCCAGGAAGTCGGTCGGATTGCTCTCCGAGTCGAGGCTTGCCATGGGGGCACTGTCGATCAACATCGCGTAGCGCGCGGAAACCCAGGCGTGCAGCCAGATCACGACGCCGACCATCACCGGAGCGATGGCGTACTCGGCGGCGCGGCCGAACTCACCTGCGGCCAGATGCGGTCCGGAATTGAGTGCGACGGTCGTGCCGAGCAGCGCCACCTCGAAGAAGATCACCTTGCCGCGCGGCAGCTCCCGGCCCCATCGCGCGGCGGTCGTCGCCACGACCATGATGGCGATGATCGGGATCGAGATCATCGCTTCGATACCGTAACTCAGCCAATACAGCGGGTCGGACATGTCACCGCTCGGCACCAGGTTGCGCTGTACGTTGACGCCGGCCCAGGCCATGCCGAGCACGACAACGGCGATCAGGGCGCGCGAGGACCACTCGGCCCGCCGGTACAGCTGCGCCAGGCGCGCGTCCGTGCTGGATACCCGCCGTCGCGCCGCTACCGCGCGACGATGCCAGCGGGCGTCTGCCTCGTCCCGCTTGCGTAGCGCGGCGGTCGACTTGCGGTCCCGTTTCTCGGCAGCCAGCTCCGCTTCGATCTCCCGACGTCGTTGGATGCGACGCTGCGCGCGAATCCATTCCGCGAGTTCTCGCTCCGCGGCGACTTCTCGTTCGGACAGGACTTCCAACAGCGCGGGATCGAGTTGCAGAGGCAATTTGCCGCGTGCGGTCTCGACTCGTTGCACCAGCGCCGCGATCTCGGTGTTCTCAGTCACCGCATCGTTGTTCGACACGTCGTCAGGCATCGCGAGCCTTCCCAGGAGCAGGTGCCATGTCGGGTAATGGAGACATGAATGCTCGAACGTATGTGTGATCGCAGTGAGACTAAACCGACCTCTGCTCGTGGTCAATACGGGCGGTGGTGATGTGGCGTTGCGATCGCAGTCGGCTACAGGCTGGGCGGCTCCTAATAAAATGGTTCGATGGCATCGTGGGTGTTCTGGCGATCGGTGCCGGTGAGGAGCGGAGATGAGCCGAATATTGTGTACTGTCCAGCAGGGTCGGATAGATCGGTCTCGGTTTCGGGCGATCGAACACGCACTGATCGAAGCCTATCGGCACGTGCTCGGTTCCGCTGGTCGGCCACTGGTGGTGTGGGCGGAAGTGCCCGCGGGCCAGGGGTTCACCGATTCACGGCCATCATCGACATCGTGGCTGCTGGTCGAGGTCGACGATGGGCTCGACGCTGATCGGCGCGAGCGGGTCTTGTGCGCGATGAGTGAGGCGTGGTCCACGGCGACCGGGACGCGTCCGGATCAGCTGATGCTCGCTGTGTGCGACAGTTCGCGCTTCGGCCGCTATCAACGCATCAACTTGGCACGTGTCCGTCCGAGCGTGCGGCCGCTGTTCTTGTTGCGGACCGCCGCGCGTCTTGCTTGGTCACGGGTTCGTCATGGCTATCTGTCCATTGCTGTCAACTACCGAACGAGCTGATATGCCCCTCTACAACATCGCTACTCGTCGCGAACTGTCGTCCGATCTGCGTACCGCGGTCGCCCAAGTAGTTCTCGAAACCCATTGTGCAATCACTGAGGCACCACCGGCTTTCGTCAATGTGGTTTTTCCACACGGCTACCCGCTTCGTTCCGGAGTCGAACTGTCGATGATCGGCAGCGTGCGTGAAGGCGGCAACCGTGACGCCGCTCTGCTGGCGCGGCTAGAGCGCGAACTACAGACTCGGATTGCGCATGTGGCCGGTGTGCCACCAGCTGCCGTGGAAGTCACCCTGATGGGAATCCCCGCCAGTTGGGTCATGGAAGGCGGTCGTATTCTGCCCGAACCCGGCGAAGAACAAGAATGGAGCGAGCGCTGAGTCGACTGTTCGCACAGCAGGTGCCGCTACCGGTTCCGTCGTTGTCGGCAGTGCGGTTTCGGGTGGCACGGTGCGGTTGCCTTTCGGTGTTTCGCCGCTGATGACAGGCTCCATGGGCGCCTGAAAGACCTGTGGCGGCCACAGCGGTGACTACCAGCCCTCACCCTTTTCCGGGCCTAGGCGCTCAGGTCAGAGTGGCGTGCCAGACGACCGCGGCCGCCAGGGCGCCCGCGCCGTTGACCGTCCAGTGTAGGGCGATCGGAGCGAGCAGGCTGCCGGTGTGGTGGCGCAGCCAGGTGAACACCATGCCCGCGGCGGCCGTCGCGCCGACGGCGAGCAGGATCCCGGCGATCTGTCCGGCAATGCCGCCGCCGAGGAATCCGGCCAGTCCTCGGTTACCAGCGGTGAGGCCGAGCGAGGAGGCGATGTGCCAGAGCCCGAACAGTAGTGAGCCCGCCGTGAAGACGCCGCGGGCACCGTATGCGCGATGGAGTGTGCCGTGCAGCACGCCACGGAAAGCGAGTTCTTCGGGGATCGCGGTCTGTAACGGGATGACGATCATCGAGGCGATCAACGCACCGGAGATGGTCGCGTAGTGATCGGCTAGAAAGAATGGGCGGGTGGGGGGCAGCGCCGCGCCGATCGCGACGATCGCAAGGACCAGAGCCACCGCGCCGAGTGTGTAGCGCCAACCGCTCCGCCAGTGTCGGGGCGCCAGGCCCAGCTCCGACCAGCCGAGGCCACGCCTGCGCATCAGTGCGAGCAGCACCACGGCGGCGACCGGCACTGCCAGTATGCTTGCCAAGGCCGTGGTGAAGTGCGCGATGAGGTTCGTGCCCGCCAAGACGATGATCACGACAGCGATATCGATGTAGGCGTGCACTCGGGGGAGTGGCCGAGGTGTTGCTGGTCGGTCGTGCTCAGACATTTCGGCCAGTCTACGTGTCGGCGTCTGGTCCGGCTATGCACGCGATTCACTCGGCCCATCCGCAGGGATCGGTCCATGCCCGTAGTCTGCGCGTGGTGTCGAAGCGGCGTGGCTTGTGGGTGATCGGGTCGGTGAACTCGAGCGAGGTGGCCAGTAGCTGCAACGGCCTGCGGAAATCGTCGACGGATTTGTCGGTGAGCGTGGGATAGAAATCGTCACCGAGGATCGGGATGCCGAGGCTGTTCATATGCAGCCGTAATTGGTGCGTACGGCCGGTATGCGGGCGCAGCCGATAGCGCCCGAGTTCATCGCGGTGCTCTAGCAGCTCGATCTCGGTTTCCGCATTGGGCTCGCCGGGCACCTCCTGGGCCGCGAGTATGTGCTTCTCCTTGATGATCCGACTGCGTACGGTGCGGGGCAGGAGCAGGCCGGGATCGAACCGGGCGATCGCTTCGTACTCTTTGCGCACCGTGCGCTTGTGGAACATGGTCTGGTACGCCCCTCGTCTTGCCGGATTGATCACGAACAGGACCAGTCCCGCCGTGCCACGATCCAGCCGGTGCGCCGGGATCAGGTCGGGCAGGTCGAGTTCCCGACGCAGGCGCACCAGAGCGGTTTGCAAGATATGCTTGCCGCGCGGGATGGTGGCCATGAAGTGTGGTTTGTCCACTACTAGGAGATCGTTGTCGCGGTGCACGATGGGGATGTCGAACGGCACCACTGTTTCCTCGGGCAGATCGCGATGGAACCAGACCGCGCCGCCGGGAACGTAGGGTGCGTCGAGGCCGATCGGCCCGTGCAGATCGACGATGCCGCCTGTTCGCAGTAGTTCGTCGATGCGTGCCTCCGGTACCCGGGGCAGCCGCTCTACCAGGTGATCGCGGATGGTCGCCCAGTCGCCCTGCTCCGGTAGTCGCAGTCGGGCCGGATCCAAGCCGTGCCGTTTCGGCAACGGCGGTTGTTGCCGTCTTCTCATCGCTGCCGACCCTAGTCGGCTCTGCTACTTCCAGTAAGCCTGAGACTTGATGGCGGTCTTCGGCAGGTTGTGCGTCTGTTTGAGCGTTTTGACGATCGAGCGGGTGGTGTGACCGTCGCAGGCCACCCAGGCGTAGGCATCGGCGGGGCAAGTGATGCGCTGGGACTGTTCGAGTAAGAGGCGTCCGTCATCCACGCGCTGTAGCCAGGTGACCTGATGGTGTGGTTTATTGCGGATCGGCAGGGTCTGGTCGGATTCGTACTGCCACTCCAGCCAGATCCGGGCCGGGACGTCACCGATAGCTTCCAGCAATGAGTTGATCGCTGGGAGTGAGGCGGTGTCGCCGAAGACCAGGTATTCGCTCGGTGTGGCTTCCGGTAGTGCGAAACTGGACCCGAGGACCGACGCCTCCAACACATCCCCTACCTGTGCGCGCCGCGCCCAGCGGGAGGCCGGACCTTCGTGCAGGGCGAATTCGATCGAGAACGTGTCGCGGACCGGGTCCTGATCGACCAGTGTGTAGCCGCGGTGGTGCAGTTTGTCGGTCGCGACATCCGGAATCCACAAGCGGATCCATTGGGTGGGGTGCGTCGGATGGTCCGCGAGCAATCCGTCCGCATCAAAGGTGAGCCGGATGTAGTTGTCGGTGATGTGTTCGGTCGACCGGACAGTGAGGCGGTAGTCCTGGCCGCCCCACGCTTTCACGATGACACCGTTGAAACCTCTTCCCATATGAGTGAGGTTAGCCTAAGTAAAGTTGAATGTCTCGTATGGCCCGGTGAATGGTGCCGATCGACTTCGGCCTCGTGGTAGTTAGGGGCCGAAGTCGTCGCGATGGAACGGATCAGCAGCCCTGGCCGACGAAGTTGCCTACGGTGCAGATGGATTCGCGGCTCAACTTCCAGGTGCCGTCGATCTGCTTCCAGGTCAGGTCGAAGGTCCACGGGTCGTAGCCGTCGGTGGCAGTGACCAGGGTGGCCGAGGCGGTATTGCCGTTCACGGTTACTGGGCCGGTGATGTACCAGCGCCAGCTCGGCGGCGCGATAGCGATCAGAGCGGCCGCGGCATCGAATACTGGCAGGCCCGCCGCGCCGGTTTCCAGTTCGGCGGCGCGCGCGGCGCGCGATGCGCCAGGATTGAAGACGACGCGCATCTTGGTGTTCAATTCGCTCGCGCTCGGAACCTCGGCTCGCACCGGCGTGATGAGCGGAGCCGCTTCGGCGAGTGCGGTGGTGGTCACGCTGCCAAAGGTTCCGACCAGGGCGGCTGCGGCAAAGGTCAGGGCGTTCAGTTTTTTTCGTGTGCTGATCATCAGTTCTTCCAATCGTTCGCGTTCCGGTGTGTCTGCGATGGTGGAGAGTGACACGATCGTTCACTGTAAGGTAAGCCTATGCAAACATAAAGTCCGTTCGGTGACCATGCGGCCGAGCGCAGAAGATGTGGGCGCAGGTAGAACCGCGCACGCGGGAGAAGTGGGAGAGCCAGTGGAAACACTTGTGGTGATCGGCGCGGGCCCGAAGGCAGTAGCCGTCGCGGCGAAAGCGCACGTGCTGCGCGGACTGGGGTTGCCTGCGCCACGAGTCATTGTGGTGGAAGGGCAGGCTGTCGGCGCCAATTGGCTGCCGAGCGGTGGCTGGACCGACGGTAGACATCGGCTCGGCACCGGCCCGGAGAAGGATGTGGGCTTCCCATACCGTTCCACCTGGGCGCGTGGACACAACCGGGCGATCAACGAGGCCATGGTGGCCTACAGTTGGACATCGTTCCTGATCGACCAGGGGACCTATGCCGAGTGGATCGATCGCGGTCGTCCGAGTCCGCAGCATCATGTGTGGGCGAAATATCTGCAGTGGGTGGCGGCGCGTGTCGATCTAGAGCTCGTCCTGGGGACGGTGCGATCGGTCGCCGCGGCTGCTGACGGCTGGCTGGTGACGGCGGTGGACGCCGACGGCACCCCAACCGAGATCGATGCCGACGCGCTGATGATCACCGGTCCTGGTCGCAGTGAGAAGGCGCTGGCGAAGCATCCGAAAGTGCTCAGTGTCGCGGAGTTCTGGGATCTGGCGGGCAAGCGCACGTTGCCGGTCTCCTCTCGGGTGGCCGTTATCGGCGGTGGTGAGACCGCGGGATCGGCGCTGGATGAGCTGGTGCGGCACAGCATGCTGTCCATCTCGGTGATTTCCCCGATGGCCACTATCTTCACCCGTGGGGAAAGCTACTTCGAGAACTCGTTGTTCAGCGATCCGATCAAGTGGGGCTCGCTGAGCATCGAGGAGCGTCGAGAGGTCATCCGCCGCACCGACCGGGGCGTGTTCTCGGTGCAGGTGCAGGAGAGTCTGCTCGCCGACAATCGGGTACATCATCTGCAGGGTCGCGTTGTCCGGGTCGCCGAGCAGAGCGACGGTGTGGCGCTGACGCTGCGCAATGAGCTACGGCCGGATCAGGTGCATGTTGTCGATTTGGTGATCGACGCGACCGGTGGGCAGCCGCTGTGGTTTCTCGACCTATTCGACACGAACGCCGCAGACCTACTGGAACTCGCGGTCGGCGGCCAGCTGTCCCAAGCCAGGATCGAATCGTCCATCGGCTATGACCTGGCCGTATCGGGCCTGGACACGAAGTTGTATCTGCCGAATCTTGCCGCACTCGCACAAGGACCGGGTTTTCCGAATCTCAGCTGTTTGGGCGAACTTTCTGATCGTGTGTTGCGTAGCGAGACGGCGAAGACCCGCCCCGACGTCCCGCGCGATGGGGAACGGGTCGTTCGCTGAAGGTTCGATACCGCTTCGCGTGTCAGCGGCTCAGCTCTTGGTGGCTCGGTGTTGGTCGGTTCGCCAGTGGCTCGGTGTTGGTCGGTCGTTGTTCGAAGGCTCGTACCGGATCGCGGGCAGGTCCGTTGCGGTACGTGGCAGGATGTGCAGCGCGATCCGGCGATCCGGTCGCACGTCGACTTCGCCCAGGTCGATCCAGCCGTTCTTGCGCAGGGCCTTGCGCATCGGAGTATTGCGGTGATCGGGATCGCAGATAAGCCGCCTGCAGCCGGGGTCAGCGGCGAACAGCCCGGTAGCCAGCTCGCGCATCCACGCGGATATGATGCCGTGGCCGATCAGATTCAGGTCCGCGGTCGCGATATGGAAGCCCAGATCCAGTGGATCGGCCGCGTAGAGCCGACCGCACTCGTCCTTGGCCGCGCGATACAGTTCGACGTAGGCTACGTCGCGACGGCCGAGGTCTGCCCGGGCCATCGCGGCGAAATCGTAGCTGAGCAGGTATGGCCGCGAATATGTTCCGGCCAGTTGCGCGGTCAAGTGGCGCCGTCTGCGTTCGGCGGGCCATGGCTGTTCCCACGTCTCGGCGAGGTGGGGCAACGCCATCCATATCGCGAGAGTGTCGGGGTCGGTGCCATTCGGGTCGGCGAGCCGCATCCGGAACGGCTCGCTGATCTCGGGTACAACTGGTGCCGGTGCGCTGCGGACATTCTCGGAGGTATCGGTCAGTTCACGCTCGAGGATGTACGGCGTCCCGGTGTGCTTCATCGTGCTGCCGCTCCGTTCCTCGAACCAGTGCTCCCAGGGCTATAAGGCTACCCTAGTTTTATATTGGTAAGGCTATGCTAACGTCACTGTATGACTCGGCTCGCCACAAACAGCGGCGCCGAGCGGCCATCGCAGCGATACCGTGACGCAGGAGCCATGATGCCGAAAAATCTTGGGTGGATTCGTCAATTCCACCAGCCGACCTCGGACCCGAGCCCGCTGTTGCTGATATTCCCGCACGCGGGTAGCGGTGCCTCCGCCTATCGGAATTTCTCCAAGGCGCTCAGCACGAACTTCGATGTCACTATCGTTCAGTACCCTGGACGTCAGGACAGGGCGATGGAACCGGCGGCGACCACGATTCCGGAGCTGGCCGCGGGCGCGCTCGATGCTTTCCTGGAATCGGGGCGTCACCGTGGTGCCCCGATCACTGTTTTCGGACACAGTATGGGCGCGATGACCGCATTCGAGTTCGTCCGCCAGGCCGAAGCCGTGGGTATCGAGGTGGGTCTGCTCGGCGTTTCCGGCGCGGTCGCGCCTTGTCATGTTGTCGACATGCCGCGGCATCCGACCGAGGACGAGGAACTGCTCGACCACCTCGCCGCACTCGACGGGACCGGTGCCGATGTACTGGCCAGCCGGGAAATCATGCGGATGACTCTGCCCGCGCTCAAGGCCGATTACGCGGCGTTCGACCGATATGTCTGCGCACCGGAGGTACGAGTGCGTGTCCGGATACACGTGCTCGGTGGCTCTGACGACGAGCATGTCACGGCCCGGCACCTGCAGGACTGGGCGCGGCACAGTGAGCAGGGCAGCACTGTCACGCTCTTCGACGGTGGGCATTTCTATCTGAACGACCACGTGGACGGGATCGCCGAACTGCTGGTGGCCGAAGTCTTCTCCGCGAGATAGCTCGCGATTCGCAGGTGAGGTGTGGCATGGCACGAACTATGTCGGGGGACGGGGGCAGCAAGGACTACGAAGACCACATTGTCATCGTTGGTATGGCAGTTGAAGCGCCGGGCGGCGTCGACAATCTGGATGATTTCTGGTCGGCTCTGGCCCGATCCAGGGAATTGATCGGACCTTTTCCTCGGGATCGCGAATGGCCATTGCGTGAGTTGTTCGCTCTCGAACGCACCCAAGGCTGGGGTTCGGTCCCTGATGCGGGCGGATTCCTCACTGGAGCGACAGAATTCGACCCTCGATTCTTCGGTGTCACTCCGCGAGAGGCGATCGCGATGGACCCACAGCAACGGGTCGCGATGCGGGTAGCCTGGCGGGCGCTCGAGCATGCCGGGATGAATCCGGGCGCACTGGATGGTGCCGAGGCAGGCTGCTTCATGGGTGCGTCGTTCAGTGAGTACGGGCCGCGTGCTGGTGCGGTCACCGCGCACAGTGGCTATCGTGTGGTAGGCACCGCGCTCGGCGCGGTCGCCGGACGTATCTCGCATGGTCTCGGCCTGGTGGGGCCGTCGGTCGCGGTGGATACGGCCTGCGCGTCGTCGCTGACGGCGCTACACCACGCCGCGTCCGCGATCCGTTCCGGCGAATGCGACTGGGCCCTCGCGGGTGGGGTATGCGTCATGGGCTCGCCTGCCGCGTTCTACGAGTTCGCCAAGAATCACGCGCTGGCCGCGGATGGTCACTTGCGCGCGTATTCGGCGCACACCACTGGCACGCTGTGGGGTGAGGGTGCGGGAACGGTTGTTGTGGAACGTGAATCGCGAGCCAGGGCGCACGGCCACCGGATCTATGCTCGGTTGCTCGCCTGTAGGATCAACCACAATGGCAAGGGCGCGCCCATCGCGGTGCCCAATGCGCAAGCGCAGGAAGCGTTGGTGCGCAAGACACTGGACGCCGCGGATATCGAGCCCGCTCTGGTCGGGCTGATCGAGGGACACGGCACTGGTACCTCGGTCGGTGATCCATTGGAACTGACCGCGCTGTGCCGGACCTACGGCTCGGACACTCGGCACCGGCCACGGTTGGGTTCGGTGAAGACCAACGTGGGACACGCGCAGGCGGCCGCAGGCATACTCGGCGTGATCAAGGTGCTGTTGTGTGGTGCGAACGGGTATATCGCGCCGAGCTTGCACGCGGATGAGCCTTCTCCTGCGGTGGATTGGGACGCGACCAGCTTGCGGCTGGCCACTGAGCTGGAACCGTGGGAGCCGCACGACGGTATTCGCTACGCCGCCGTCTCCTCGTTCGGCGTCGCGGGCACCAATGCGCACGCCATTCTGGCTATGCCGGTTCTGGAGGATGAGAACACAGATGCCTGATTACCGTCTACCGGATGGCACCGTACCGGTGTTGCTGTCTTCCGACACCGTGGACGGGGTGCGCGCCGAAGCTGCCGCTGTCCTGGCCTATCTGCGACGTCATCCTCGGGTGCGGCCGGACGAGGTGGCCGACATGATATTTCGCACCAGGGTTGCGCGCCGTCGCCGAGCCTTGGCAATGGCTGGAGGGCGTATCGAACTGCTCGATGCGCTGCAGGCGATTGTCGCGGGCATCGCGCATCCGGCGGTGATCGATACGGCTTGCGACGCTACGCCTCGACGCGCCGGATTCGTTTTCCCCGGCCAGGGCAGCCAACGACCAGGTATGGGTGCGCTGTATTACGCGGCCTCCCCGGCATATCGCGCCGAGGTCGATGCCTGCGCCGAGATTCACCAGCAGCGTTACGGGCACCGCGCGCCGCTGCACTATCTGCTCGGCACCGACGGCGAGTACGCGGACAGGATCTGGGAAGTCCAGCCGGCGTTGATGTTCCACATGGTTGGTCTGGCCGCTATGTGGCAGGTCTATGGTGTCCGTCCGGTCGCGACCATTGGGCATAGTCAAGGTGAACTGGCGGCGGGCGCGGTGTCAGGAGTGATGACCCGGCGCGATGCCGTGCTCGCGGTGACCCACCGGTCCCGGATAGTCGACGATCTGGTGACTCCGGGCGAGTATTCGATGGCTGTGCTCGGCCTGGACCGTGACGAATGCGAAGAGTTGCTGGCCAGGCATTCCGGTTGGGCCGAGCTTTCGGTGGTGAACGCACCGCATATCCTGGCCATTTCCGGAGAGAGGGAGACGGTCGCCGATATGGTGGCTATCGTTACCGGTCGCGGCGTATTCGCCAAGGAAATCGGGGTTGCCTATCCGGCACACACCTCCTATCTGGTCGAGGCGCGCGAGGAGCTGGAATCGGTGCTCGGCGACGAGATGAGCTCGCCGACCTTCACACCCACCGAGATCACTTGTTACGGCAGTACGCTCGGCGGGCCGATCACCCCCGACATCACCCACCGGCATTACTGGTACTGGAATCTGCGCAATCGGGTTCGCTTCGATCGGGCTGTTTGCGCCGCTACCGAGGAGGTCGACACTTTCATCGAGGTCGCCGAGCACCCCACACTGCAGCTCGCGCTGCAAGAGAATCTGGCGTCGGTGTCCGAGCACGCCTGTGGTTCAAGCGATTTCCAGGTGCTCGGCACCTCGCGGCGTTCCGCGGTGGGGTTGGAGGACTTCACCAAAAGTCTGGCGACCGTCGCCGTGCGCGACCTGAACTACTCCTGGGACAGCCTGCGTGTTCCGGATTCGCCGGTGCGTTTACCGTTGCGGAACTTCCCGCACACACAGATGAACCCCACCCGGTTGTGGGCTCCCTACCGGACTGTCGAGGAGTCGCCAGAGGAGGTACCTGCCCGCCTGGCGGAGACCTGGGTCCGGCTGTCCAGGCGCACACTGGTGCCGCCGCGCACCGTGTCCCTCGTCGATCGCGATGGCCGGTGCGCCGAGCTGGTCGCGACGCTGCGGCAGCGGGCAAGCCGACACGGCGCGACAGTGTCGCTGTTCGACGGTTCGCTTGCGGAGCAGGACGATACGGTAGTGGTGTTGTTGCCGCCGAGCAGCGCTCCGGACGAGGCCGCCGCGGTCGCCGAGTTCGCCGAGTTCGTCACCGAGCAGGACTGGCTACCTGCGCTCGGTCCGCGAGTCACCGAATGCTGGTTGGTGACATTTGGCGCGGAAGCCGTGCAGGACAACGACATTCCCACACTCGCCGCCGCTGCGGCGGGCGCGGCCTTCCGGTGCGTCGCTCTCGAGCGTATCGGCGTGACATTCCGGCGGTTGGACTTACCCGCGGACTACTTGAAGCTGGAGCCGAAGCTGCTCGCCGACCGGATGCTGGAGGCGCTGCACCTGGCAAGCGAATCGGAACTCGCGTTGCGTGCGGGTACGTTGCACGCCAAACGGTTGGTCGTGGCCGAGCCTCCGGCTACGACCGTGGCGCCGGACCTGAGCGAGGTCTTGATTCTCGGCGGCACCGGGCATGTCGGTCTGCAATTCTGTGCCCAAGCCGTCCGGGCCGGTGCCACGCGTGTCACTCTGGTGAATCGCAGTGGCGAGACCACGGCGCTCACCGAGCGGCTGCGGGGGTTCCGCGCGCTCGGCGACACCGAGATCTCCGTACTGGCCTGTGATATCAGCGATCCCGCCGCCGTTGCGGGTCTGGCAGCCCGCTATGCGGACCGTCCGGTCGGTCTGCTGGTGCACGCCGCTGTCGAGTATGTGTATTCGGTCGCGGCCGAGTCCGATGCCGTGACCGTGGCACAGGCCGCGGCGGCCAAAGTGCTCGGGTTCGGCGCGGTATCGCGCGCACTGCCGATGTCGCCTGCGGCCACTGTGCTGCTGTGCTCCTCCTTCGCCGCAACGCTCGGCGGCTGGGGACAGGCACTGTATGCGGGCACCAACCGGATGCTGGATGCCATGGCCTGGCATTTGCGTGCCGAGGGTCGCGGCTGCACCTCGGTGCAGTGGGGGCTGTGGGCGCTGCCAGAGGCGGCGGACGCCACGGTCGAGGCCAAGATCGAGGGCGCCGGGTTGTTGCCGATGGACGCTGCCGCCGCAGTGGCGGCAGGCCTGGCCGACACCTCAGGTAACAGCATTGTGCTGGCCGCTGATTGGGTGAGGTTGCGGGTTATCGCCGAAACCGTTGGTTTGGCAAATGTGTTCGTTCCTGCGCTGGACGCGCTGACCGAGCCAGGGCCCGCCACGGCGACGGTACGGGCGGTTGCGACGCCCACAGTGCCCGCGACCGGCGCTGAGCCGGACGCGGCAGTCGTCACCACCTGCGGCATGCCCGCCGCTTCGGCGACAGATTTCGCCGAGCACGTACGCAGGGAATTGCGCCGCGTCATGCTCGTCGACAGCGCTGCGGTCATCGACGGCTCTGTTCCGCTGATCTCCCTGGGGATGGATTCGTTGCAGGCGTTGGATCTGCGCACGCGGCTCAAGGTCGAACTGGATCGTGACCTGCCGGTCGCCGCCATCCTCGGCGGCGCATCACTGGACGAGATCGTGTCACTGATGTCCGAGACCGAAGGCTGAGGAGCCGCGTCATGTCGGAGACCATGCCCGCGCCGCAGCACACGACGGAGCCCCCGCGGATCGAGGACGTGCTCGCGCTGAGCCCGTTGCAAGAGGGGTTGTTCTCGCTCGCCACGTTGGCCGGGGACGATGATCTCTACACCATGCAGTTCGTGGTCGAGATCAGCGGCCCGATCGACGTCGCCGTGCTGCGCCGCAGTATCGAGGCGATTCTACGGCGGCACGCCAATCTGAGGGTGGTGTTCTGGGATCGCGATATACCCAAGCCTGTGCAGATCGTGCCTAGCTCCGTCGAGTTGCCATGGTTCGAAAGAAGCGCCGACGAGCGGGAATTCGAGTCCATTGTGGCTGAGCAGGCGCGGCGCGGATTCGATCTCGCGCGAGGTCCCGCGCTGCGCGTCGCGCTGATCACTCTGTCCGACAGCTCGCGCCGGATGATCGTGACCGCTCATCACATTCTGATGGACGGCTGGTCGCTCGGTGTGTTCTTCCGCGAGCTGTTCGCGGTGTACGAGGCAGGTGGTTCGGCTGTCGCGCTGCCCGCACCGCGGCCCTACCGCGACTACATCGGCTGGCTGGCCGCACGCGACACCGAAGCGACTTTACGCACCTGGACCGACTATCTGGCCTGCGCCGACCCGCTGCTGCTTGCCGATCGTGCCGACGCTGCGGTGAACACGGTGTCACCGACCATCCATAAGGTGTCGCTCGACGGTGAAGACACCGAGCGACTGCGGTGTTGGGCCCGTATGCACGGGCTGACCATGAACACAGTGGTCCAGTTCGCCTGGGCGATCGTGCTCGGCCGCCTGACCGATCGCCGCGATATCGTCTTCGGCACCACTGTATCCGGTAGGCCCGATGAGCTGGTCGGGGTCGAGACCATGATCGGGCTGTTCATCAACACCATCCCGGTGCGGATCCAGCTGGACGACCTGGCCGCCGCGGGCGGTGTGGCGCACGCGTGTGCCCAACTGCAGCGCGCCTCGGCGGTGCTGCGCGACAATGGATACCTGAGCCTGTCGGCGATTCAGCGTGCCGCCGGGCGGGGGGCATTGTTCGACACGTTGTTCGTCTACGAGAACGCGCCGGTCTCCGACGTGCTTCAGGCCATAACCACCGCCGAAGGCACCACCTTCCGTCCGATCGCTTCGGAGAGCCTGACCCATTACCCGTTGGCTGTGGTGTCGTTCTTGCTCGATGGTGAGCTGGCCGTGGTGGTCGAAGCCGTCGACGCGGTACTCGGCGAGCTGTCATCGGTCGACCTCAGCACCCGGTTGCTCGGTGTGCTGCGCCAGTTGCCGGATATCGGCGAGGCGAGCCTAGACGCTCTGGACGTGCTGCTGCCAGGAGAACTCCCGCGGTCGCCTGTCGCTCCTGCGGCGGATGTGCTCGGCGTGACGGTGCCGGAATTGTTCGCCCGCCAGGTAGCGGCCACGCCGGAAGCGCTCGCGCTGAGCACCGAGCACGAGCGCTATACCTACCGCGCGCTGTCGGATGCCGCGTTGCGTGTGGCGGGCGACCTCGCCGCGCGCGGTATCGGACCGGAAGACGTGGTGGCCCTGGCTATGCCGCGTTCCGCACGCTCGGTTGTCGCGATCCTCGGCGCGCTGGCCGCCGGTGCCGCTTATGTGCCGATCGACCTATCCCTGCCCACCGCACGCATCGCATCCATAGTGCGCCAGGCACATCCGCGCCTGATAGTGGTTGACACCGGTGCGGCGCCGGTACTCACCGAGCTCGGCGAGCTGCCGCCAGTGGCGGATTTCGACACCATCGCGACCGGTTCCGCCCCGCTGCCCGCTGCGCGGGCGGGGCATCCCGAGCACTGCGCGTATCTGATCTTCACCTCCGGCTCGACCGGAGAACCCAAGGGTGTCATGGGCACCCACGCCGCACTGGCCAGCTATTTCGCCGACCATCGCGCCCGAGTGTACCGCCCCGCGGTGGCGCGGTTGGGCAGGCCGCTGCGGATCGCGCACGCCTGGTCGCTGAGTTTCGACGCGTCCTGGCAACCGATGATCGGCCTGCTCGACGGCCAGTCGATTCACCTGTTCGACGCCGAGGAAATGCGTGACGCGCAACGGCTGGTCGCGGGGATCGCCCGGCACAGCATCGACATGATCGACACCACGCCTTCGATGTTCGGCCAGTTGGTCGCCGCCGGTCTGGTCGGCGAGCACGGCACCGAACTCACCGTGCTCGCGCTCGGCGGTGAGGCCATCGGCGTGCCGCTGTGGAGACAACTGTGTGCCTTACCGGACACCGCTGTGCACAATTGCTACGGGCCTACCGAAACTACTGTGGAGGCCGTGGTCGCGGCGGTGGCCGATTCAGAGGCCACACCTGCCATCGGTTCACCGACGTCCGGGATGACCGGTTACGTGCTGGATTCCCGGTTGCGACCGGTGCCGGATGGGGTCGTCGGCGAGCTGTACTTGGCGGGCGCCCAGCTGGCCAGGGGCTATGCGGACAAGCCTGGCGGCACCGCGGCCCGCTTCGTCGCAGACCCGTTCCGCGATGGGCTGCGGATGTATCGCACCGGAGACGTAGTGCGGCGCTTGTCGTCCGGCGCTCTGGCCTATCTGGGCCGTGCCGACGATCAGGTGAAAATTCGCGGCTACCGCATCGAGATCGGCGAGATCGAGACCGCGTTGCACGCGTTGCCCGGTGTGCGGGAGGCCGCGGTGATCGTAGTGCGCGGGCCGAGCGGTCCGGCGTTGACCGGGTTCGCGGTCGGCGCCCGGCTCGACCCTGCTCGGTTACGTGCGGCGCTGTCAGACCGGCTACCCGCGTATATGGTTCCGCATCGCCTCCTCGTGGTCGACGAGCTGCCCGTCACCGGTAACGGCAAGCTCGACACCCGACAGCTCGACGTCATGGCCACCGCGGCGCTGAACAGCGCGGCGCGCACCACTACACCGAGCACCGACACCGAACGCGCGGTATGCGCGACGATCGCCGAGCTCACCGGTGCCGCCGCCCCCTGCATCGATGCCGGGCCGCTAGAGCTGGGCTTGGACAGCATTGTGGCTATTTCTCTGGTCAATGCATTGCGGCGCAAGGGGGTCGCAACTGGGCCTAGGGCGGTGCTCAGCGCTATCTCGCTCCGGGAACTGGCCGCGGCGATCGATGCGGGCGCAGCCGCCGATCCGGCGGTCGCCACGGCGGAATCGGGCTCGGTCGGGCAGGTCCCGATCCTGTCCTGGATGCACGAGTACGGCGGCTATCGCAGACTCGCGCTGACCACTCTGCTGGAACTGCCTCCGGACGTGAACCGTTCGCGCCTGGAAATAGTGCTGCAGGCGTTGCTGGACGGCCATTCTATGCTGCGCGCCCGGTTCGTCGAGACCGCGGCGGGATACGACGTCTGCATCAGCGACCCAGGTACCGTCCGTGCCGCGGATATCCTGACATACGTCGAGAAAGGCACAGCGGATGGCGAATTCGCCGCCGTGCTGGGCACACGCGCCTTGGCGGTGGCCGATGAGATCGACCCGTTCGCAGGCGATCTGGTACGGGCGGTGTGGTTCGCTCGCGATGACGCTGCCGACCTGCTACTACTGCACATCCACCACCTCGCGGTCGATCCGGTCTCCTGGCACATCATCTGCGCTGACCTCGCTGCGACATGGGAACAGGTACGAGCAGGCGTACCGGTCGCAGAACTCACGCCACCGATCGAGTACACCGCCTACCGCGCCTGGGCCGACCGAACTCGTTCTCGCGCGGATACAGCGGACGTAAGAGACCAGCGTGACTATTGGCTGCGCCAGACCACCGGTCCGGACCCGGTCCTGGCCGCGCGGCGACCCGATCCAAGTATTGATACTTGGTCGTCCTATCGCGTGCACTCGATGCCTGCCACCCTCGAGCTCACCGCGACGGTACTCGACAATCTCACCGGTGCGCTCGGCATGCGCGAGTTCCTGCTCGCCGCGATCACTATGACTGTGGCCACGTGGCGTGGCGAACGCGGCCAAGACGCAGGTGCGGGCGCTTACCTCGCCATGGAAGGGCATGGCCGGGAGGACGCGGCGCTGGGTGCTGATATCGATACCACGCAGACTGTCGGTTGGTTCTCCACAGTGTTCCCCCTCCGCTTGGGCGTCGGTTCGGATGCTGTCGACCTCGCCGCAGCGCAGCAGAACCCGGCCGCGGCCAGGGCCTTGCTCACCTCAGTGGCCGCGACACTGGCGGCGGTGCCGAACAATGGCGCCGACTACGGTGTCTTGCGCTATCTCGCGGCGGATGCTGAGCTCGCCACGGCACCTGAGCCACAGGTGCTGTTCGACTATCTCGGTCGTCTCGATCTGACCCACACACATCAGCCGTGGTCGCCGGTCGCCGATATCGGGTTGTTCACGCAGCTGCCGACCGCGCCAGAACCTGATTTCCCGCTCCGCTACGCCATGGACATTATCGCAGGCGTCCATGGCACCGCTGCCGGGCCGCGGCTGATCACTCTATTGCGCTGGAGCGAAGCTGTTTTCACCGCAGCCGAGGTGGCGCGCCTGGCCGAGATCTGGCATGCCGCTGTCGCGGTATCGGCCCGCGCGGTCGTCTCGCTCGCCGTCGGCGAACCACCCGGACAGGCCGTGTGAGTCCGCAACCCCCAGTCCGTCACCAGATTCGAAGGACAGCCATGGCAGAGGACATTCTCCAGCGTAGAAAGCAATTGCTCCAGCAGCGATTGCGGGCGAACAATGTACAAGCGACCGTGCCTTCGCCGGTGCGCACGCGCGTCAGCGGTGCGCCGAGCCCGCTGTCGGCGGCACAGCGTCGGATGTGGTTCGTGCAGCGGCTCGATCCCGCCGGCGCCACGCTGAATATTTGTGTCGCCTACCAGCTGTCCGGTGCGCTGAGTACCGACCGGTTGCGTGCCGCGTTCGCGACCGTGGTCGCACGGCATGAGATCCTGCGCACCACCTATCAGGTGGGTGCTGACGGCGAGCCGTATCAGATAGCCACGGACGACGCTGAATTGACCTGGCAGCAGCACGATCTCACCGATTTGCCGCAGGCGAGTGCGAGCGTGCGGATCGAGGTGCTCGCCCGCCGCGAGTTCGCCCGCCCCTTCGACTTGACCGCCGAGCCGCCGCTGCGTGCGACGCTGGTGCGCACCGGTGCGACCGAGCATGTCCTGATCTTGGTGGTCCACCACATCAGCTGGGATGACGACTCGTGGCCGGTGTTGTTCACCGAACTGGACGCCGCCTACCGCGGCGCTGAATTGTCCGCGCTCGAAGCACAGTACGCCGATATCGAGGTCGGCGGCGATGACGAGGCCACTGCCGACCTGGCCTATTGGCGCGAGACCCTGACCCCGTTACCGGAACGCCTCGAACTGCCGAGCAGGTTTGCGGCGCACAGTCGGTCGCAGCACGCGGACCAGTGTGCGCGCCCGCTGGCGCCGGAGCTGATGACGCGGCTGGCCGAATTCGGCCGTGTGCATTCGGCCTCGCCGTTCATGGTGCTGCTCGCGGCCTTCGAGGTGCTGGTGCACCGCTACACCGCGGCGACGGATTTCCTGGTTTCGGTTCCTGTGGTCGATCGCCGAGGCGGCGCCGAGCGGCTGATCGGCTATTTCGGCAATACCGTTTTGGTTCGCGCGGAACTGGACGGTGCGGACGATTTCGCCGCGTTGCTCGATCGCACCCGCAGTGTCTGTGTCGGAGCATTCGGCCACCAAGGAGTCGGGGTGGACCGGGTGGTGCGCGAGGTGAATCCGCGGCGCGTAGCGGGCCTGGACGCGCTGGCGCAGCTCGTGCAGCTCAGCTTCAGCGTGCGAAGCGACACCGCAGGCTTCATTCTCGACGGCGTCGAGGCCACGCGGCTACCGCTCGGCAGCTCGGCGGCGGCCGAAGAGTTGGGACTGATGGTGGTGCTCGACCGGGCCTGTGCTCGGGTCGAGGCGACGTATCTGGTGGACGCGTTGGATCGGCAACTGGTCGAGCAGTTCCTCGACCATTATCTGCAGCTGCTCGACAGCGCACTGCGAGCGCCGAGCCTGCGCTTACGCGAGATCGACATCTTCGGCGACACCGACCGGGCGCAGATGCTGGCCGCCACGCACGGCTCGCTGGTCGCCATACCCGCGACCACTATGGTCGCGTTGCTGCAGCAGCGGGTCGCGGAGGCGCCAGGACACGTCGCGGTGGCCTCCGATGACATCGAGCTGACCTTCGACCAGTTGAACCGGCGGGCTAACCGGCTGGCGCACTGGTTGATCGGCCGTGGCGCGGGTCCGGAGCGCATTGTCGCGCTTCGGATGGCGACTTCCGTCGAGTTCATCATCGCTGCAGTCGCGGTGCTGAAGGCGGGAGCGGCGTATCTGCCGATCGACCCCGCGTACCCGGCCGACCGGATCGAGTATCTGCTGTTGGATGCCCGGCCCGAACTCGTCTTCGACGCTGCCGCTCTGGCTGCCGCCGAGGCTGAGGCCGCCGTCCGGCCCGATACCGATCCGGTCGACGCCGACCGCGCCGCACCGCTGCGCCCGTCGAATACGGCCTATGTCATCTACACCTCGGGCTCTACCGGGAAGCCCAAAGGTGTCTGCGTCCCGCATGAGGCCATCGCCGAACATCTGATCAGTTTCACCGCAGAATGGGATCTCACCCCTGCGGACCGGGTGCTGCAGTCCGCATCGGTGAGTTTCGATGCCTCGTTGATGGACATCTTCGTGACGCTGACGGCGGGCGCACGGGTGGTCGTGCCGAAGCCGAACGCCTACCGGGACATCCCGTATATCGCGGACCTGGTTACCCGCCATGGTATTTCGGTGCTGCACATGGTGCCTTCGATGCTGGCCACTTTCTTGGTGCTTCCCGAGGTCACGGAGTGGCGCGGCCTGCGGCATGTCCCGGTCGGCGGTGAGGCGTTGCCCGGTGAGGTCGCCGACCGGTTCGCGACTCAGTTCGATGCCAGGCTGCGCAACCATTACGGGCCCACCGAGGCTGTGGTGTGCTCGACGCATCAGCCAGTAGAGGGACCGCAGGGCATCGGCATCGTGCCGATCGGCGTCCCGAACCAGAACGTGTATCTCTACTTGCTGGACGAGGCATTGCAGCTGGTGCCGGTCGGCGTGGTGGGGGAGATCTACCTCGGCGGCAGGCAGCTGGCCCGCGGCTACCTGAACCGTTCCGGGCTGACCGCCGAACGCTTCATCGCCGACCCGTTCCTGCCCGGCGGGCGGCTTTACCGCACCGGCGACCTGGCGCGACGCAATGCCGCAGGCGAGATCGAGTTCCTCGGTCGGGCCGATGAGCAGGTCAAGGTGCGCGGGCATCGGATCGAGCTTGGTGAGGTGGAGGCTGCCCACACCGATCACCTCGATATCGCTCACTGCGTCGTGACCGTGACCGAACACGAGTCGCTCGGCCCGATCCTGGCCGCGTATGTGGTGCCAGAACCGGGCGTCGAACTCGATCTCGACCAAGTACGCGCGTTCGTTGGTGCGTCCTTGCCCGAGCACATGGTGCCGGCGGCTGTCATGGTGATCGATGCGGTGCCACTGACCGCCCATGGCAAGCTCGACAAATATGCGCTGCCCGCGCCGGTACTCACGGTGGCACGCGAGTACCGCGTGCCACAGACTCCGACCGAGGTCCGCGTCGCCGCCCTGTACGCGACATTGTTCGGTCGTGAGCAGATCGGCGCCGACGACTCGTTCTTCGAACTCGGCGGGCATTCATTGCTCGCGGCCCGGCTGATCACCATGATTCGCGCCGAATTCGGCATCGAGCTGGACATGCGGGTGCCCTTCGACAAACCCACTGTCGCTGGGCTGGCCGCTCATCTGGTCGCGGCTTTCCTCGACGAGTTCGATATCGACCTCGACGAGCTCGGCGCGGATGTCGCTGAGCCAGGCGAGGACGAGTGCGCCGCTGAGCCAGGTACTGCCGAGGGTTTCGCGAGCCATCCGATCGCCTCGAGCGCCATGCCGAGACCTTCGGCGCGACCCGAGCTGGTGCGAAGGTCACGACCCGAGTACATTCCGCTGTCCTACTCGCAGCGCGCCTATTGGCTGCAGCGGAAGATGGAAGGCGCGATCGAGGGGGAGAACGTCACCTACCCGATCCGTTTCGACGGCCCGCTCGACCGAGCCGCTCTGGTCGCCGCGATCAATGACGTTGTAGCCAGACACGAATCGCTGCGCACCACATTCCCCGAACACGAATCGACGCCCTATCAGCTCATCCACCCTGCTGGGCACGTCGAGGTTCCGGTGGTGGAGTTCGCCGAGGGTGAGGGCGAATCCAGGCTCGCTGCGGAATTGGCGGCCGATGCGGCCTATGTATTCGATTTGCGGGCCGAGCCCTTGCTGCGGTTGCGTTTGTTGGGGCTCGATGCCAGGACGCATGTGCTGTCGATTCTGCTGCACCACATCATCGCCGACCGCCGTTCCTGTCAGATCTTCGTCGACGATCTGACCACCGCTTACCGGGCTCGGCTGCGTGGCACTGCGCCGGAGTGGCCCGAATTAGCTATCCAGTTCGCGGATTTCGCGATGTGGCAGCGCGAGATCTTCGACCGAGGTCCTGGCCGCGAGGTCAGTGCGTTCGGTCAGGCGCAGCTGGATTACTGGCGCGCGGCGCTGGCTGGGTTGCCGGACGAAATCGCGGTCGGCCACGACCGACCTCGCCCGTCGGTGCTGGGTCGCGACGGCGTCAGCACCGCCAGGATTGTGCCCGCTGTGATCTGGGCGCGTGCGCGCACCCATGCGGAGGCGGTGGGCGCCACCGAGTTCATGCTGTGCCAGGCTGTCAGCGCGGTGGTGCTGAGCGCACTCGGCGCCGGTGATGATGTGGCGATCGGCGCGGCCGTGGCCAATCGCACCGAGCGGACGACCGATGATCTGATCGGCCTGTTCGCCAATGTGGTGGTGTTGCGCAATGACGTCTCGGGTGATCCGACGCCGAGGATTGTGCTGGATCGGGTACGGGACTCGTCGCTGGACGCGATCAGCCGCCAAGGCGTGCCGTTCGAGCGCCTCGTCGAGACCATCAATCCGCCGCGTTCGCTGTCGCGCAATCCGTTGTTCCAGGTGATGATGCATATGCGGCACCGCGCGACGCCGGTCGCGTTCGATTCCGATGGCGCGACCATGATGCAGGGCATCGCCTCGTTCTACGACGTCTCGTTCATGGATTTCCACTTCGACTACACCGTGGACACCACAGGGGAGCTGATCGCGCGTATCGTGATCGATCCCGATCTGTATGAGACCGCGACCGGCGAGCTCTTCGCCGATGTGCTCGTCCGGGTTTTCGAGGCGTTCGCCCAGCAGCCGGATACGGCGCTCGGGGAGTTGGATCTGCTTCCAGCCGAGTGGGATACGGCCAGGACGGTAGTACATCGGACTACCGCACCCGCCCAAGTGCATCCGACCGCCGCGCCCATCCGGGCCGAGGGCGGTGAGAGCGAGGCCCCGCGGACCGATACCGAGCGCACCCTGATCGCCCTGCTCGAAGAGCTGCTCGAGCTCACCGACATCGGTCGCGAAGACGGCTTCTTCGGCCTCGGCGGCGACAGCGTCATCGCGATCCAGTGGGCGGCCCGTGCGGGTGAGGCGGGGTTGCCGCTGACGCCGCGGCTGGTATTCGAGTACTTCACCATTGCCGAACTCGCCACGGCGGTCGATGAACTCCGCGCAGGCTCATCTACCGGCACGGTGTCGGAGATTTCCGCCGAGGACCGCCATCGCCATGAGCCCATGTCGGTCTCGGGTCTGGGTGCGGACGCACTGGCCGCGCTACAGGATTCCTGGGCGGCGCAACGCTGATCGGACATGTTATCGATTTGCCTGAGTTAGGTAAACCTAATTAAATGAGCTGGGCTGCTGCGGAGCAGGCGCGCAGCACCGGATGCGGCGATAGGCACGGAAGAGCCGACAGCGAAGAAGAGCAAGGAGTGACAGCGAAGTGGAGTCGGCACCACAGCGGGAAGACTCGGCCGGGATCGACAAGGAGGAGATCAAGGCGGCGGTAGCGGGACAACTCGGTGTAGCCGAGAGCGATATCGCCGATCATGACGACCTCATTCAGTTGGGGCTGGATTCGATTCGGACCATGAAGCTGGCCGGTCGATGGCGCAAGCGCGGAGCCGATATCAACTTCGCCCAGCTCGCGGCCACGCCGACCCTGGCAGCCTGGTACGACCTACTCGACCGGAGTGCGGCGAGCACCGATAACGATCCAGTGCCCACCGCAGCAGCTGCCGCCGTCCCTGCCGATGACGAGCAGGAACCCTTCCCGCTGGCTACCATGCAGCATGCCTACTGGATCGGCCGATCGGCCGAGCAGGAGCTCGGCGGTGTCGCCGCTCATCTCTACGTCGAATTCGACGGTGGCCGCATCGATCCGGTACGGCTGGAGCGGGCAGCGACCGATCTGGTCGCGGCGCATCCAATGCTGCGCACCAGGTTTCTGCCGGAGGGCACTCAGCAGACCATGCTCACGCCGGGGCTGCCGGTCTTCAACGTGGTCGATCTGCGTGGACAGACGCCGGAAGCGGTCGAGGCCGCCTTGGTCGAGTTGCGTGAGCGCAAGACCCATCAGGTCTTGGCCATCGAAGACGGTCAGGTCATCGACATCACTCTGACCCTGCGCGACGCGGACAGCACCCGACTGCACCTGGATGTCGACATGCTCGCGGGCGATGCTATGAGCTACCGGGTGCTGGTTTCCGAACTGGCTGAGTTATACCGTGGTGCGTCGCTGCCCGCACCCGGCTACAGTTATCGGCGCTATCGCACCGAATGCCGCGTCGACAGCGCCTTCCGTGAGCGGGACCGGCAGTGGTGGCAACAGCGACTGCCCGAACTACCTGGTGCGCCGGAACTCCCCACTATCCCGGTCGGTGCCCGCACGGGTGGGCAGCGCACCGTGCGCTACGACCATTGGCTGGCGCCGCGGGCCAAGCAGCGACTGCTCGCCGCCGCGCACAAGCGCGGCCTTACGCCGGCCATGGCGCTGGCGGCAGTGTTCGCCGAGACTATCGGCGGATGGTCGGCGCAGAGCCGGTTCCTGCTGAATGTGCCACTGTTCCACCGGGAACCGGTGCATTCCGATATCGATCGCGTGATCGGTGATTTCACTTCCTCGATCATGCTCGAGGTCGATGTCACCGAGAACATGTCGGTTGCCGATCGGGCCCGTGCGCTGCAACGTAGTATGCACGACAGTGGTGCGCACAGTGCTTACACCGGACTCGAGGTGCTGCGGGATCTGGGCAGGTATCGCGGTGAGCCGATCTTGGCTCCTGTCGTCTACACCAGTGCGCTGAACTTGGGCGAACTGTTCGCCGATACGGTCACCGAGTCCTTCGGTGAGCCGGTGTGGATCATCTCGCAGGGGCCGCAGGTTCTGCTGGACGCGCAGGTCACCGAGGTGCGCAGCGGCCTGCTGCTCAATTGGGACGTGCGCGAATCGGCATTCCCGGAGGGCATGGTCGACGCCATGTTCGCCCAGTACACCGCGGCCATCGAGCGGCTGGCCGAGGGCGAGGCAGGCTGGAACGCGGAGGCGGCGGTGCGGTTACCGATCGCCCAGGCCGAAGTGCGGGCGGCGGTCAACGCCACCGATGGCCCGGTCAGCGGGCGCTGCCTGCATCAGGGTTTCTTCGAGCATGCCACGGCACATCCCGAGGCGCCTGCGGTGCGCTGGGGTCTCGGCGCCGAGCAGGGCGAATGGAGCTACGGAGATCTGGCAGCCCGAGCCCTGGCGATCGCGGGCGCGCTGCACGCCGAGGGAGTGCGGCCCGGCGCGGCGGTCGCGGTCCAGCTGCCGAAGGGACCGGACCAGATCATGGCCGTGCTCGGTGTGCTCGCGGCGGGGGCGACCTACGTGCCGATCGGATTCGATCAACCTCTCGGCCGTCGAGCCGAGATCCTGCGCACCGGTGACATCGGCACGGCCTTGACGGTGCCGGGCGCGGACTTGGGCGCGGCGGTGACATGCCTGTCCATCGATGCGGCCTGCGCTTACCCTGATCCGCTGGCGGTACCGGTCCTCCCGGATACGGGCGATATCGCCTACGTGATCTTCACGTCCGGATCGACCGGCGTGCCCAAGGGAGTCGACGTCCCGCACCGCGCCGCGATGAACACCATCGACGCGGTGAACGAGTGGTTCTCGGTCGGCAGCGCCGACCGCGTGCTGGCTTTGTCGGCCTTGGAATTCGACGCCTCGGTCTACGACATCTTCGGCATGTTCTCGGTGGGCGGCTCACTCGTCGCAGTTGATTCTCGACAACGCGCCGAGGCCACCACCTGGGTGGAACTACTACGCACGCATCGAGTATCGATCCTCAACTGTGTGCCGAGCATGCTGGACATGATCCTGGAGATCGGCGGTGACCAGTTGGGCTACTCGCTGCGTGCGGTCACCCTCGGCGGTGACTGGGTCGGCGCCGACCTGGCCCGCAGGCTGGCCGCTCAGGTGCCGGGGTGTCGGTTCGCCGGGCTCGGCGGTGCGACCGAGACCGCCATCCACAACACCATCTGCGAGGTGGTGGGCGAGCCCCCCGCGCACTGGGCGACGGTGCCGTTCGGCGTTCCGCTGCGCAATGTCCGGTGCCGTGTAGTCGGTGCGGAGGGCCGGGACTGTCCGGACTGGGTACCCGGTGAATTCTGGGTCGGCGGTGCGAATGTCGCCGCGGGCTACCGCAATGATCCGGACCGGACCGCGCAGCGTTTCGTCGAACACGAGGGCATCCGCTGGTACAAGACCGGCGATATGGCCAGGTATTGGCCCGACGGCACCATCGAATTCCTCGGCCGCGTCGATCATCAGGTGCAGATCCGCGGCTATCGAGTGGAGCTCGGCGAGGTGGAGAGCGCCTTGCGTACGGTGGCCGGGGTCCACCATGCCGTCGCCGCGGTTGTCGGCGCGGGTGCGCCGAAACTGGTCGCCGCCATCGCGGGTGCGGCGAGCGAGATCGGCGATATTACCGCCGCGCTCTCGAACCTGCTGCCCAGCTATATGATTCCCACCCGCATCGAATTCTTCGAGCAGATGCCGTTGACCGCCAACGGTAAATCGGACCGTCGCGCGGTGGTCGCGCTGCTCGAACCACAGGCGACCGAGGTCGAGGACACCGCCCCGCGCGATGACGTGGAAGCCGTCCTGGCCGACATCATCGCCGATGTTCTCGGCCTCGACGAGATCGGCGTACACGACGATTTCTTCGGCCGCGGCGGCGATTCCGTGCTCGCCACCACCGTGATCGCCCGGATGCGCGAGTGGCTGCACGTCGACCACGCACTGGTCGCCGACCTGTTCGCCACCCGTACCGTAGCCGGTCTGGCCGAGCGCCTGCGGGATCGTGATGCCCAGCGCGCCGGGGCGGACCGACTGCCTACAATCGCCCGGCTCTACCGCGAAGTGGCCGCGATGACCGATGCGGAGGTCTTGGCCCAGACCTGACGCGAGGCGGACATCACAACAGGCGCCGTTGTCCCCATTCGGATGGGCGGCGCTCCACAATCAGGACCATGGCAGCAGGGTGCGTGCCTGCAACGCACCATGGTTCATCACATCGTCGAAACATGACCCGAACGCATCCCCCATTGCCGGGCCGCGTAGCGAAGCCGGTGCCAAGGGCCGACCACCGATACTCATCCAGTCAGTCTGACAGTGAACAGAACCCGTGACTGAGCTCCGATGACTGCCGGGCGCGACATGTTCGGCATTGACCTTCATGGTACCGGAGACACGCTCTCCCAACGGGCTCAATGACCTCATGGAGGAACATGAGCATCTCGAGTGTAGGACGGTACCGGTCATAGATCCTGTGCGGCGATTTCTGGCGACTGTGCCTACCTCCCCTCGCGTGGCTGGATCGGTAGTGCGAAAGGGATACCCAGCCTGTCGTATCCGCCGCCGGTGTGGTTCCCGGCAGCGGACACGTCACAGCATTCAGTTCAGTACGCTTCGCGGGAGCCGATGATGATGCTCCCAACACTGCATTCCTCCAGCTCGTCGACACCTGCCGCGGTAGCGAACGCCGCAGTGTCTCCGAAACCCTGCGCACAAGCGCCCAGGCCCATAGCGGTCGCCGCCAGGTAGATCGTTTGAGTGAGGACACCGACCTGCTTGAGGATGGCGGCATACGCGATCTGCTCGTAGGTCCACATCATCCGGCCCGCGCGAGCTGCGATGACCAGCAGCACTTGGGGCTCGGCGCCTGCGGCGAGCGTAGCCGATGTCGGCTTCACCAGCCGAGTGACCGCTGGCGTGTCCGCCGCGGCGACGAACCGCAGCACATGGTCGAACGAGTCGTAGTGGTACATGCCAGGTGCTAGACCCGTGACCGAGCGCACCACCGGGTAGAGCTCGAGTTCATACAGGCTGCCACCGGACGGGTAGGGCCGGGAGAGCAGCTCTTCGTCCTCCCCCACCAGCCGCGTGCTGCGGGTTCTGGCAGTGCGATACAGCAATTCGGCCAGCTGGTCGAGGGTGAGGGGCGCGGTTTCGTCGAAGGCTCTGGTCGATACACGGTCCTCCAGCACGGCCGTCAAGGGCGGGTCGTCGGACCGCTTGGCCACCAGATCCGGGACGGGCAGCGCGATCGCTTCGCCGGGGTAGTTCGCCTTGCGGGCCTTCGGTTGTGGGAACCGGCCCTTCGCCCACTTGGTCGGGCCGAAATGCTCCCAGGTGATGGTGCGCTCTCCCAGCGTGCTGCGACGGTGGAACCACAGATCCGGTGCGCTCCAGCTGCTCGTGGTGAATTCCCGATCCTCGGCGTCTGCATCCGCGACCAGGAAACCACACCATCGCAGATCATCGGCGAACTGAGATTTGACCGCGATCGGCAGGTCGACGTCCGCCGCGCCGACCCCGTCGAGCAGCGCGAGCAGCCGAGGATCGTGGATGCGCAGGTCGCACCACGCCAGTGGGTGTTCGAGTACAAAACTGTTCGCGTCACGATGCAGCACAGCGAATTTCGACAACGTGGCCGACCAGGGTAGCGGCGTACTCGGTCGCGATGCAGGCTGTCCGAATGGCCGGATGCTGTAGAGGTCGCGTCCGCCGTTGCGGACAGTGACCGAAAGCCACCCCTCTTCGGCCAGCTGTTCGACCAGCTCACCGACCTCGTGGCCGCCGGACGGATTCGCGAGTTCGCCGAGTGTGCACGGTCCCTGGTTCAGCGTCTTCAGCGCCTGCACCTGGGCGGTGCCGAGGCCGGTCAGTTTCTGGTTGTGCGGTGGATTGAGCAGTACCGCTCCGGTCGGCACAGTGACGCAGGTGACGCCGTCGCGCAGGGCGAAGCGGGTCTGGTCGGGATAGGTGAGGGCGGACAACCGGGAAACTCCTCGTGCGGTGGTGTTACTTCGCGGCGTTTGTCAGCGCGGGCGATAGCTTGTCCAGGACGTACGGGATCGACAACACCGTCGGCTGGTTGACGGCAGTGATCTCCTGGGTGGTCAGAAAGACGACTGCGTCCTTCTCGACCGCGGGCAGTTTTGCGTAGCCGGGTAACTGCCGGTACTTCTCGTCCATATTTCCGGAGTAGCCGGCGAGCAGCACGTCGGCCGTCAGTTCGTCCACCCGCTCTGGGGAGAGCGCGGCACGACCTTGGATGGCGGGCAGATCGAGCAGGTTCTGCGGGATGCCGAGCCCCAGCTGCGCGAACAACTTGGCCGACCCGTCGTTGGGGTCGGTCAGCACCATCAATTGGGTCATACCGGCCAGCCAGGTGCTGGCGAATGTTTTGCCTTGCAAGCCTGGATTCGCCGCGGCGATGTCCGTGATCTTGTCGTTCACGCT
Source organism: Nocardia sp. TBRC8007 (assembly GCF_056629435.1). Lineage (NCBI taxonomy): Bacteria > Bacillati > Actinomycetota > Actinomycetes > Mycobacteriales > Nocardiaceae > Nocardia > Nocardia sp. TBRC8007. The sequence continues at coordinate 7,295 of NZ_JBWSOR010000027.1, read as the reverse complement.
TGCGACAATCGTTTTCGCCTCATCCTGCTTGTGCAGGATCCGGCCTAATGTGGTCACCAGGTCCTGCCATGGCGTGACGATCTCCTTGGTCAGTCCGGGCAGAGTCGGGGCAATCTTGGAGAAATCGTCGTAGTTCTTCTGGTCGGCGATGAAGGAGTCGGCCAGGATCAGATCGGGTTCCAGCGCGGCGACTTGCTCGGTGAGATTGCCCGTGGTGCTGATCGGCGTGGCAGACGCGTCGATCGGGGGCTGCCATGGTGGTGCGCCCTTGGACAGCACGGCGACATTGTCGACGTAGGCGGCAGGCGTCACGCCGAGGGCGAGGCTGGTGTCGAGCCATTGATTGCCGAGGATGACGATCTTTTCCGGGACCCCGGTGATGGTCGTCTCACCTCTGGCGTGCTTGATAGTGATCGATTCGCCAACGGATTCCTGCTCGCCACTCGGCGACCCACATGCGGTGACGGCAAGCATTACGGTGCCGGCCAGCAGGGCCACTGCGATGCGCGCCCAGCTGCGAGCCGCCTGGACAGACCTCATCGTTCACCACTCCTTCGCGAGAAAACCCCTCGAGCCGGCTTCTTCAAACCACGTTCCAGCTTAATCAGCCAAGGCTAACCTATCTATCTTGCTCCGTTAAGTAGTGGCCGCACTCTTCGCGTCCTACCGGTCGTCTTGGCGACCGGAGTCGAATGGTGGTTCGCTCGGCTGACGGAACCGCCTTTTCACTACGCTCGCCGAGAAATTCACACCCGGCCGAGTATCCACAGGGGGCGGGTGGGTGCGGTGGGAGAGAGCGGGTGGCGAAGCAGGCTGGGTGCATGCGACTTGGTTTGGCGCAGTTGCGAGATGAACAGTTCGGCGTGTTCACCGCGCGGCAGGTGTTGTGCGAGTACACCCGAGCCGAGCTGCGCGCTCGGATCGACCGGGGGCAGTGGGTGCGGGTCTTCCAAGGGGTTTACCGCGAGGCGAGTACGTCACCTGCACCCGAACTCCGAGTCGAGGCCGCACGGTTGTCCATGGGGTTGGTGTCACTGGCCGCCGCTTACAACACCGCTGCCGAGCTGCACGGATTCGCGGTCCTCGCGAATCGGCCGACCGATGTTCTCGGTATCCAGACCTCACGCGCCAACCGGCTCGTTGTGCACCGCGATCGAGTCGATCCGGCGGAGTTGGAGCTGGTTCGCGGGACATGGGCCACGAATGCCGTCCGCACCGCCACGGATCTCGCCCGCACGCTGCCCCGCATGGATGCGCTGGCAACCTTGGACTCTGCGCTACGAAGCGGGGTCTCGCTTACGGCCCTCGTTGACGAAATCGACAAGCACACCCGCCGCCGCGATCGGCGCCGAGCCGCCGAGCTGATCGCGCTGGCAGACGACAGGGCCGAGTCGCCTATGGAGTCGCGCGCCAGACTGCGTTGCATCGATGCAGGCCTGCCGCCGCCAGAGCCGCAACTCGAAGTATGGACTCGAGACGGACTGCGCCGTATCGATCTCGGATGGCGGCGGTGGCGGATCGGCCTGGAATACGACAGCATCGCATGGCACTCCGGACAGGATGCCGCCATGCGTGACAATCCGCGACACAACTGGCTGAGCACCGAAGGCTGGACCATCTACTACGCTACTGCCGCCGACGTCTACCACCATCCGCACCATTTCACCGCACCCATTCGGTATGCGATCGAACGAGCGCAGTGAAATGGCGGCAGCGGCACTCGGCCGAGCCGCCATTTCACTGCGCTCGGCAATCAGAACGTAACGCGTTGTTCGGCGGGCATGAAGAGTTTGTCGCCTTTCTGTACGCCGAAGGCCACATAGAATTCGTCCAGGTTGCGTACTACCTGGTTGCTGCGGAATTCGGCGGGGGAGTGCGTATCCTCGGCGAGTAAGCGGATGGTGCGCTCCTTGGTCTGCTTCGAGCGCCAGATACGCGCCCAGGACAGGAACACGGTGCGATAGTCGGGGTTGTCGATGCCGCGCTGCTTTTCGGACATGCGGAAGGCCGCGAGCGTGATCTGCAGCCCGCGCAGGTCGGCGAGATTCTCTCCGACAGTGAGTTTCCCGTTGACGTGCTGGTCCGGCTTCAAGCCTTCGGGAACCAGCACATTGTACTGGTTGATCAGCTCCTCGGCTTTGGCCTCGAACGCGGCCCGATCTTCCGGAGTCCACCAGTCACGGAGGTTGCCGTCGCCGTCGTATTTGGAGCCTTGGTCATCGAAACCGTGGCCGATCTCATGTCCCATAGTCGATCCGACCGCGCCGAAATTGACGGCAGGCAGCGCGTCCTTGTCGAAAAACGGAGGTTGGAGGTAGGCGGCCGGAAAGACGATCTGGTTGGTGGTCGGCGAATAGTAGGCATTCACCGTCTGCGGCGACATGCTCCACTCGGACTTGTCCACCGGTGTGCCGAGCCGCGCCAATGCGCGTTCGGACTCGAAATCATAGATAGCGAGCAGAGATTCGATCAGCTTGCCCTTGGTGATCCGCAGGGTGGAGTAATCGACCCACTTGTCCGGATAGCCGATCTTGGCGTCGATCTTCTCGAGTTTCGCGATAGAAGCGGCACGCGTCTTCGGCGACATCCAGGTCGAGTCGGCGAAGTTCTCCCGATAGGCCGCGACGACCTCGGTGAGCATCTCCTTGGCTCGATCTTTGGCCTCCGGCGGAAAGTGCTCGGCCACATAAATCTTCCCAAGCTGTTCGCCGAGGTTTTCGTTGACGATCCCGACCCCGTACTTCCACCGCGCCGGACGCTCGGTCTGCCCGTTGAGAATCCTGCCAATGAAATCGAAGTTCGCATCGTTGATCGCCCTCGGTAAGTAACGTGCGAAATGTCGCAGTAAGGACAATCTGAGATAGTCGCGCCAGGTGTCGAGGTCCACTTCGGTCCACAGCCGACCGGCTGTGGTGAGGTAGGGCGGTTGGTTGACCACCACTGTCTCGAACAGTTCGCGTGGGCGGTCGGTTATTCCGGAAAGCCACCGATCCCAATCGAATTTCGGTGCCAGCGCGGTCATCTCGGCCCAGCTGTACCGGTTGTATGTCGCGTCGGTGTCGCGATTGCGCACTTCGTCCCAGTGTCCGGCCGCGATCCGTTTTTCCAGGTCGAACACGCGCTGCGCCATCCCGGCTGGATCGGGGAACCCGGCTCCCGCGGCGATGCGTTCGAGGAAAACCCGGTATTGCGCGAGCACCTCGGCGTGTTCCGGTTTCCGGTAGTACTGCTCAGGGAGGCCGAGCCCGGACTGCCTGATTGAGGGAATGTAGGCGTCGGAGTTTTTTCGATCGATGCTGATACGGAGCCCGATCAGGCCGCTGATCGGCAGCGCGCCCATCACTTCGGCCAGCTTCGGTTTGTCCCCGGCGGCATCGATCTCGGCGAACAGTCCCGCTAGCGGCGTCATCCCGAGCCGTTCGATCTCATCCCAGTCGACTCTGGCGTCGTACAGATCCCTGATCTGCTGTGCCTCTGAACCGGGCTTGGGATCACGAATGCTTTCGATGATCTCGCGCAACTGTTGTTGAGTGCGTTCGGAGGCCTCGCTGAACGAGCTGAAGGCGGCCTTGTCCGGTGGCAACTGATACTCCCGCAGCCACTTTCCGTTGACGTGCCGGTACAGATCGTCCTGCGGCCGGATCGCCTCGTCCGCACCGCTCATATCGACGCCGGTGAGCGTCCTGCTCACCGGCTGGGAGCTATCCGAACAAGCGACCAGTGCGGCAGCGGTCGGGACCGCCCCGAGCGCGATCAAGAAGGCACGACGGTCCAGCTGGGCTGGGCGACCGGTTGATGTCACGCGAGAGTCCTCTCCCTGTCACGGAGTCGCCGCACACGTGCTGGAGGCGGCCTTGTCGAGCATGAGGCTACCGGCGTCGGCCCAGTGTGCTTCCAGACGGCCACGCCCGCTTTCCGACCGCCCGTCCGATTTGGGAACGACCTGCGGATTCCCCTACACTGGACCGGTTGCCCGCGGGAGCCGTGTCCGCGATCCGGCGGCGAACCCCCAGCGGTCGGTTCCGTGTTACATGCTCGAACCGAGGAGAACGCCGGCAGGCGCGCGTCCGGAGGGCAACCGACCATGCCCGTCGGGTCGGTAATCCGGCGTGCTAAACGTCCAGGTCAAGGAGGACGCTGAAGTGATTCAGCAGGAGTCGCGACTGCGTGTCGCCGACAACACGGGTGCGAAGGAGATTCTCTGCATCCGCGTTCTCGGCGGTTCGTCGCGTCGCTATGCCGGTATCGGCGACGTCATCGTCGCCACCGTGAAGGACGCCATCCCCGGCGGCAACGTCAAGCGGGGTGACGTGGTAAAGGCCGTTGTCGTGCGCACCACCAAGGAGCGCCGTAGGCCGGATGGTTCCTACATCCGCTTCGACGAGAACGCGGCCGTGCTCATCAAGCCCGACAACGATCCGCGCGGCACCCGCATCTTCGGCCCGGTCGGCCGCGAGCTGCGCGACAAGCGGTTCATGAAGATCGTCTCGTTGGCCCCGGAGGTGCTCTGACATGAAGGTGCACAAGGGTGACACCGTGCTCGTGGTCTCGGGCAAGGACAAGGGCGCCAAGGGCAAGGTCATCCAGGCCTACCCCAAGGAGAACCGAGTCCTCGTCGAGGGCGTGAACCGGATCAAGAAGCACGTCGCGAACTCCGCTAACCAGCGCGGCGCCTCCTCGGGCGGCATCGTGACCCAGGAAGCCCCCATCCACGTCTCGAACGTGATGGTCGTCGACTCCGATGGCAAGCCGACCCGGATCGGCTACCGGACCGACGAGGAAAGCGGCAAGCGGGTCCGGATATCCCGGAAAAACGGGAAGGACATCTGATTATGACTACGACCGAAACTGCCGCAGGCTCCGCGCCCGTGCAGCCCCGGCTGAAGCAGCGCTACCGCGAAGAGATCAAGGACGCGCTGAACAAGGAATTCGACTACGCCAATGTGATGCAGATCCCTGGCGTGGTGAAGGTCGTCGTCAACATGGGTGTCGGCGACGCGGCTCGCGACGCCAAGCTGATCAACGGCGCGGTCGAGGACCTGGCCCTGATCACCGGTCAGAAGCCGCAGATCCGCAAGGCGACCAAGTCCATCGCGCAGTTCAAACTGCGTGAGGGCATGCCGATCGGCGCGAAGGTCACCCTGCGCGGCGACCGGATGTGGGAGTTCCTCGACCGCCTGGTCTCCATCGCCCTGCCGCGTATACGCGACTTCCGTGGCTTGTCGCCGAAGCAGTTCGACGGCAATGGCAACTACACCTTCGGTCTGAGCGAGCAATCGATGTTCCACGAGATCGACGTGGACAAGATCGACCGCCCGCGTGGTATGGATATCACCGTGGTGACCACCGCGACCAATAACGAAGAAGGCCGTGCCCTGCTCAAGCACCTCGGCTTCCCGTTCAAGGAGAACTGAGCACATGGCAAAGAAAGCACTGGTCAACAAGGCCAACGCCAAGCCGAAGTTCGCTGTGCGCGCCTACACCCGCTGCCAGCGGTGCGGCCGCCCGCACGCGGTGTACCGCAAGTTCGGCCTCTGCCGCGTCTGTCTGCGCGAGATGGCACACCGAGGCGAGCTGCCCGGTGTGCACAAGAGCTCCTGGTGAGCTTGCGCTTCTGACCCGAGGGGCCCTCTCCCGATAACGATCAGGAGAGGGCCCCTCGGTGGATTTGTGCGCGTAGGTCAGAATGCTTTGAAGGTTCGGTTCAAGGTCGTGGGTGCAGGTGCGGTGGGAGCGTCTGGTTTGATCGATACGTGGACCTTGAAGTTCGCTCCGTAGGTGGCGCTGTAGGTTCCGAGTCCCTTGAAGCGCAGCGTCTGATTGGCGTTGTTCAGCGAGAATCCTTCTCGCAGTGGGGGGGTCTTCGTGAAGGATCGGGTCTGTCCGCTGTCTTGCGCGTATTTGACCATCCGATAGATCGGTTGGTCACCGCTGTTTGCGCAGTTGCGTGGCGTGCAGAACCATGGGAGGAAGGAGCCGCCGATATCGGTGATCAGGTCGACGTTTCCGCTGGCTACTGATTGCTGCAGCATGACGGTGACGGTGGCTGTGGAGTGCGGGGGAACCGTGACGGTCTGTCCGGGAGCCGTGTAGGTCGCCGACTTGGACGTCGAGGTGCTGCGCGTCTCACTGAAGCTCCAGGTCGTATTCAGTTCGGCGCCTAACTGCAGTGTCGTACCGAGATTCAGCGTGGCCAATAGCTTGGTCCAGATCTCTAGCCCTTTCGTGACCGACGTTGTCGCCGTGTTGGCCACGGTCTTGGAGAAGCTTTGGCTGGTCAGGGTCTGTGGCTGGTTGCTGGTGTTCCGTAGGGTCGACGTGCCCGCGAACCACTGTTTACCCAAAGTGATTTTGGGTTTTCCCGCTAGCGCCACAGCGGAATGGGTGTACGTCGCTTTACCGTACTCTGCATAGGTGTAGTTACCGTATTGATCTCTGAGCACGTCGTCGAGCTTGGTGATTTTGGGGGCGGCCGCATGCGCCGGAATCGCTGTGAGGAAAACGGTGGATATCGCGGATATCATACCGATAGCAACGCTGATGCCACGCTTCATGGTCAGATCCTTCTATACTTGTTCAATTCTTGAATACTTCAGGTGCACGGTAGGTGCTCGCGACGCGCACGAAGTCCGCCACGACTGCGTCGGTCGTTTTCCGGTGTCTCGGCCGAAGAAAGCTACGGGAGGCGGCCCGTGCGGTAATGTTTCGCTTTCGTAATCGGAGTTGTTTCTTCAACACTTTTCCGGCGGAGAACAGTAGACATGATCCCGCAAGATATTGTCTACGAAGTTACTTTTTGTTCATTTTTTTCACGACGATCCCCGACCATGGCTTGATCACGGGTAGGCAGTGGCTCGGGCGTTCTACTCATGCAATTCCATTGTGGCAGAATGGTTTCTCCTGTCCGGGAGTATGCTGTCGCTGCGGATTCGGCTGCGGTCTTCGTCGTAGGCGAATCCGCGGATCGGTGGATCGTGTTCTCGATCGATCGGGTCCGCGCCTATGCGGTGACCTGTTGGGGTGTAGCGCTGGCGATGGTCGGGCTGGTGACGGTTTCGCGGGTCTGCTATCTCTGCCGCAGTACCGCGACGTCACGGTGCGGCTGATGCGCGGCATTTTTTCTGCGCCAGGGGAATCCGATGCCGACATGGACTTCGGTGGTTTTCGGAATACGGGTACCACGGCGTCGATAACCGTAATCATGCGAGGTCGACGGAGACGGAAAGTCTTTCCAGGACGGTGTTTCCATGTGCGCAGGCTGGGCTGGTTGCACTTCACGGTGAGGATGTACTGAC